>JBDNIL010000021.1:0-5226 GCA_041688355.1 Verrucomicrobiales bacterium | reverse complement strand
GATCGCTTCAATATGTCCAATATCTCCTCCGAAGAGTTGCCGGAGCTGGATATTCCCCTCGCGCAATGGATGCGGGAGCAGGACCGAGATCTCTTGCGTTCCCTCGGCGTGGAGGACGAAGTCATCAGTGAGAGCGAGGTCGACAGCCGCCTGGCGCTGGGTAGATATCTCAATTCGCAGTATCAGGTGATCGCCGGGAAGTTGCGTGCCGCCGGGCTCGAAATCTGCGAACACTCCGGATGCGAAGTCACGGATGTCGTGGAGTCGTGGAGTCGTGGCACGATGGCACTTTCGCGCTGACGACAGCGGAGGGGGCCGTAGCGGGCATCGACCGCATCGTCATCGCCACCGGTCACTGCTGGGCAGAGGAGGACAAAGCGGAGGACGGCTACTACGCATCGCCCTGGCCGATCTGCAAGCTGTTCCCCGCCGAAGGGGCTTACTACAATTTCGAAATCGGCACACTGGGGGCATCCCTGAGTGCCTTCGATGTGGTTTCCTCCCTGGCGCACCGGCATGGGGAGTTCATCGACGATTGCGGCAAATGGTCATTTGTGCCCCATCCGGACGCGGAAAAATTCAAGATAACGATGCACGCGGCCAACGGGATGCTGCCGCATCTGCAGTTCTCCCAGGTCAACCCGATGCGGGAGATCTATCGGCACGTGGATCGTGAGAGCTTGCTGGCACTGGTCGATGAAAGTGGATTTCTGCGGTTGGAAACATTCTTCGAACAAGTCTGTCGCCCCGTGCTGTTGGACGATTTCCAAAAGGACGGGATGCCCGAGCTCGTGGCGAGGCTGGCTGATCCCGCCTTCGGTCTGGATTCCTTCGTCGCCATAATGTCCGCAGAGCATGAGTACGAGAATGCTTTCGAAGGGATGCGCAGGGAAATTTTGGACGCGGAGGAGTCCGTGAAAAACGATCGACCGGTCCATTGGAAGGAGGCGATGGACGATCTGATCTACACTCTCAATTTCCATTGTGAGCTGATGCCCGCAGAAGACCACCTGAGGTTAAAATCCGTCGTGATGCCCTTTCTCATGAATGTCATCGCAGCGATGCCGCTGGACTCTGCCAACACCATCCTCGCGCTCTATGACGCGGGCAGGCTGGCCATCATTCCAGGCAGGGTAACGCTTTCAGAAGACCAGGGGGAGCGAGGCAAAACCATGTTGAAGGTGGATCATGACGACGAACAATCCTCCGCCTGCTATTGCATGTTTGTCGATTGCAGCGGTCAGAAGGCGCTGGACCTGAAGCAATATCCCTTTGCCGGCCTGGTGGCAAACGGCTCGGTCCGGAAGGCCCGCGCCTCCTTTGTGGATCCCGCGACCGCAGAACACCTTGAGGAGGAGAAAAAGAAGGATCTCTTTCAAGACGAAGGGAAACTCGTCCTGCACACCGGCGGCGTCGATATCGATGGAACCTACCGCCTCGTAGGACAAGACGGGAAGCCTCACTCAGGACTCCATGACATCGCTTTCCCGCATACTTCAGGGGTTCGGCCCTATTCGTACGGGCTCCAAGCCTGCAGCGCCACGAGCGAAATTGTCGTGCGCGGCTGGGTGGAAGAAATCATGGCGGGAACGCCATGCCGGCAGGAAGTGCGACCGGCCGCAGCGAATCACGAGAACGCTTTCTTCGTTCTCGACATTTGTGGCCGCAATAACTCCTCGGCATTTTGAGGATTTCGAAACGGCCCCAATTTCCACCCGCAACAGGCCAATCAAAAATGCGGCTCTTTTGAGTGGTTTTCCTCGCGAAGTTCGCTACGGTGCGGACAGGGGTAAATGGCTGGGAACCGATACAGTATGAATTGCAGACTCGCCGGGATTCTCGTTCCGGTATTTTCCATCCGGAGTGAGAACGATCTGGGGATCGGTGACGTCAGCTCACTTCACGATTTTGTCAATTTTGCCGCGGAGACCGGGTTCGGGTTCGTCCAACTCCTCCCGGTGAACGAGATGGGGCCGGACAACAGTCCCTACAATGCGATCAGCTCGGTCGCGATCGAGCCGATGACGCTCGACTGCTCTCCGGACGGGCTCAAAGACCTCACGAAAGAGGCGTTTGTTGAGATCCTCACTCACTGCGACATGGACGCCATGCGGGAAGGGGCGGTCCACTATGCCGAGGTCAGGCGTCTCAAGCACGATCTCCTCCGTCGTGCCTATGACCGCTTTTGTGAGACCGTTCTCAACAAGGTGGATACCCGTGCAGCCTCCTTTGATGCCTTTTGCCGGGACGAGGCGGGGTGGCTGAATGACTATTGCCTCTTCCGCTTTCTCATGGACCGCGAAGGGGGGAGCCATGTATGGCAATTATGGCCGACGAACTGCCAGGATCGCGACAGCGCCCTCGCGGCCATCGCGGAGGAGGCCAAAAGTCATCCCGCCGAGATGGATCGCGAACTCCGCTACTACGCTTACGTGCAGTGGGTCGCCTTCACCCAGTGGGGCGAAGTCTCGGAGTATGCGAAGTCGAAAGGCGTCTCGCTGATGGGGGACATCCCTTTTGGCGTCAGCCTCTACAGCGTCGATGTCTGGGCGAATCTGGAGATCTTCGACCTCGACTGGTATGGGGGTGCTCCCCCAGAGGAGCTTTTCAAAGACGACGAATTTGTCCAGAAATGGGGACAAAACTGGGGTATCCCGCTTTACCGATGGGACGTCCTCGAGGCGCGCGATTTCGACTGGTGGCGGCAGCGAATTGCCAAAACGACTCAAATTTTCGGCATGTTCCGCGTGGATCACGCCCTCGGCTTCTACCGCATCTACTCGTTCCCGTGGAATCCGGTGCGGAATGCGGAATTTCTTCCCCTCAGTCATGACGAGGCGGCCGGCCATTGTGGCGGCCACCTCCCGGGATTCCGGCCGCGGGCCGACTATTCGGACGACTCGAAGGCGGCGAACCGCTCCGAAGGCGAGAAATACCTGCGCATGATCCTCGAGGCAGCCGGGGGATCCGAAGTCATCGCCGAAGATCTCGGGACTGTGCCCGATTACGTGCGTCCATCCCTGGCCGAGCTGGGCATCGCGGGGATGAAGGTCCCGCAATGGGAGTACACCGATGGCCACGTCACCTCGGGCCTCCGTTACCCCGCCCTCTCTTTCGCCACCTACGCCTCGCACGATCACGCCCCGATGCGGGCGCAGTGGGAGTGGCAGTACCGGCAGATGTGCGAGCACGGAGAGGAAAGCCACGAGCACTGGGAGGCGAAGAATTTTCTCCTCACCCTCTGCGCCTTCGCCGGCGTCGAGGTCCATGGCGGCGTCATTCCGGAATACTCGCCCGAACTCTGGGAAAAGCTCATGCGCGAGCTCTGCCTCTCGCACTCGGACCGCGTCGCGATCCTGATCAACGATCTCCTCTACGACACCAACCGCATCAACATCCCCGGGGTGATGGGCGGGATCAACTGGAGCTACCGCCTCGAGATGACAGCGAAAGAGTTAACCACGGACAAAGCATTCTGGGAACTCCGTGAGATGCTCAAAAAAGTCTTGAATGAGACAGGCCGCTCGCGAAGGGTGCTGACCCGTTCTTCCTGAGCCGAAGACCCCTGATCGAGGCTCGGCAAAGGCAATAGTATTTCTAAAAACACACACTACCTACTACTACTATGAGCATACCCATTCGCGTTGCCGTGACCGGTGCCGCCGGCCAGATCGGCTATTCTCTTCTTTTTCGTATCGCCAGTGGCGCGATGTTCGGCCCCGACCAGAAGGTGGCGCTGAATCTGATCGAGATCGAGCCCGGCATGAAAGCCCTCGAAGGCGTCGTCATGGAACTCGATGACTGTGCCTTCCCGCTGCTCACCGATATCGTCGCGACCTCGGATCTCAATGTCGGCTTCACCGATGTGAACTGGGCGCTCCTCGTCGGCAGTGTGCCGCGCAAGCAGGGCATGGAGCGCAAAGATCTCCTCAGCATCAATGGCAAGATCTTCACCGGTCAGGGCAAGGCGATCGCGGCGAACGGTGCCTCCGACGTCCGCACCCTCGTCGTCGGCAATCCCTGCAACACCAATTGTCTCATCGCGATGAACGCCGGTGCCGATGTTCCGCGGGATCGCTGGTTCGCGATGACCCGTCTCGATGAGAACCGGGCCAAGTCCCAGCTCGCCGCCAAGGCCGGCGTGCATGTCAGTGAAGTGACTCGCACGACGATCTGGGGGAATCACTCGGCGACTCAGTATCCCGACTTTTACAACGCGCTCATCGGGGGCAAGCCTGCGGCGGACGTGATTCAGGACGAAGCCTGGCTCCAGGGCAAGTTTATCGAGACCGTGCAGAAGCGCGGCGCCGCCATCATCGAAGCCCGCGGATCGTCCTCGGCTGCTTCGGCCGCGAATGCCGTCGTCGACACGGTTCGCAGTCTCACGACCCCGACCCCCGAAGGCGACTGGAACAGTGTCTGCGTCTGCTCTGACGGTTCCTACGGGATCGACAAGGGCCTCATCGCCTCGATCCCCATCCGCGTCGCCGATGGGAAATGGGAAATGGTTCAAGATGTGCCGGTTAACGAATTCAGCAGGGGAAAAATTGAAGCGACGGTACAGGAATTGCGGGAAGAGCGTGAGGCGGTCGCCGACCTGCTTCCCTCCGCCTGATGATTCGATTTCCAATCAGATAGTGAACCCTCCCGGGTCGATGGTGATACCCTGTTGACTGGATCGGTCATCACGGTTAAGTCATCAATCCTTTCTCTTGAAGACTTTCTTGATTTGTGAAATAATTTTTGAAAAGCAAACGTAAGTATTTCATCATTAGGGATTTGTGATCCCAGGAGTAAGCCTGTGAACCCGGTTCCGCCCGGGTTGCGGGCTTAGCCGCTTTTATCTCTCTCCCGACTCTTTGTTACCATGTTCGAGCAAAAACCAGCGACACACGAGCCTCTGGCCATCGTAGGCATCGGTTGCCGTCTCCCCGGCGGCGTGAACGGCCCCGAATCCTTCTGGCAGATGATGGTCGAAGGACGCTCGGGGATTGTCCCGGTGCCGGTGGATCGATGGAATCGGGAGCGCTGGTACCACGAGAATGTGGAGATCCCCAGCAAGATGATCACGAAGTGGGGCGGGTTCATCCACGACTTCGACAAGTTCGATGCCCAGTTTTTCGGGATCTCGCCGCGCGAAGCTCTCCGCATGGATCCTCAGCAGCGCTGGATGCTCGAAGCGGCCTGGGAGTCGCTCGAAGACGCGGGAATGTCCCCGGCCGGACT
>JBDNIL010000205.1:0-2980 GCA_041688355.1 Verrucomicrobiales bacterium | reverse complement strand
TCTTCAAAGGCCGGGAATTCGAGGCCGGGAGCGCCGAAGCCCCTTGGAGCGAAATGCTCGCCAAGCTCATCGTCCTACAGCGGGGGATGACGAGGGTGTGAAATTCTACATTCTAGGACTGCCACCTTTCCGCGACTGGGTCGCGCCGGAACTCGACCTCGGCGATGGACGCCGCCTCGTCCTCGATGCGCCCGATCCGTTTCCTGAGGAAGAGTGGGCGTTGTCCGGGGAGAACTGAGTCGCGGGTCAATTAAATCCCCTCGGAGATCTCGCCTGATTTCGACGTAGAAATCAAGCGGGAGCGAGGATCCGTGTCCAGAGTCCTCCATTTTTAGCGATGTTTGAACGTGAACACGAGATTCCTCCAAAAAATCGTTGACTCAGCATGTCAAATCAGGTGATTCTTGGCGGTGATTTCCCGACTCGTCCCCTACCTCCCCCTGAACCCCCTCCTTCCCCGGCCTAAGGGTGGCAAGGATGCGGAAGAGATGAAAAAGCAAATTCCTAGCAATTGAACCCCCTCCTTCCCCGGCCTAAGGGTGCCAAGGATGCGGAAGGGATGAAAAAGCAAATTCCTAGCAATTAGCCACCACTCTAAATATGAAAAATTCACTGAGATCCGCTTCCAATCTGGATTTATCCCGGCGTCGATTTTTGAGTCGCTCTGCAGCCACTGCCATGGGGGTTGTCGCTTCGACAGGCCAAACGATGGCAATTGATGACGGGAGGAGTTCTGATTCTCTCGGTGAGAAGAAGCATAGTAGAGAGTTGCGGGAAAAGGCAGAGAAGGTTGAATTATTTTTGAGACACCATTTTCTTGATTCCAACAATATCGTATTTACTCATCTCGATAAAAAGACCTTAAAGCCACCCGGGGAATCTTTTTTCCCGGAGATAGACTCAAAGATGAGCATTATGGATTATCACATAGAGGGGTATACGCGAAGCGGGATTGCCGCTTATGAAAATTGCGGCATGACCACGGGGGCTTACATGCAGTCACTTCTCTATCAATATAAAGTCGAAAAAAATGCGGCCATTCTTCAGAAAGTAAGAAAATGCTACTCTGGAATTAAATATATTTATGAGATTGGCAAACAGTTGGAGGAAGGCTTTTTTCCAAAAATTTACGGCAATAAGTTTTCGCAGCAAACCAGTTCGGATCAGGTTCTATATGTCGTTTCTGCCTTGGATCACTTCAGTGAATATGCGGATCGAGAAGAACAAAAGGAAATTGGTAATATGATTTATCAATTGGTGAATTTTTGGATGAAACGTGATTATAAATTCACATATTATAATACTGAAGATATGCAGTGGCCGCTAACGAGGTTCCCTACCTTGCTGATTTTAGCCTACAAACATACAGGGGATGAAAAATTCAAAAAAGAATATGATCGGCTTCTTTCCGAAGGGTATGCCCAGAAGCCGGAATGGGCTCTACTGCATGAAAAGAAAAACGGGATAAAGCCCCTTTCGGCTTATGAGAAAAAAAAGGGCGCTTACCTGATCATGAATATGGCAGATTTTTTAACCATGGATGTTATGAACTTTGACATCCTCCTAAAAAACGATCCTAAAAATCCTTTAAGCGAGAAATGGCGGAAAGGGGTGTTGCAAATGTGGGAAGAAGCAGAAATGACGATCTTGCCAAATGGTAAGTATTACTCTCAAGCTTTGGTTGATTTTGAGACCGGCGCAGTTAGTCGGACCGGCGGATACCAAAAGGGTGAATCTTATCATGGCTCAGAATCAGGCTGGAGCACGATGGTTTCAAGAGGTGCAGCGATGGCTTATAAATATTACCCCGAGAATAAGGAGATTGTTAGTAAGGTAAGTCTCATCCTCGAGAGCATAGACATCAACGACATGACATACTATGATGAGCCGGAACGCTGGGCGCCGAGGTACAGGTTTAAGACGAAATTTTTGAGCGGCGATTCGATATCAAACTGGCTTTGGACCTACTGGCTGGCAAGACACCTTGATATGCTATGAGAGAGGTGGTTTTTTATCACTGGATTTGTGCTGCCTCTCATTTCTGGGAGTCTTTTAGGTAGATCTTTAGATATTTTATTGCCATGCTTCCTTCCTAATTATTAGTCGATCAAGTGAGTGCTAAACTGTAGGGTGGGCCTAAGTCGAGTGAACGTAAAAGGTGAGGTGGCTTGTCTGTGAGACGGGAAACGGGGTCAGGAGAAGAATATCAAATATCCAGCGACCCTGGAAACGCACGGGAAACTTGGAAAAGTGGTCAGGCTAGAATGGCACGGGATTAGGCCACTTTCTTGTAGTGTTCGCGATGGAAAATTTCGGTGAATTCGTGCCTTGGTTTCGTCATGTATTGGTAGGATTTCGGACGGTTTTTTGTCGCTCGTGGCTCCTGACGGCCGGGGCGTATCTGGATAACCCGATCTCTCAAGTCGGCCTCGAAGTTTTCTACTGCCCGGGCAAGGAGCGCGGGGTGCAGAACCAGGCCGGCAAAGCCGGCACGACTTTTATCGATCAGATCGAGAGTTCCCCTGAAGCCGAGCTCTCCGAGTAGGATCGCCTCTCCTCTTATCGCCTCGGCCTGCCGTGCCTTCACTAGATTGTAGGCGATTTGAATCATCTTCATCGTTCGGTGCGCCATCTCAGGTGTTTTTACCCGCATCATTTCGAACTTCATCATAGTCTTGATGTCGCGGATTTTCACTTCAATCGACCACCGCTCATCGTAGACGGCGGCTATTTCGTCAGCGGGGTATTCATCTGCGTCGAGGAGTGTCGTCACGAGGTAAATCGTTCTCATCTTTCCATCCCGCCCTTTCGCTTTGGCCGCGACGTGACGCAGGACCATCTTGTCGGGAAGTGCCACCCATTCCTCGTCGTTCAACCCTGCGCCACCTCGCTTTGCCGGCTTGTTCCACACGACGAGCCTTGAGCCGAAGTCAAGCTGCTTGCCTGACTTCCAGTCTCGTTTCACGTTTCTTCTTTGATG
>JBDNIL010000020.1:0-5194 GCA_041688355.1 Verrucomicrobiales bacterium | reverse complement strand
GATTAGCTACGCCTACGGGCTCATGATCTCCCGCCAGCTCAAGGAGCGTGGTATCGAGATCGATCTCGGGCAATTCTCGAGCGCCTTCAAAAACGTCGTCGCGGGCGGGGAGCCTCTCCTCACCGAAGACGAAGTCGCCGCAGCTTTTGCCGAGAATGAGAAAATCACCGCGACCAAAAACATGAGCCCCGAAGACAAGGTCAACATGGAGGCTGGCGAAACCTTCCTTGCGGAAAACGCGAAGAAAGAAGGCGTCAAAACCACCGCGAGCGGTCTTCAGTATCTGGTCATCAACGCCGGTGAAGGGGCCAAACCAAAGGCCACTGAGGAGGTCAGCGTTCATTACCACGGCACTCTCATCGACGGAACTGTCTTCGACAGCAGCGTCGAGCGCGGAGAGCCGGCGAGCTTCCCGCTCAACCGCGTCATCCCCGGCTGGACCGAGGGGGTCCAACTGATGCCCAAGGGCGCGAAATACAGATTCTTCATTCCCAACGACCTCGCCTACGCCGAGCGCGGCGCCGGGGCTGACATCAAGCCCTTCAGCGCCCTCGTCTTCGAAGTCGAGCTCCTCGAAATCGCCGGAGCCGAGTAAGGTAGTCTGTTGAGAATATTCTAAACCCGACAGGGTCAGGTGTTGCACCTGACCCTGTTTGCTTTTGGGAGAGCGTAACGCAACCCGCGCCGCGACTCCCGCAAGATCCGCGTGGCGTCTCTCCATGATTGAGGCGTTTGGTGAGAAGCATGGGGCGCGGTCTCTTCCCGACCATCACGATTGGCCTAGTCGTTGCGGCGTTCGCTTCCCATCCCATCACCACGCTCCGGCTACCCGCTCAGCTTGTAGTCTGAGACTCCTGCCAATCGCCTGATATCTCAGGCAATGATTTCTTTGAGAACGCCGGTGCTGTCACCGTGGCGTTCGGCCGACACCCCGATACCGTGCAATAGTGTCAGCCAGGCGTTGCAGAGGGGGGTGTCTTTTGAAACGACGATATTATGTCCGAGCTTGATCCCGGCACCGCCACCGGCGAGGAGCGTCGGGCAGTTGTCGAGATAGTGTTCACTGCGGAGATTGCTGCCGTAGGCGAGTGCGGTATGGTCGAAGAGGCTGGTGCCGTCGGCTTCTTTGGTGGCCTTCAGTTTGTCGAGGAGACCGGCGAGCAACTCGCTTTGGGCGAGGTCGCGGCGCTGCGAGGCATCGAGTTTTTCTCCCATGGTGGAGTGATAGTGGCTCATGTCGTGCGGCGCCACGTTGATGTTCATGCTCGTGAGCAGGGTGCTGACGGGCTGGCGGTAGGTCAGCACGCGGGTGCTGTCGGTCTGGAGCGCGGCGACGATGATGTCGTACATGATCCTGATCTCCTCGCGACCGGCGAGGCTGGCTCCTGGCTCGGTGAGGTCGGTCTTCGGCTGGGGCACGCCGAGCCATTGTTCGTCTTTGCTCAGGCGGGTCTCAATGTCGCGGATGCCCTGGAAATACTCGTCAAGCTTGGCGGTGTCGGTTTTACCGAGGCCGCGCTGCAAATCACGGGCGTTCTCGAGCACGGTGTCGAGGATGCTGCGCTTCTGGGCGAGCATCGCTTTCTGTTGCTCGATGGGCGTGTCGTCTTTGGAAAAAAGGCGGTGATAGGCGGCGAGGGGACCGTTCTGACCGGCGACGGGTTTGCCACTGATGTCCCAGGCCATCGAGAGACCGGGACCGTGTCCGGAGGCTTCGGCACTTTTTTCCGCCCCATTGAGCTGGATGGAGGCGAAGCGAGTCTCGAGCCCGAGCTGCGCGGCGGCGATCTGGTCGGCGGAGACGCTGTTGTGGAAGGTCTGTCCGGCTTCGGCGTAGCGATTGGCTCCGGTGAGCCACATCGTGCTGCCTGCGTGGCCCATCTCAGAGTATTTGTTCCAAAGCCCCTGAACGATGGAAAAGTCGGCTTTGTGCCTTTCGAGCGGTTCGAGACCGGCAGGGAGGAGGTAATTGGCACCCGGAGTTTTGAGATCAGGGTACCAGCTCTCTTCAGTGATGCCCCAACCGAAGCCGAGGAAGACGAGTCGTTTGGGAGGAGCGGCAGCAGTGGCCGCAGAGGCGAAGCGGCGAAAGCCGAGCGATTCGAGGACCGGTAGTCCGATGAACGCAGTGCCGGAGCGGAGAAAATGGCGACGGGTTTTCATGAGATTGATATTTCGGGGGGAAGGTTTTTCCCGCAGATTCAGGGAACCCGCAGATTATTTTTTTGATTGAATTGCCGTGCTGATTCGTTTCGGAAGGAATCGGCGGGTTTTCTGAATCTGTGGGAGAATCGTCTTCATTTGGTATGAAATTCCCTGCTGCGGACTAGGGCGTGAATGAACTCCCGCGAGGCGAAGTTTTTTCCGCCCGCTTGTTTTACGAGTTCGTCGAGGAGTGGTTCGTCGCTGAATCCGCATGGTCTGCCGAGGGCATACTCCACGAGAGCACTGCTAAAACCACGGGCAAAATCATCGGAGCGTGAGGCGATGATGTCGCGCAGTCCGAAGTAGTCCTGAAAGGCGGGACCATTGTAGAGCTTGGCGGCGGGCTCAATGGGCCATTTCTTCGTGGTTTTTGGATCGGGCCTTCCGTTCGCGCCGTTGGCCGTGTAGCTGTCCTCGGTGCGCCATTGGCCGACGGCGTCGAAGTTTTCAAGGCCGAAACCGATGGGGTCGATCTTGCGATGGCAACTCGCACATTGAGCATCCTCCTGATGCGCCAGGATCCGCTCGCGGGTCGTGAGCACCCGGTCGGCGAGCCGCGTCAGCGCGGGGATGTTGGCCGGAGCGGGCGGCGGCGGATCATTGAGCAACTTGCGGAGAACCCATGCACCGCGCTCGACCGGACTGGTGTGATCGCCATTGCCTCCCATGAGATGGATCGCCGCCATTCCTAACAAACCACCACGGGGTGATCCCGCCGGCAGCATCACTTTCCGAAACTCGTCTCCCTGCACGCCCGGAATGCCGTAAAAGAGAGCGAGAGTACTGTTGATGACGACGTAGTCCGATTTCAGTAAGTCACCGAGGCTGGCATTCTGCCGCAGGAGAAAGCGCATCGTTTCGTCGATCTCCTGACGCGCGGCGGCCTTTGTTCCGTCGTCGAAGCGGGGGTAATCCTCCAGATTGACCATGAAAAAGTCGAACCGATCCATCCCGAGCCACTGATGGGTGAAGGCTTTGATGAAACTATCGGAACGCGGATCGTCGAGCAGTCGGCTCGTCTGGGCGGCGAGCACTGCGGGGTCGGACAAGTCACCGCGAACGGCCCGTTCGCGGAGTTCTGCATCGGGCGGAGCGCTCCAGAGGAAATAGGAGAGACGCGTGGCGAGTTCCGCATCGGTGAGGGATCGCGGTTTGTCACCGTGAGACGGTTCAGCGAGATAGAGGAAATTCGGTGAGGCGAGCACCACCGAGAGCGCCTCTTTGAGGGCGGCGCTGTGTTTGTCCCCTGCGGTGCGGCGCAGATCATAAAGGTTGAGAATACGTTCAGAAAACCCTGCCGGCGGCGCTTGACCGCGGAAGGCTTCAGTGGAGAATCTCGTGATCGCCGCCCCCATTTCTTCAGGAGTCGGTGCGGGCGAAGCATCATCAAAAGGTATTCCGAGGGCGGCGAGTCCGGCTGGCCCGGGTCGGTCGGCGTCGGGTTTGCGCTCGATCTCCCACCAGTCCACCCAGAGCACCAGTTCGGGACCGATGCCATTGCGAGCCACCGCCTCACTGCGCTTGCGCTGGCCTTCGGGATTGGTGTCCCAACTGCCCCGTTCGCGAAGGTAGAAAGTGCGGTTGCCGCGTTCCGCATGCCCCCGGGTCATCGTCAGGGGGATCTCGATGATCTGCGGGGTCTCCATCGTGCCGGTGACTTCGTGCGTGCTCATGATCTGGCCGCCGCCGCGGGCATCGACGCCGAATTCGATGAAGCGCCGTTCCGCCGGGGCGTCGCCGGTGGCGGCGATGCGCACCCGCACGACATAGTCGCCGACGGGCCAATTGAACGGCAGGAGCATGTCCAGATAGTTCACATTCAGCTCCGCCGGATGCCGGGTCTGCACGCCGAGATAGGCGCCCGTGGCCACGGCGGGTTGCGCGAGATAGTTCTGGTGATAGGCCAGCCAAGCGGCCCCGAGGGAATCGTTGGCGAGGTCGGCGTCGTTCTCGTTTCCCTTGTCGAAGCCGAAGGTGAAAGGATCGGGTGCGCCGGGAATCCGCGCCCATTCGCGGCGGAAGCGCGATTCATTGTTCTTCACCTCCTCGCGGATTTTGGCGACGACTTCGGCATTCTCAGGCTTTGCCGCTGCTGCTTCCACCGTCGCCTTCCATTTCTCCGCCCGCTCCTTCGCATCGACCTGATGGGCGACGAACTTGGTGACAATGGGGGTCCATGCTTCGGCCTCGTGACGTTCCTTCTTTTCCACGGCGGCATGGGTCTGGCGCTCAAACGCTTCGGTCAAGGCCTCTCGCCCGAGCGCCTGATACTGCTCGAACTGGTTGCCCGACATAAAAAGGTTCGCCCCGGCGGTATCGAATCCGCCGGAACTCGAATCGGACGGCAGTTCGCTGATATTGATCTCTACCCCGAGTAACTCGCGCAAGCTGTTGCCGTATTCGCGACGATTGAGCCGGCGCATCGTGATGACACCTTTCTGATCACCGAGACTCTTCCGGGCGACGACCATGACATTGGCCAGGTCGTCGAGAAAGTCTGCTTTAGTGGTTTTGTCAGGTTGTGGCTCGTCGTCGGGAGGCATCTCGCCCGCATTCAGTGTATTGAGCACTTGTTGCCAGCGTTCGGCGGTCTGGACTTCGGTGATTTCAAACGACAGGTCATCGACCCGGAACTTGCCCTTCTGCTTTTCCGGTCCGTGGCAGGAAACGCAATTTTTCTCAAAGAAGGCACCATGTTTCCCCGGCATTTGCGCTACGGGAGGTGCCGCGACGACGGTAGAGACCGTGACGCAAGCGGCGGAAAGAATCACGAGGTGACGGGTCATCGGAAAGGGCATTTAGGCTTTAATGAGCACACGATATAATGTCAAGGTGCTCTACGGCGATCCCGGTGCCGCAATCGAGGGTGCCGCGACGGCTCACAGGGACTGCATGCATCTTTTCGATAGACTCTTTTGCGCCCGGGCTGGGCCGGGCTGGGCCGGGCGAATAACCCGGCCCACGGTCCCTGCCTTCAAATCTCCACCAT
>JBDNIL010000204.1:0-21832 GCA_041688355.1 Verrucomicrobiales bacterium | reverse complement strand
CGTGTTGCCACCGACGTTGTTGGTCCCGATCATGAGGACGATGGCCTTCGGCTTGATGACTTCGAGCTCGCCATGGGTGATACGCCAGAGGACGTGCTGGGTGCGGTCGCCACCGATCCCGAAGTTCACGGGAGTGTAGGCACCGAAGGCTTTGTCCCAGATCGCTTTGTGCCCGCCCCACCCGGCGGTGATGGAGTCACCCAGGAAGACGAGCTGTGCTTTGCCTTCCCGGGCCTGTTTCACAAAGCGATCATGGGACTCGATGAATTTCGGATTCACCTTGCCGTCGGGCCCGTATTTTTCGGCGGCAACGTCGGCCTTTTGCGGAGGGAGCGCCACCGCCGGTTTCGCGGGAGCAGGGGGGGCTGTGGTCTGGGCGAGAGCGGAGAGGGAGGTGGAAAGGAGGGCGGCGAGCAGCAGGGGGAGTAACTTCATGTGGCGATTGTGGGGGCCGGGTCGCGTCCCGGCAATGGAAAAGAGGGCGCGGTGGTTACGTGATCTCGTCGGGTCGGGGGGGGAACTGTGCCTCGTTTTTGCTACAGCAGCGATATACCTTTTTAGCTATTCCGCTCCATGAGATCGTCCCTTCACATTCTAAAACTCGCCCTGATCGGCTTTACTGTTTCCAGTCACGCTGCGGATATTCCGGATCGCATTCCCCTGTGGCCGGGGGCGGTGCCGGTGGGTGACGGCTCGGTCGATTCTGCCGATGCCAATGCCTACATCACGGTGCATCCTGCCCCGAAGCCTAACGGGGCCGCGCTCGTCATTTGCCCCGGCGGCGGCTATGGCGGGCTCGTCACCGGTGCCGAGGGGCATGGCATCGCCGCCTGGCTCAATGGGCACGGCATCGCCGGGATCGTCCTCGAATACCGCCTGCCCAAAGGCCGTTCGCAGGTGCCCCTGCTCGACGCCCAGCGGGCTCTGCGCACGACCCGCTCCCGGGCAAAGGAATGGGGCCTCGACCCGGCCCGCATCGGCATTATCGGATTTTCCGCCGGAGGCCACCTCGCCTCGACTGCAGGGACGCACTTCGACGCCGGAAACGCGCAGTCGTCCGATCCTGTCGAGCAGATGAGCAGTCGACCCGACTTCATGATCCTCGTGTATCCGGTGATCACGATGGACAGTAGCACTCACGGAGGGTCGAGGACAAATCTGCTCGGGAAAGATCCGTCGGCGGAGCTGGTCGAATCTTTTTCCAACGAGAAGCAAGTGACGGTGCAAACCCCGCCGGCCTTTCTCACTCACGCGGCGGATGACAAGGTCGTCGTGTCGGACAACAGCCTCCACTTTTACGAAGCGCTCCTGGCACACCAGGTCCCCGCGAAGTATCTCGCCCTGCCCTCCGGCGGTCATGGTCTCAACGGCTACAAGGGCCCGATGTGGGATGCCTGGCAAAAGCAATCGATCCAGTGGCTCGCGGAGTTGAAGATGATCCCGGCCGCAAAGTGAGCTGGAACCATCGAACATCTGAGGGCTTGACGGAATTTCTACACTTCTGGTCGTATGACAGCACCTCGAAAAGCGGGCGGGTGTCGCAAAGCGTTCGGCGGATCGCCTCGCCGCGATGCAACGAATGTTCACCCGCGAGGGAAATTCGGCTCTGTGACTCTCCCGGCGCGCCTGATCATGGAACACTTCTTTGTGGTCCGGATGGCGAACTGAGCGAGTATCTCCCATGCGTCCCCGTGTGTTTGCCCTCTTCGTCGCCGCTTGGCTCTTTCAGAGTCAGGAGGGGCGTGCGCAGGCCTTCAATGATTTCCAGATTCCTCCGCACGACTACGGGAAGATCGAGGGCCGCGATGCGATGAGCCGGCTCGTGGCTCGGACGGCGAAGGGCGGGCACGATTTCGGCAATGAGACCGGGCTGCCGCTGCTGCGTCGACTCCTCGCAGAACTCGGGATGCCCGAGTCCTCGCAGATATTGCTTTTTTCCAAGACGAGTCTCCAGCGCGAATACATCACCCCGCAGACGCCGCGGGCGATTTATTTCAACGAAAACGGCTATGTCACCTGGGTGCCCGACGGGCTCATCGAGGTGTTGATGTTCGATCCCGATGCGGGCGGATTGTTCTTCCTCGAGGAACTCCCCGAGGAGCGGCCGGATCTAAAAACCGCTTTCGTTCGCGGGCGCGGGTGTACCGGGTGTCACAGTGGATCGGCGACGAACTTCCTGCCCGGACCGATGGCGCGCTCCGCCTATGTCGCGGATGACGGGCGGCGGATCGGATCGGTTCCCGGACATACCCGGATGCACCACGGTGTCCCGCTCGAGGACCGCTGGGGTGGATATTACGTGAGCGGTGCCCCGCGCTCACTCGGCCATCTCGGGAATGCCTTCGCCACCCGCGAGGGAGGAGAGACCCGGCTCCAGCGACCCGAAGAACCGGTCCTGACTAATCTCGGGGCGCTTTTTGAATCGGGCAAATATCCGGGTCCCGACGCCAACGTGCTGCCGTTGCTGCTCTTTGATCATCAGATCGAGGGACACAATCTGCTGATGGAGGTGCGCTACCGCTGGCGTCTCGCGGAGTATGAAAGAGAAAAGTCGGGCGGGGAGATCCCGACGGGGACTCGGCTCGGTCTCGAGCGCGGCTTGGAGCGACTTGTGCGCTACTTTCTCTTCGCCAATGAAGCCCGCCTCGACGGGTCCGGTCTGGTCGTCTCGACGGCCTACCGTGACGATTTCCTCCGGGACCGGCGGTGCGATGGGGAAGGTCACAGCCTCAAGGATCTCGACTTGAAGACCCGACTTTTCAGGAACCGTCTCAGCTACATGATCCACGCCCAGGCTTTCGAGGAGGCACCCACAGGGATGCGGAAAGCGTTTTTTGATCGGCTCCATGCCATTCTGACGCTCCCTGATCCGCCCGAGGGCTACCGGTATTTCGAAAAAGGCGAGAGGGAGCGCATCGTCTCCATCCTGTTGGCGACGCGCAAAGACCTGCCCGAGGCCTGGTATCGTGGCGGGGTGCGCAGCGCAAAGGTTCCCTGAAAAGCGGTAAGATTCGACGCGCAGTCTCTCAGGGAGCGAGACGCACGGGCACCGGATGCTCGACCCGCCCGATTGGTCTGATGCCGGGGCCGGGCTGGTCGCGGTCACCGAGGTCGGCGCGAATTTTTTCCGCTAGGCCGGTGAGTCGGGCGACGATTTCGGGATGTTGACTGGCGAGGTTGTGCTCGCTGCCGATGTCCTCGACCACGTTGAAAAGCAGGGGCGGAGTGCTCTTCTCCCCGGCTTTGAAATGGGGATGTCGTACGAATCCATCGAGGGGCAGGAAGAGCTTCCACGGTCCCGAGCGCACCGACTGGAGCTGGTCGAGGTAATAGTAGTAGTAGGCCTCGTGCGGGGATTTCGCGCCGGGTTCTCCCGTCAGCAGGGGGCGGATGTCGAGACCGTCGATCTTGCGATCCTGCGGCGGCTCGCCGCCCGCGAGCCGGGCGAAGGTAGGGAGCAGGTCCATCGTCGAGGCGAGTTCTTCGCAGGTGGTCGCGGCGGGGACGGTCCCGGGCCACCAGGCGATCATCGGCACACGGAAGGCACCCTCAGCCGTCGTGTATCCTGTGCCCGAGAGCGGCCGGTTCGATCCGCGACTGAGATCATCCGCGTTGGCCTTGATCGGGGCGCCGTTGTCGGAGGTCCAGATGACGAGGGTCTTGCGGTCGAGGCCGGTTTCCCTCAGCTTTGCGAGGATCTGGCCGGCAGACCAGTCGAGCTCCTCGATGGCATCGCCCCAGGGGCCGTTTTTGCTTTTGCCTTTGAAAGCCGGGCTAGCGAAGGGTGCCGAGGTGCTGCCGGGCATGGCCTGGGGCAGGTAAAGAAAGAAGGGTCTGTCGCGATTCCGCTCGATGAAGTCGAGGGCGCGCTCGGTTTCGCGCTTTGTCAGGTAGTCACGATCGACGGGGGCTTCGATGACTGTCTCGTTCTCCATCAGGGGAAGCGGCGGCCACTCGGAACCATCCTGCTCCCAGGTTCGTTCGGTCATGTCGTCGGAGTAGGGCACGCCGAAATACTCGTCGAATCCCTGACGGGTCGGCCAGAAGGGCGGCTGGTCACCGAGATGCCATTTGCCGACGGCGGCGGTGGCATAGCCGCTCTCCTTGAGCACTTCGGCGATGGTCTTCTCATCGGGATGGAGCCCGTAGGGCGAGACGGGCCGCAGGACGTGGTGGTCGCGGTCGTTCAGATGCATGGAGACACGCTGCGCGTAGCACCCGGTCATGAGGCTGGCTCGCGACGGCGTGCAGACCCCGGCGGTGACGCAGAAATGGGTGAACCGCCTCCCTTCTTCCGCCATGCGGCTGAGATTCGGGGTGCGGTGGAGGGTCGATCCGAAGGGCTCGATGTCGCCGTAGCCGAGATTGTCGGTGAAGATGACGATGAAATTCGGTTTTTCCACGGGATCAGCAGCGGCACCAGGGCCGGCGATCAGAGCGGTCGCGAGGGCGAGGGTGCCAAGGAGGAGTTTGCATTTCATAGGGAATCTCTTTCGGCTCAGGGTGTCGCCTCTACTTCCCAGTTTTCATCGAAGAAAGCGGCCCTGACGACTTTGCCGGGCCACTTCCCGTCGACTGGCGTGTTGATGTCGATTAGCGCCCAATCAGGGAGCTTCGGGATCTGCTGGGAGTTGTTGAGGAGGGCGTCTTCCCGGAAGGTCGGGCCACTGTTGAGGACGATGTATTTTTCGGGATTGAGCGGGTTGGGGAAGATGAGAACCGGCATGACTGCGGCGGCGGGATGCGCCTCTCCGGCAAGGACGAGCCTCTCCCCATCCCACGTGAGCGGGAGCCCGGGCAGGATCTTCCGGAGAATGGCATTGGAGGCGGGATCACCCCAGAGGATGAGGTTCGAGTTCGCGATATCGTCGTCGGTGATCGCGCTGTCATCCTTCACGGGGGCCTCCCCACGGAAGACTTTTCTCCAGAATCCGATCGCGTGATCTAGTTCACTCGCCGCCCAGGCACCGGTCTTTTCGTGGAGCGGGGAACCGGTCGGGCGGACAAAAACAAAGGAGGACATGAAGGCGTGATCGACCGGTCCGCAGACGTTTTGTGTTTTCGTAAGGGTCCCCGGCTTGGCCGGCGCGGGGCCTGCGACCCATTTGGAGTCCGCCTTATGGAAGACAGCTCCGGCGGGAGCGACGGCGACGGTCTGACGATCGAGGATGACGGTCTTCACCGGCTTCCCGGGGGAAAATTCCAGCGCGCTCACATTCGCAGTCGAGGCGACGATGGTGTCTCCCTGAAGCTCTGCGGTGACTTCGCTGCGGTCCCACTGTTTTTCGAGTCCGGTGACACGCACCCATTTCATTTCGGGATAGAGGAGCGAGTAGGTCACAAAGCGCACTTTCGCGGGCGAGGGCTCGTGTTTCGCGAGGGCCTCGGCGATTAGCGTTTCCACTTCGGGTTTGGCTTCGGCGAGGATCTTGTGGGGGGTCTGTGGACCGATGACGTGGTAGAGGGCGAGGTCTGGCGCGGTGCCGGCGACGCGGGCTTCGGTTGCTTTCGGAGAGCCGTCGCCGGGATTGACCTTGTTCGGCCCGGCGGCGGGCGGGGTGGCATTTCCCGCATCCTGCCGGGCGTAGCGTATCATGATGTCGGCAGCCTGCTTCTGCCCGTCGATCTCACCCGAGTAGGCGATCGTAGTGGTGTTGCTGAGGTTGGCGACGGAATCAGTAGCGTCGTACCAGCGGTAGAGAGTCTCCTCCCACGCGGTCGGCGGGGTTTTGCCATCGGCGTAGACTTGGTTGAACTCCCGCGTCTCGGCGAAGCCCGCGCCCGGCTGCACGGCTGCCCACATCCCGGCAAAGTGAGTCCCGAATTGCCAGACGGCTGCGCCGCCCATGGAAAAGCCGCGCATCACGAGCTGGTTTTCATCAATGGAATAATGCTGACGAGCATGGTCGAGAGCCTCGAAGAGATCGACTTCGCCGGCGAATTTGTTGGCATTGCAGTAGCGCCCGTAGAGATGGAGCGTGAAAGTGCCGGGCGGGTTGAACTCCCCAACGCTGTTGAGACGCTGATTGAGGAAGTCCAGTTCGCTTAGCTTTTCCCCGCGACCGTGTGCCCAGAAGTCGAGGCGACGACCGGTCGATTCCCCGGGCTTCCAGTCTTCGGGGATGACCATGCCGTAGGGCTGGACCGAGCCGTCGATTTTCGAGACGTATCCGCGCACGACCAATCCGGTCGAGCTGAGCCACGAGGGCGTGCCAGCCTCAAGTTCGTCGGCGCGGGTTTTGCCCCGCTCAAGGAAGTTCTTTGCGATCCCGACCTGCTTGGCTTCGAAAAACTCGTTGTAGCGCAGTGCCCAGTCGATGGCTTTGTGAAAAATCGCGATATCGGGGAGCAGGGCGAGCGCTTCAGGTCTGGCCTTGAGCTCCCCGCGCAGGGATTCGATCTGCCTGCCGAGTTCGTCGACCCCCGCCTGGAGTTCGGCCCGATCCCCGTCGGGGATCGTGATGCCTGGCTGGGGGATGAGCTTGATGCCGAGAGGATCGACGACGGGAGGAGGCGGGATCGGCTTCGCCGCCGCAGCGACTGTCTGCTGGGCCTCAGCATTGCTGCAGTGGAGGAGAAGCGCGGCCGTGAGGACGAGGAATCGGGGAAGATGCAGCAGAGGAAGAGACATGGCGGGGAAAAGGGAGATCCCCTTTTTACTAGCCGGCCCCGCTCAAAGCAATGTCGAATCATCCCGCCCTTTGAGCTGGATGAGCTTCTTCTTGATGACTTCGAGTTGGATCGTGAGCTGGTAGGCGGCCTTGACGATGTCCCCCGTGGTGGCCTCATCCCCGAGATGGCGGGCGGCGGGGGTGATCTTCATCATTTCGAGGGCGATCGTCTTGCAGGCCCCTTCGATTTTTGTAATGGCTTCTTCGCGGATCATTGCTGCGTCTTTTTAGATGGAATAAATGGCGACGATATCGTCGGGAATGATCTGCGGGCGCCCGCTCTCGAGTGAGACGAGGACGTAGTCGAGCCAACCTTTGGCGACTGCTTTGCCGTCGGCTGATTTGGTGATGAGGAATCCCACTTTGACGCTACGGCCTTCGATCTCCTCGACGCGAGTCTCGACCTCGGCGGTATCGCCGATGTGGAGGGGGCGTTTGTGCTCGATGTAGGAGGCCCGCACCACCCAGCTGAGTCCCCGTGCAATGAAGGCGTCCATCGACATGCCGTAACAGCGCTCCATCTGGTCGTAGCGCGCCGCGAGGACGTAGTCGTTGTATTTCGAATTATGGACATGCCGGTTCATGTCGATGTCATCCGGGCGCACCGTGATGAGGCTCTTGAAGGCGGAGTAAAGGGTCATGTCCGACCGTTTCGCTGGGATTTACATTCGCCGCTCGCGACGAAGCGGACTCAGCGGAAAAGGCGCTTGATCCGGTAGTCGCGACCGCGCTCGATCGGGTCGCTCGTGCGGATCGATGTCGATTTTTTCACCGGCGGGGCCGAGTAATCGCGCTTGTCGGTGATGAGTTCGAAAACGACGGGACCGGACTCGTCCTCGTGACTGATGATGGCCGGGTCGGGTTTATAGGGCTCGGGCTCGTCCTCGAGCGTCGCTCCGTCGGTGATCCAGCCCGGTACTCCGCCCATGGAGAACTTGTCGGTCGAGGAGTTCGAAGTGCAGGCCGGGACAAACGCGGTGAGGCCGAGGAGGAGGGCGGTGAGGGTCAGTCGGTTCATTGAAGATGAGGGTGGTGCAAAAGGGAATCGTCAGAGACGGCGAGCGTAGGCGATCTTTACGCAAATTCTATTCGAAATATGTGTCGTCGTGGGAATACGGAGGGGCGCAACAGCAAAGAAAACGTAACTTTACCGGTCCGGTGGAGCGAATTTGGTGCCAATCACCCGTGGGAATGAGAATCGCATCACCCGGACCGACTTCGCGCGTCTCGCCATCAATTTCCATCGTCGCACTGCCTTCGAGGATGAAATAGATCTCCTCGCTAAGCCGGTGGTAGTGGCGGTCGGTAGCTACACCGGGCTCGAGAGCGGCTTCGGCGAGGCTCTGTCGCACGACCGGGGCGTTGGTCAGGTCGAGGAGGCTCCGTATCGTTGACCCGTCCGCTGTCGTGAAGGGAATTTGCTCCGTTAGTTGATTGACGATCATTCCGGTCTATAGGTCATTTGGGCGATTATCATGTACCTTGTAAGCCATGAACGACAAGCAGGAGTTTTTCGACGTACCGAAAAAAGGGGGGGGCGGGCGATCCGCGAGGAAACGCGGAGGGCGAGGCTTCTTCACCCATTTCCTTTGGATGATGGTGCTGGGGTGTATCACTCTCGTGATTGCTCTGGTGGTCATTAAGGTCAGCGGCAAGGGACCGGTTGTGCGAAAGACGATCATCGCCTTGCTCGGCGGCAGTGCCTCGGCGGTGCCGACTCCGGCGGCCAAGGTCGATCCTCTCGTCGTTGAAAAGGTCGTCGAGGTCCCGGTCGAGAAGGTGGTGGAGAAAATCGTCGAGAAGATCGTCGAGGTGAAGCCTCCCATGCCCTCGGGCTACGTCTCTTGGAAAAAAGTCGATGTGGCGAAGCTCTGGAGCGATATCCCGGTGAAGACCGAGGTCGTGACCACCCAGGGCGGGACGGCGGTGAAAGAACGCGAGCGGGACGAGAGTTACCAGCTCGAGATGAAGCTCAATCTCACCGTGCCGAAGCCCAACCAGTCCGTCGCCGAGCTGGCCGCGATCAATGAGCATCTCCCGGCGATGCTCAAGGACTTCAATTCTCTCGTCGAAGCTGCCGAGGTCTCGCCTTTTTATCATTACCTCTATGAACTCAAGACGGCGAGGCTCCAGCAGAACATCACCCGCATCGACGAGATCCTCTCCCGACACAACCTCTACGACCTCGAGACCGCCCTGCAGATCAAGCACCCGGGGACAGGGCGCAAGCTCCTCCTCGTCCAGAGTGAGATGGACGTCGTCTCTGACGGATCTGACGGCGACCGCTGGCCCGAGCTCGATGATTACATCTCCATGTCGCAGTTTTATCAGCCCTTCACGAGCTACGGCTGGGGGAAAAGGACCAAGGTGCCGAACCCGCTCCTGACGCGCTGGGAGGCCAAGTTGAAGGAATATGAGGACGAATTCGCCAAACCCGGTCTCAGCATCGAGCGGAACCGGTCTCTCCGCGAGAACATCGACACTCACAAGCTTCAGGTCTCCGACTTGCGGGCGCGCAGCTACCTCATCGCCGAGGCCGATCCCTTCATCGTGATCCCCTTGTCCTTCCTCGGCAGGCGCGAGGAGAATGAGTTCGGCCCCGCTATCGGCGATTACGCTGTTGTCGTCTATGGTGACAAGCTCTTTCCCGCCATCGCCGGAGACGCCGGGCCGAGCTGGAAATTCGGCGAAGCTTCCCTCCGCATCGCCCGTCAGCTGAACGAAAAGGCATCGCCCTACAACAGGCCCGTGAGCGATCTGACGGTGACCTACCTCATTTTCCCCGGTAGCGCCGACGAGACCAAAGGGCCGCCCGACCTCGCCAAATGGCATCAGAAATGCAGCACTCTGCTCGAGGAGATAGGCGGCATCGGCGAGGGCTATTCCCTGCACCAGTGGGAGGATCTGATTGCGAAAAAACGGGCCGAAGTAGAAGCCGCAGCAGAAACCCCGGCGAAAGTGCCGGCGGTCCCCGCTGAGGAAACGCCCGCTCTCACCAAGCCTGTCGATCCGGCCGATGTACCAGCCGAGCCTGCTCCCGCACCTGTCGGCGGTACGCAGGAGGCCGGGAAGCAGGTCCCCGAGTAATCGGCCATCTGAAAGAAAGGCTGGATATTTCCCTCCCGTCCTCTTATAAGGTTTCTCTATGCCGAATCTCAATAAAGTTCAGTTGATGGGCAACATCACCCGCGACCCGGAGGTGCGATACACCCCGAAGGGCACTGCGGTGACCGATATTTCCCTCGCGATCAACCGCAATTTCAACTCCGATGACGGGGAGCGCCGCGAAGAAACGACCTTTGTCGACATCACTTTCTGGGGCCGTCAGGCCGAGGTCATCGGCGAATACATGAAAAAAGGTCGTCCTCTCTACGTCGAGGGTCGTCTCCAACTCGATTCGTGGGAGGACAAGACCTCCGGCCAGCAGCGCTCGCGTCTCAAGGTGGTGGGAGAGAATTTCCAATTCCTCGGCGGTCGCGAAGATGGCGGGGGAAGCGGGGGCGGAGGCCAGTCCCGCAGCAGCAGTGGCAGTGGCAGTGGCGCCCAATCCGACAGCGGCGGTGGTGGCGGCGGTTCCAACGAGGAATACCAGGAGAGTCGTGGTGACTCCTCGCCCCAGGCGCCGCCGCGTCAGGCCTCCTCCGCACCACCGCAGAGCAGTGGTCCCGGCGACGATGACGACGACATCCCGTTTTAAGGGCGGTCTAACATCCGGCGAATTTGCTAAAAACTCTCTCAGGGATTCGGCATCGAATCTGCTTTCTTCGAAGGTGGCTCCATCACCCGGTGCCGCAACGCTTTGAGCATCTCACGATCCCCTTCGCTTGTCACAGGTTCCGTCAGCAGCCCGGCTGACGATCTCGCCGAATTTGTCGAGATACTCCAGGGACTCGTTCGTGAGCCCTCCGTAGTGGGAACCGAGGACTCCTTTTTCCGCGTCCTTCGGCGCGAACTGGAGGAGGTCGATGTCACGATCGACCGCTACATGGGGATTCTCGTGGCGCGAGGGCGCGATCCCGAGAGCATCGTCCTCAGTGCCCACATCGATCGGCACGGACTGCTCTGCACGGGGCCGAATGAGTTTCACTACGCCGCCTTCATCGCGGGGAATCAGGGTGAGCTTTTCGGGGACTCGGTCTCCGAGCAGATGATCGCCTCCATCGCCGATCGCTTCACCGGCCAGCGGGTCCAGGCGCACCTGCCCTATACCGGCACTTATCTGGGCCAGGGCACGATCTCTTCGGGCCGACTTTGCGAATTCCGACGCAACCTTATTTTTGAAATTGGCGGTCTTGAGTTTCTCCAGCCGGGGACGCCGATCTCGTTTCTCGACCGGCTCCGGGTTACCGATACCCATCTCTCGGCCCAGCTCGATCCGGTCTTCACCAGCGAGATTGAAGGAAAATGTCTCGAGCTCGGAATCCGTTATTCCTATAAGGACCGCTGGATCGAGGCGGAGAACCTCACTCGCGCCAAACCCATGTCGCTCGGTCGCACCGAACTCGGCCGTCTCGTCGCGGCGACGGAGGGGCGCATTACCGGCACGACCCTGCAGATCCCCACGACCGGCTACCACACTGCCGAAGAGACCGCCTCCCTCGACTCGGTGCGAGCGGCGATCAAGCTGCTCTCGAGTTTCCAGTGAATCGATCACGGTTTCCGTCCGCGTCCGGGCGGGCCGCTCCCCGGGGGGGTGCGGTCGTCGCCGAAATACTTTTCACTGCGATAGCGCAGCCAGACCCGCAGCACTTGCGGAATCTGATCTCTCCCGGCGGGAGTGAGGCGTTCGTAGAGGGCAAGAGCGCGGGTGCGTTCGAGCCGGCAGGCGCCGTTGCGATGGGCATCCCAATGCGTCCGCGCGAGGCGGATACGGCGCGCTGCCTCCTTCACCAGCGCGGGGCCGTTGAGATCGTCGTCGTTGACTTTTCGCTTTGCAGGCATGCCCTAGAAGGAAAACGATACATCCTTTTCCCCGCGATGGCGACGGGATCATGCGATAGCCGAACCCCCTAAAAACCGATAGGGTTCGATCCATGACCCAACTCTTTTTGATTGTCGCCCTCTTCACCCTCACCGCTCTCTCGGTGGTAGCGGAACCGGCGAAGCCACTTTCCTACTTCCTCATCGGCAATTCCCTGACACAGGACACTGTGCCTGCGAAACTCGACGGCGACGTGCAGTGGCACGTCGATTGCGGGAAGAGCCTGCCCTACCTTTACGAGAACCCCGCCAGTCCCTGTGTTAAAAATTCGACGATCTGGCCCGAGGCTTTTGCGGCGAAGCAGTATGATCTGATCTCCGTGCAGGTGCACTACGGGAGCACCCTGGAGGAGGACGCCGCAGTGCTCTCCGAATTCCTCGCGATGCAGCCGAAGGCGGTCTTTGTGATCCACTCGGGCTGGGCCCGATCCGAGACGCGGGCAGGGGAGTATGCGGAGAAAAATCCCGACGGGCGGATGCAGCACAGTCCGGCCTATCTCAGGGCTCTCCTTGAAAAGCTGCACACCCTGCATCCGGGTCGCGAGATCCGTCAGACGCGGGCACAGGATCTCCTCGCGCAGATCGCCGCTGACATCGAGGCGGGCAAGTCGCCCTTTTCCCGAATCGAGGATCTCTACCGCGACGACATCCATCTCGACGTCGTGACCGGTCGTTACCTGATGCACAATGCGATGCGTCACGCTCTGGGGCAGCGGCGCTCGGCGGCGGGCTTCGAGGCGATTCCTTTGCCGGTGAAGGCTTATCTCGACAAAGTCCTCGACGCCCTGCCGCCCGTGAAGTCGTGAGCGGAATGGCGCGGGCGAAGAAGGAATAGCGCTTGCGCGGGTCGGAAAACGGAGAGAGGGCAGGAAGCATGAACGATCCGAACATTGAGCCGACAGAAGTGGCTCATCTCACCGAAGTGGAGATCAAAGACGCCCAGGTCATTTTCACCTCGGTTTGGAAGTCGCTTGTCGACCAGTTCGGTCTTGAAAATCTGCGTTTTTCCAAAGAGATCATCCTGCTCGGTGGTGCGCCCGGATCGGGGAAGGGGACAAACACGGCCTTCATTATGAAAGCCCGCGGGTTCACCTGCCCGCCCATTATCGTGAGTTCGCTCCTCGACAGTCCCGAGGCGCGGGCCTTGAAGGACAGGGGCATGCTCGTGGGTGACGGGGAGGTCATGGGGATCCTGCTACGCAAGATGCTGGAGCCCGAGTTCCGCGACGGTGCGATCCTCGACGGTTTCCCCCGCACCAAGGTTCAGGTCGAGTGCATGAAGCTGCTCGTGAAAAAGATCGGGGCGCTCCATCGCAAGTATGCCGAGACTCCGCTGGCCAGTCATTTTCGACGGCCGACCATTCACGTTATGGTCCTCTTCGTCGATGAGAAGACGAGTGTGGAGAGGCAGCTTTTTCGCGGTCGCCAGATCGCCAAGCACAACGAAGAGGTCGAGGCGACCGGTCTAGGCGAGTTGCAGGAACTGCGACCGACCGACCTTGACATCGATGCGGCGAAGCACCGCTATCGCATTTTCAAGGAAAATACGTGGGAGGCGCTGCAGTCACTGCGCGAAGTTTTCTTCTACCATCTCATCAATGCCCAGGGATCGGTCAGCGAGGTGGAGCAGAACATTATCAAGGAATTGAAGTACCAGAGCTCCCTCGAGCTCGAGCCGGCAACCTTCGAGATCGTCCGCGGCATTCCGCTTGCCCACGAGATTATTGTTCACGCGCGGCAGGAGCTGGTGCGTCGCCTCGACGGATACGCGCGCGAGCATGGCGAGCTCTTCAAGGGGGTGGCCGAACTCATCAATGCGAAGTTTATCCCCATCATCCAGCGCCATGCGATCTCGGGCCGGGCGGTCATTAACAACGAGGACCCTGTCCTCGCCGACCCGCTCGCTCTGGCGATGCTGATCGACATTTTTTCCGACCGCGGCTATCACGCCGTCGTCGATAAGCAACTGACGAGGATCCCGGAGCGGGTCAATGTGCAGACGGGCGAGATTGAATTCCGCCCCAACACCACCTACCGGATCCGCATCTATTTCGAGGGATCCGAGATCCGCCACGGGGGGCGCTGAGCCCCCGGGCAGGGTGAGGAAGATGGTCTCGATTATTCAATCTCGATCTCGATCGCTTCGGTCTTGGTGAACTTCTCACGCGAGTCGGCCGGGCGTACCAGCGCGGCCCAGTAGCCCTCCCAGGGCTCGATGTCGGCCCGACCGGAGCCACCCGTGAGGAGGATCTTGCTGCTCGTGGTGCGGGCATGGAACTTCCTCGGGCCGAAGGAGGGGCCCTGTACGACGACGTCTCGGATGCCGTTGGGGAGGCGACGGATCAGTTCGTTGTACTTCTTGGTGTTGTAGCCCATCTGGAACCCGGTCTGGGCCCACTGCGCGGCGTAGTCCTCACGCTCGGAGCGGGGGAGGTTGAAGATGACATCGTTCGCCTTTACTGCTTCGCGCACCTGATCGAGCTTCACTCCCTCAATGGGGAAGTCGTGTCCATAGTATTTGTCCTTGCTCTCGGTCGCGAGGGCGGGGAGGCGGAAGTAAATGTGGGCCGAGTCGTAGGTGCCGTCTTTGGGCGCTTCCGCGACGTAGGTGGCGTTCATGCCTTTGCGGCCGAGATAGAGGTGGACCCGGAACTTCAGCTCATCTTCCAGGACCATTTTCCAGATGATCTCCTTGCCGTCGAAGCTGGGCTCTTCTTCGAGCCGCAGGAACTTGCGGGCGCGGTGACGGGCCCGCGGATCCGGGTGGTCGGGGATCTGCTTCCAGCTATGATAGAAGAAGGTAATGGGGTTCTGGATGTACTGCCCCTCTGCGTCTTTCAGGAAGATGATGACACGGGCTTCGGGCCCGTAGAAGATGGCGTCATACTCGGGCTCGGAGAGTCGGTGGATCTCTTTCCACGAGGGATTGACCCGGAAGGTGGTGGGGATCTCGTTGGCGATCGTGGCGCGCGGGGTGGCGAGCTTGATGTTCATCTTCGCGAGCTCTTCGAGGTCGATCTTCTTTTGATTGGCGGTCAGCGAACTCACTTCCGCTTCCTCGTTGCCGCGGAGCAGGGAGACGAGAGAGGGCAACTGACGGCCCAGCGTTTTGTTCGAAATCTTCTTGGTCATGACGTCGAGGAACTCGGTCCCCTTTTCCGCCGGCTGCAGGTAGGTTCGGATCTTGCGGCGGCCGAGGAGCTGGCCGAGTTCGGCGGCGATGTCCTCGTCGACGAAGTCTTCGAAGTCGGAGAAGATGTAGAGTGAATCGACTTTCTGCTCGAGGAGGAAGTTGATCGCCGCATCGGTGCCCGCACCCTCCCATGTGCCGACGGTCAGGAACTGGTTGGGGCGGGTTTTGAAGGTCTCGATGAGCCGATCCACATAGCGCTGTGGGGCCTTGCGGGGGAGATCGTGCCAGAGGAACCAGTAAGGGGTATGGGTCTTGTAGACGGGGTCGAAGGGCACCACTTCCTCGGCAATGATGGAGCGCACTTCCCCATCACGATTCTGCCGGTTGATGAGCATGTTACGCACGTAGACGACAGGAGAGTCCTTGAAGCTCTTGTCGACCTCTCGCACGACGGCAGGGAGGAACTCGGCCATCGATCCGGAGACGTCGAGGATGACACCGAGCACTTCGCCCTCCATGGGCTGGCCGAACATCATTTTCGACTCGGTCGAGGTCGGCATGCCGAGACTCATCGAGGGATTGAACTCCATCCCGGTCTCTACGGCCACATCAGCCACGGTTACGTCGGCTTTTGAAACGGTGAACGAGGAGGTCGTGCTGACCGAGATGATGTCGGCGATGGCCGAGTTCACCGCCGAGGTCGGGGCGAGGGTGGGCTTGTTGAGCTTCACATTCTCGATCACTTCCTCGGGCTGGGGTGGGGAGGCCGAGGCCACGATCTGCGGCGGGACACGCGGCGGTTCCTGCGTCACGACGTAGGTGAGGGCGAGCACGATCGCGACGTGGATGAGCACTGTGATCGTGAGCGAGTTGAACTTGTCGCGGCGGATGACCTGGGCGCGGCGCTTGTCGATCGCCTCTTTGGCCTCATGGAGTGCCTCGATCTCGTTGCTGGAAAAGGCGACTTTGGGCAGGGTCATGGGTGAGCCGTCGCCGGACCGCTTCACCAGGGCGATGGTGGGCTCGTGATCGACGACCCGCTGCAGGGTCACCTCTTCGTCGAGGTCTTCGGCAGTGAGGGAGACGGCAACGGGTAGTGCTCCCCGCAACTCGGCCTGATAACGTTTTGCCGGTTCATACCCGGGGTCAATCTCGAGAGCTGAGGCGACGAGACCTTTGGCCTGCTCCACCGCGCCGACGGCGGCATAGGTCTTCGCGGCGGCAAGCCATGGTCCCGGTTCGTGGGGGATTGCCTCGCCCTCGTTTACCACCAGGACAGCGGCGTCGTGGTGGTCGTCCGCAACAAGTGCCTGGACGAGAGAGAGTCGCAGCTCCCAGTTGCCGGGATCAGCGGCGAGCGAGGTAGTGAGTTCCGGGATGGTCATGGTCGTGAAAGTCTGAATGTTTGTTTCGGGACTATTTCGCTAATCATTGGCAAAAACCAGCCCAAAGTGTGACATCGAGTAGACGCATATTTACGCAAGGTCCCTTTCACATGCCTGCGAGGGGGCAAAAAGCGGGAGATTAAACCAGTTGATGGTGCCCCGGTGAGGTTGCGGCGGGTGGTTGGCGGGCCTGAAAAGAAAAGACCAGCCGAAGGGGGGAATTGAACCCCCGACCCACGCATTACGAATGCGTTGCTCTACCCCTGAGCTACTTCGGCGTCGATCCTGCCCGGAAAAGGGCGGGGTGAAAAGTAGTCGAGACTGTTGCGGTGTCAATGGGTTCGATTCGTTCGATGGGGGCGGGGCGGCACCCTTACCGAACGAAATTTTTGACGAAAGAGGATTTCCCGCTGTCACAGTCGGCCGATTCGCGGCAAAGTCTCTTGAACCTACGACATGAACCCAGGCGACCGCGAGCTTTTCATCGAGCAGGTCCGCGAACACCACGCTGGCTTGCGCGGGTTCGTGCGCTCCCTCGGCGTCGACCCGCTCTGGGTCGATGACGTTGCGCAAGAGGCCTTTATCGTCGCCTACAATCGCCTCGGCGAGTTCGATCACAGTCGCGACTTCGGGGCCTGGTTGCGCGGGATCGCCCGGAATCTGGTGATCAACGAGCGCCGCAAGGACGCGCGGCGCAAGCGCATCATCTCAGACAATCTTACCGAAGTCCTCATTGCCTCGTCGTCGGCCACTGATGAGGAAGAGGATGAGATGGGCGACCTCGCCCTCGTGAGGCTCAATGCCTTGAAAGAGTGCGTCAAAGGCCTACCCGAGAAGAGCCTGCGGCTCCTCAAGTCCCGCTACGAGGATGACAACTCGGCTCAGGACATCGCCGAAGAATTTTCCATGAATCCGCCGGCCGTGCGCAAGGCTCTCGAGCGGATGCGCACTGCCCTGCGCGATTGTATGGAGGAAAAAATGCAGATGGCGACGGCCGTCTAACCGGAGAAAGGATGAAGCCCGAACCAAGCGGATCAGAACTCCTGCAACGACTCCTCCACGGGGAGCCGGACGGAGGCGATGTGGCCGCCCTCGCCGCGCAGGCGGCGGCGGATGGCGATTTCGCCCGCGTGGTCTCCGACGAACTGGCTTTCTCCGGGCTCTTGCGCGAAGCGATCCGGGCGGGGACGGGAGATGAGGGACGGTCTTTTGAAACTAATCTCCTCAGTGCCGCGTTGCCCATGGATGATCTTCTCGGTCGGGTGCGGGAGGGGGTGGCGACGACCTACGAATGTGATCAGGTCGTGAAGCATCTCTGGGAATCGCCCGGGGCGGTGAAACAATTGCGCCGCGATCTCGCGATGGAGGAATTTTTCCACGAAGCGCTCTCCGGCTCGAAGTCCGAGAACTCGTTCATCCAGTCCCTCGTGACGCGGATGTGGGCGGAGACGCGCCGCGATCATTTTGTCGATGATTTCACGAAACGTCTCAAGCGCGAGCTGGCGCCGGTCGCGGACGAGGCAGAAGAGGGGAAAATCGTTCCCTTCACCGGCGGCTGGGGCCGCACCCTGGTGCAGATGGGCGCGGTTGCGGCTGCCCTCGCCCTGGGGGCGTTCTTTGGAGTGCAGAGGATGGTAGATCGTATTTCGGCAAAGCCGGCCCTCGCATCGGTTGTGAAAAGTTCATCAGGGGTGATCTGGTCAGGGGAGACAGCCCCCGGGGATGACGGAACGATCAGATCCGGTCTCTACCACCTCAGTAGCGGAGTGGTTTCGATGCGGATGTCGTCGGGGAGCGAACTGACGGTGGAAGGCCCCGCGATTTTCGAGGTTGGTGACGATGCCTCCACTTTTGTTCATGAGGGCATCGCTCTGGCGCGAGTCGCATCGACGGATCTCGGGATCTCGCTGAGGTCAAAGGGGCTCAGTATCTCCGAGCCGGCCCGTCTCATCGGGATCGACGCCCGCTCTGAAGGGACGACTGAGGCCATCGTTTTTAATGGCGACGGGGGGATCTGCCTTACCGAGGGCGGGAAATGCCGCGAGCTTTCTGAATTTGAAGCAGTCAAGGCGGACCACGTTCGCGAGCGCCTCGTCGATGTGCCATACAATCCCAAGGCCTTCGCCAATGCCTGGGCTCTTCTTTCCGGAGTGGAGAATAATCTCGGTTCTGTCCGCATCGAGATGCCGGGCACGGCGATCTCGTCCGAGCAGGGACGGGAGGGCGAGGTCCAGGTCTATGTGGAGAATGAGTCTTTCCGGCCCGAGGGCGACCTGGAAGTCGATCAGATGGTCGTGGGTGAGTTCTCGGTGGCCGAGGCCAATCCCGGTCAGCAGCTCCAGGCGAAGGGCGAGCTGCGCAGCTACCTGCTCCAGCTCTGGCCGACCGAGGGGGGAGAAGGCGGGGAGGTCGAGACTTCGCTGACTTTTGATCATCCCGTCGTCGGAGTGATTTACTCGTCGGATCGTCTCGTGAGTTCCGATTCCTCGGTCGGATCGCTGATCTCCCACGAGGGCGGCGCAGCGAGCGAGGATCGCGGGATGGACTCGGGCAACGACGAGATCCTCCTCAGTCAGGATCGGCGCACGCTCAATCTGCGCTTCAAGGGCGGCGGCGCTCAGGCCGAGCAGGTCCGCGTGCTCGTGGCGTTGAACTAAGGGGTGGCAAAGCCCTCGTCGGTCGGTCCGACGATGACCCGGATCGCCTCTGCTGCGGCAGTGAAGCCAAAAGTCCCCGTGACCGGAGTGGCCGAGCCGAACCCCGTCTCGCAATTGATGCGGCGTGACGCGCCGGGTTCGGGATCTTTCCGGACACTGCCGTCGGTCCAGGGGAAACGGGCGTTTTCCTCGCTGTAGACGGTGCGGACGTGAAAGGGGGCATGGCTCTCCTCGGGAGGGTAGCCGTAGTGGAGGCGCAGCTCCTTGCGGACGAAGCGCAGCAGCTTGTCATTGCTCGCACCGGCGAGATCGGCGACCCGGACGGCGGCGGGATTGCTTTTTCCCCCCGCGCCGCCGGCGACGATGAGAGCGAGCGAGCGGTCACGGCACGAGGCGATGAGGAGGGCCTTGAGCCGGGCGTCATCGATCCCGTCGACGATGCAGTCATAATCGCGCGCGAGCAGCCGATCGACGGTCGCTTCGGTGAAAAAGGCGATCTCTTCATGCACGATGAGTTCGGGATTGATGAGGCGCAGGCGCTCCGCCATCGCCGTGACCTTGGGGCGTCCGATGTGACCGGCGAGGGCGGGGAGCTGGCGATTGGTGTTGGTGACGCAGATCTCGTCGAGATCAATGAGGGTGAGCTCGCCTATGCCGCTGCGCGCGAGCGCCTCGGCCGTCCACGAGCCGACTCCGCCTATCCCGATCACCGCGACGTGAGCACGGCGCAGCTTCGGCAGTGCCGCCGCCCCGTAGAGCCGGGCGAGACCGGAAAAGCGGTCGAGGTAGTCCGTGGAGAGTGTTTCGTTCAAAGTCGAAGGGTCGGTGAGGAGAATCAGGTGAGAATGGCCACCTTGCGTTGGAGCCCTGCCCGTTGCAAGTTGGTGAAATGAGAAAATTGATCGTATGAAGTGGCAGATCCTCGCCATCGGCAAACCCTCGCTCCGATACGCCAAAGCCGGAGTGGAGGAATACCAGAAACGCCTCAGCCGCTACACCACTCTTGATCTCCAGACCGACTGGAAAGACGCCGGGCAGGTGAAAAACAGCGAGGCCCTCCTCTCCGCGAGTGAGGGGGCCGTGCGTATCGTCCTCGACGAACGCGGAGAGACCTGGACCACCGCCGATTTCGTCAGTCGGGTCGAAGGCTGGCAGATGAACGCGGTGAAGCGGGTCGCCATCCTCATCGGCGGAGCTGACGGACACACCGACGAGTTGCGCCGCGGCGCCGATCATCTCATCGCCCTGAGCGGATTCACCCTCCAGCACGAGCTCGCCCTCGTCGTCCTGCTCGAGCAGATCTACCGCGTCCATACCGTCATGCGCGGTGAGCCGTATCACCGGTAGAGTCTCCCGCGAAAGCGGGGACGAGGGCCGATTTATTCGCTTCCCCTAATCGGGCGAATAGAGTAATTTTATAATTTTGATACTTGGAATAATTGATATTACTTAATAACCCTATGCGTCTCACCCTTTCCCTCCGGTTGCTTCCGGCCATCGTCCTCCTGCTTGCCCCGGCGCTTTCTCCCGCAGAAATGCCCGCTCCCAAGCCTTCCGCTGAACCTGCCGTCGAGCCTGCGAAGCCGGCGGCACCTGCCCCGGCGGAAAAAGACGAGCCCAAGCCCGCTGCGCTCCATGTTGTGAAGACCGGGCCCCTTATCCAGAAAGTCAAAGTCAGTGGCATCGTCGAGAGCACGCGCGAGACACCGATCGAGATGAATCTGAAGCGCTGGTCCGATCTCACCGTGATCCGCGCCGCGCCTCACGGCACCGAAGTGAAGGCGGGCGACCTGCTCATCGAGCTCGAGACGAAGGACCTCAAAAAGAAGATCGAGGAGACGAAGCTCGCCATGCCGGGGAGCGAGATCGATCTTTCCACCGCTGAACTCGAACTGGAAGGCGAGGAAAAATCGACGCCCATCGCGCTGGCAAAATCTCTCCGCGACAAGATGCAGGCCGAGCAGGATCTCGCCCATTTCGAAGACGAGAGCCGCCCCATGCGCGAGCGCGGCGCGAAGGAGGACGTCAAGGAGATCGTCGAGGCGCTCGCCTACTCGGAAGAAGAGCTCAATCAGCTCAAAAAAATGTATGAAAAGGATGACCTCACCGAAGAGACCGAGGAGATCATCCTGCGCCGCTCCGAGAACACCGTCTCGCGCTATCGCTGGATGCTCGAGCAGACCGAGGCCCGCACCGAGCGCACCCTCAACACCCTGCTCCCCCGTGAACACGAGGGGCTCAAGACCAGCCTCGAACTCCGGCAGATCAGCTGGCGCGCCGGGGAGAAATCGCTGCGCGAAGGTCTCGAGAAAAAGCGACTCGATACCGCCGCGAAGCGACGCGAGATGGAGGAGCTGAAAAAATCCCTCGCAGAGATGGAGGAAGACCTCACCGCGATGCGGGTGACCGCGCCCCACGACGGCATCGTCTACTACGGCATGAGCCAGCGGGGCAAATGGACGACCGCCTCGCTCGTGGATCGCAAGCTCATCCCCGGTGGCAAGCTGACGATGCGCGAGATCGTCATGACCGTGGTCGATCCCGCGAAGGTGCAGGTGCGTCTCGCCCTCACCGAAGATCAGCTCAAAGACCTTGCCGAGGGTCAGAGCGGACCGCTTCACCTGAAGTGGAAGCCGGATTTCAAGTTCGATGCAAACGTGAAGTCCATTCTCTACGTGCCCTTTTCTGACAAGACCTTCGACGCGATCCTCAGCGTGAAGACGCCGGCGGATGCCCCCGCCCTTTACCCCGGCATGACGGCGGACGCCGAGATTACCGTCTACGAGAAGAAGGACGCCCTCGCCATCCCAAAACTTGCCGTGAAAAAAGAGGGTGAGAAGGAGACCGTCATCGGTGCTGACGGCAAGGCGATCCCCGTCAAGACCGGCCGCAGCGATGGCGAGAAGATCGAAATCCTCGAAGGGCTCGAGGCCGGCGACTCGATTCGCGTGCCCGAGGCGAAACCCGAGGCGAAACCCGAGGCGAAACCCGAGGCGAAACCCGAGG
>JBDNIL010000001.1:0-4384 GCA_041688355.1 Verrucomicrobiales bacterium | reverse complement strand
CCAGCTCAATCCAAAGCGGGCGAGATATTTTTTCAATCGGTCGGCATCGTTGGTGATGCTGCGTTTTGTCCGCGATACCGCAAAGAGCCGCCTTCCCGCCGCCGAGAGGGTCCGGCTTTCCTGACACACCTTCAACACGTAGTCGAGTTGCGCGAGGTCAAAGGGATCCCATTCCGCCCGCTGCTCATCACTGAGGACTTGGGTTTTCGAGGCGGCGGCATCGGGGGAGGTGACCGACTTCCATCCGTGCGCGAGTCGTGCTATTTCCGCCTCGACGCAGGCGACGCTGATGCGGCCTTTCGGGGCGAGCGTCGCCATGCGGGTCACGGCGGCATTGAGATCGCGGAAATTGGCGCTCCAGGTAGCCTCGGGGCTGCGGGCGAATTTGAGAAAGGCCTCGCGCGCCTCTTTGTTGAATCGTACCTGCCGTCGGTGACTCTTCGCGAAGCGATCCAACTCGAAATCGAGATTCACGGCAATGTCTTCCCGTCGTTCGGCCAAGCCCGGAAGGGAGAACGTCCAGAGATTGATTCGTGCGAGCAGGTCGTCGCGGAAATTCCCCGCCGCCACTTCGCGACGCAGATCGCGGTTGGTGCCGGCGATGAGTTCGAAATCGCTCTGCACCGCCTTGTCGCTCCCGAGCGGGAGAAAGGTCTTGTCCTCCAGCGCACGGAGGAGCATGGCCTGCTCGTCGAGACCGAGTTCGCCGATCTCGTCGAGAAAGATGAGTCCTTTGTCCGCTTCTCTCAAGAGGCCGGCCCGGTCCGACTGCGCCCCGGTAAAAGAGCCGCGCTTGTGCCCGAACAAGGCCGACATCGCCTGGTCGCCGCGCAGAGTCGCGCAGTTCACCTCGACGAATTTACCGTTGAGTCCGGCCCTGGTATGGCGGAGGTCGTAGATGCGGCCGGCGAGCATCGACTTGCCTGCTCCGGTCGGTCCTGTCAGGAGAATCGGGGCGGAGGAGTTCACCGCGACCAATTCGATCTGTTCGATGAGCTGATTGAAGCCCTTGCTTTTCGTTGCAATACCGCTCTTCAAAAAATCGAGGGTGCGGGCCTGCTCCTGTGCGAAGCGGGTCGCGAGCCTGTCGTATTTCGAGAGATCCAGATCGATAATCTCGTAGCGGCCCGATGTTTTCGCGTCGCGACTTTTTTCCTGCAAGGGGGAAGTCTGGAGAAGCCGTGCCGGGATAAAGTTCGCTTCGTTGAGCAGGAACCAGCAGATCTGGGCCACGTGGGTGCCGGTCGTGAGATGGATGAGGTAGTCTTCCTTTTCCGGTTCGAAGGGATAGTGACTCTTCAACCAATGGGGTCTGCCTTTTCCGGCCGGAGACAAGCAACTCGTCTACGCGCCGCTCGGTTCACCCGAGGGCAATGCCTATCTCGATGACATGGCTCTCGGCGCGAACTTCGCGACGGTGAACCACATGCTCATCAATGCGCTCGTGTTGGAGGCCTTCCAGGAAGTGCTACAGCGTGAACCACGGGGCCGGTCGTTGCATGGGACGAAAGCACGCGGCTCGCACCCTCGATCAAAAGGAGGTCGATGCGGATTTCGAAACGCATGACATCCTCTACAACTCGCGAAAATACCCCATCGACGAAGCGCCGAACGCCTACAAGGATTTCAAGGAAGTCCTCCGCAGCGTCGAGTCTGCCGGTCTCGCCCGGCAGGTTTGCAAACTGAAGGCGCGCTTTGTGATCAAAGATGCGTCCGAGGCGGATGACTAAAATATGAGCGACTTTAACAAGATCTCACCGCTTGAGACTGGCGAGGAACTCTTCGGGTGTCATCACCGGAATGGGGCTGGCCTTAAAGTCAGTGGTGTTCCGGGTGAGGATGACCCCGGCACCGCAGGCGACCGCGGCAGCGAGTTGCAGAGCGTCCTCGAAGTCCCGCATCCTAAAATCGAGGGCGGCGAGGGCGTCACTCCGGCTGGTTTCAGCGACTTCGACCCAGGCGAGAAGGTCGGAAATGAAGTGGAGTGCGATCTCCGGAGACTTCGATCTGGATCGAGTAATGTAGTGGCAGTTGGAGAGACTGTGCCAGGCGATCCAGCCCTCGTGATTTCCTTCGCGGCATCGGGTGATGCATTCATTGCTGGACTCCGCCCCGGGGTTCGTTGAAGGGGCCATTAAGCAGAATGTTCGTATCAAAAAAAACCTTCACGGATTATTTAAGGTGCTTTTCAACGAGATAGGCGAGACGAGGGTCGGCATCGAGTTCTTCTCTCTCCGGATATTTAAATGCGCCGCTCCACTTTCTCACAAAACGCACGGCGGGATCCTCAAGATCCTCGGCTACTGTGGGGCCCGCTTTTTCTGTCTCGGGCAAAGTCACCTGCAATTTCCCGTTTCTTACTTTTACGAGAAACTCCGAGCCTTCCTCAACGGGAAGTCCGGGCATGCTGTCGAGGGGAAAGCTAAGGGTGGTCGTGCTCATCTCAAGTTCACTTTACTATCTCTCCCCGCTCCCCGCAATTCCTGATTCTCTCATGAAAGCAACTCCACTTCTCCCACTCTCCGGCGAATCCGGCGGCGGGCAGATTTTGCGCTCGGCCCTGTCGCTCTCGGCGATCACCGGGCGGCCTTTTCGCATAACAAACATCCGCGGGAAACGCCCCAAGCCGGGGCTGATGCGCCAGCATCTCACCTGCGTGAAGGCCGCAGCGGAGATCTGTGACGGGACCGTTGATGGCGCGGAGATCGGATCGGTCGAGCTCGTCTTCTCCCCGGGAAAAGTGAGGGGAGGGGACTATTCCTTCGCGATCGGCTCGGGCGGCAGCACTACGCTGGTTCTCCAGACGCTGCTCCCGGCGCTTCTCCACGCCGGGGCGGCCAGCACCCTGCGGATCGAAGGCGGGACGCACAATCCGATGGCTCCCCCGTTTGATTCCGTGAATTTCCCCTCACCGTCTCTTCCCCAACCGCGAGAAAACGATCTCTGAACCGCTCGCTTTGGTGTGGTAAACGAACTCCATCAGCTCGCCGAGACGGCCCGAGGGGAAGCCGTCGCCCTTTTCGACGAACCAGTGCAGGTACTCGTAGGGGAGGGTGTAGAGATGATGATTTTTGTAACGACCGAAGGGCATACGGTAGACCTCGAGTTCGGCGAGGTAGCCGGCGAGCTCCTGTCGCATGCCTTCGGCAGGGTCGAACTCTTCGCGGGGCTCATTCATCGTAGCGATAGCAGCAGGCGGGATCGATCGCGCCGTTCTTTCGGAAAAGGACTCCCTCCTGCTCGAGGAGACGGCGCTTGCGATCGATCGGCGTTCCCTTCGTCGTCCCGAAGAATCCGCCGATCGTCAGGTCGGCGCTGACGACGCGATGACAGGGGGTCTCGGGGGCAAACGGATTGCGGCGCAGGGCCTGCCCGATCGCACGAGGGGAGCCGCATGAGAGGTATCGTGCAATATGCCCGTAGGTCGTCACCTTCCCGCGCGGAACGAGGGTGAGGGCATCGTAGACCTTCTTTTCAAATTCAGTGGGCGGTCGGTCTTCGGGCATCGTGTCGAGAGGGTAACGAAAGAGCGGAAAGTCTGCAATCGCAGACTTGGCATCAGTCGCGGGCCGATTATGGTGCGATCTGATGATAGACTGGCTCCAGCCATTTTTCCCCGATCTCAATCTCAGCATCATCGCGGTCTATGCGGTGCTGCTGGTGGTGATCCTCGCCTTCTTCCGTGAGTGGACTGCACCCGACGTGGTCGCGCTCTCGGCCCTGGGAGTACTGCTGCTGCTCGGGGTGCTGCCGCTCAGTGATGTCGTCGTCAACGGGACCGTGCTCGAGCGCGGAGTCCTCAGTGTCTTCAGCAACGGCGCTCCCATCACGGTGGCTTGCATGTTTATCCTCAGTGCCGGTCTCGAACGCACCGGCGTGATCGACGCGATGGGGAAGTTTTTCTCCCGCGTCGCCGGTAAAAGCGAGATCCGCGCTCTCCTCGTGATGATGTTCATGGTCGCGCTGCTTTCGGCATTTGTGAACAACACGCCCATCGTCGTCGTCTTTCTTCCCATCGTCCTCGCCCACGCCCGTGCCGTGAATCTTCGCGCCTCGAAGCTCCTCATCCCGCTCTCTTTTGCCTCCATCCTCGGCGGCACCTGCACTCTCACGGGAACCTCGACGACGCTCATCGTGGATGGGATCGCCCAGACCTACGGGCAGAAGCCCTTCGGTATGTTCGAAGTTACCCCGCTCGGGCTCGTTTACCTGCTCGTGGGGTTTGTCTACATCATCACGATAGGTCGCAAGCTCCTGCCCTCGCGCAGTTCGCTTTCGGAGCTGATCGATCCTGATCTCACCCGCGAAGTCCTCACCCAGTTCCAGGTCGAGCCGGGGTCTCCACTGGTGGGGAAAACTCTCGTCGAGAGTCTGCTAAAAACCT
>JBDNIL010000203.1:0-2973 GCA_041688355.1 Verrucomicrobiales bacterium | reverse complement strand
TGGACATACCACCGCTCCACCTGCAGGCGCTCGTGGAGCGCCTTGGGAAGCAAAAGGGATCCAAGTGAAGCCATATTTAGGACGGACGGGATTCGAAACGGCACATTTTAGGGCGCAGTCGCCGAAACACAACCAAATCATTTTGGGGGCCGATGCCGGTGTCGTGGCCGTCGCCCCAACCAAATCGGGTTCACCGTCGCTAAGAGCCTCGAAGGCTGCGGCCGACAAATCCACTCCCCGAGCGACAAAAAACTCGAAGGGGCCCGGCACCGGAGTATGCTCACGGGTCATAAATCCGCTCAGGCCAATTCAAAACCCTCGAGATTTTCTCAAAATGAAGGAACTCGCCCTGCACGCCCCATGCAACATTCCCCACGCCGGCCCCTCACGGATCGCATCGCTTGATGCGATCCGTCAAATCGCCGCATTCATTGTTCTGACGCAACATTTTCTTGTGATTTTCGAGGTCAACACACCCTTTTGGTTGCGGACGGGAATCTTCGACGCCAAAGCCGCAGTCACTCTCTTCTTTGTTTTGAGCGGCTTCGTGTTGGCACTCAGTATCCGCAGGGAACCGGTCTCCCTGCGCGGGTACTTGACCTTCGGCGTACGCCGTGTCTTGCGACTCTACCCCATCTACATTGCCGCCACGCTCGTGTCATTCGTCGTTTTGGTTTGGGTAAAAACACATGGTGGCTTTTCCCGCCCACTCGCGTTGCCGGCGGTGTTCCTTGATGGCGAGGGGAACGAGACTCGTCAATGGCTGCTGCAGTTTACTCTTGTGATGCCGGGAATGCGATCCGACTTTGCCAATCCTCCCGTCTGGACCCTGATGACTGAAGCCAAGGTCGCCGTTATCTTTCCTTTTCTCGCGTGGGCCGTCCTCCGCCTCTCACCGCTTGCCGCCTGCTTGCTGACCGCGCTTTTGGTAATTGGAAGCGATTGGGCTGACCGCCACATCATCGGAACGGTGGCCCTCCTCGGCCAATTTGCCCTCGGTACACTGATTGCCCGGATGCCGGGGGGTTCGCTAGAGTCCTTCAAAAGGCAGCACTGGCTCCTTTGGCTGGCTATCAGCGTCACCCTATACTCTGCAATGAGTTTTCGCGATCTCACCGCAAACATCTGGATCGCTTATTATTTGTGCGCATTCGGCTCAGCGGGCTTGATTATCGCCACCCTTCGATGGAATTGGCTCAACACCAGCCTGACCGCGCTACAGCGCCACCTTCGAGTCGACCTTTCCTACGGTCTCTACATACTGCACTTTCCCATTATGATATGGTTGCGGAAGCTTTCTGGAGAAACCGCCACCGCTCTTTCAGTTTCCCTGCTGTTTATCGCCAGCCTCTTTTGCACCATCATTCTTTCCGTAATTCTGATGTATCTTGTCGAGCGTCCCGCCATTACCCTTGGGAAGTGCCTCACTTCCTCTCGTCAAACGTTGCCCAAGGGGAACTGAAATCGTGGTGTTCCCTTACCCTATTTCGCCGTCCAATCTCCCGATCGGGGAAACACCCTGGGAGATCTCTCGTGAAGTTCCTCATATGCCGGACGCATTTCTTCAGCGTCTTCCATATTCACGTATTGGGGATAGGGACGCCATTGTGGAAGGACCAGATCCCGGGTCCACGGTCTCCCGCCAACCTGAGCAGCTTCCTCCATACTCTGGTTCAATTTTTGGTGAGTAATATGGCAGGAAACTTCCCCAGCCGCCCATGAGGACGGATCGAAAGATCCCGAGATCTCGAGGAGCCTCCGCAAATCCTCCGCGATATGCCCGGGACGAAGGCGCAATCCAGTTTTCTCATTGATGTAATCCAGCGGCCCGACGTGGGCATCCGAGCGCATCCCGAGGGCACATCCGGCAAAAAGCGATTCGACTGCCGCGACACAACACCCCTCCCTCCGGCTGAAAATCAGCGAAACCTTTGCTTCCTCCTGCAATTCCGATACTTTCTCAATGGGAATCGACTGGTGGACCTCCAACGCTTGAGGTACGCCCAAGCGCTTAGCGAGATTTATGATGTATTCCGAGTCGCGTCCCGCCTCCTTTTGTCCCACCAAAACGACCCGAAGCTTCTTGGGTAAATACCGCAACGCCTCGAAGAAATCAATATGACGCTTAAATCCGCCCCAGTTCGCCACCATCAAAAAGTCGATAGGACGCTCCTGATCCTTCTTCGTGTAAAAGGCGGGGTTGATCCAATCGCACGGCATGCTGTCCAACGCTACAATACGGGGATGCAGCCCCTCCAACTTCTCCCTTTCCGCATGGTTGCACGGCTGCACGAACACCGCTCCGGTCGTTTTACCTAAAAACAGTGCCAGCGCCGCATAATCCGTGGGCGACCAACTCGTGGAAAGAATCACGTCAAAATGATGATTGAACCAATCAAATTCGGAATCCGAAAGCCCGCAAATTAGTCTTATCCAGTTGTACTCGAAATACAAAAGAAGCACACCCTTTTCCCCGTTCAGTCCCGGAGCTTTCAAAAGGATGGACCGGGTCAGCTGCGGATCCGACTCAAGAATTTTTCTGTAGTTCGGGATATCTTCCACCACTTGCCTCCAAGTCCCCTGCGTGAACTCCGGCGGGAATCGTTTCATGATCGACGCAGTGATGCGGCGACTCAAGGCGGGGTTTTCGCTGAACGCCAGGGCACGGCTAAGGTGCCTTGCAGCAACGGCCTCCACATTGGATGCATACGCCCGGGCGACCAGAAAAATCGCGTTTAGATTCCGTACATGACTTGAATGTCGCAGAAAGTCTTCGACGCGCCAGACTGCAGTTTGTATTCGCATTGACAAGCTCATCCGGTCTGTTACTTCGCAGGTTTCCGGCACCGGAAGTTCCACCCCATCGTATTGAGAGGCTCTCGGTCGAAGCGGTCCAACCATATCAGGGGCAGTTTGATCACGAATCCAAAAAGCGCTTGAGCGGCTAGAGTCAGAGGCACCTTGACGAATCGC
>JBDNIL010000202.1:0-8874 GCA_041688355.1 Verrucomicrobiales bacterium | reverse complement strand
CCGCGGATCGCGATCTCGGTGGTCTCGAGGTCGCGCATTTCCCCGACCATGATGATGTTCGGATCGCCCCGCAGGATGCTGCGCAGCCCGCTCGCGAAGGTGAGCCCGATCTCGGGTTTGATCGCGATCTGGATGACGCCGTCGAGGCGGTTTTCCACGGGATCCTCGACCGTGACGATGCGGGTCTGCTTGGTATTGAGGCGCTTGAGGAATGTGTAGAGGGTCGTCGATTTCCCCGAGCCGGTCGGCCCGGTCACGAGGATGATGCCGTTGGGCTGACGCAGGAGCGTCTCGATCGTCTGCACCGTTTTTTCATCGAGCCCCAGCATCGACATGTCGAAATTCTGCCGGGTGAGGAGTCGCAGACTGACGCTCTCGCCATTGACCGAGGGGATCGTCGCGACGCGCACATCGACGGGCGAGCCGTCGAGTTCGAGATTGATACGGCCATCCTGCGGCAGGCGGCGCTCGGCGATGTCGAGCTGGGCCATGATCTTGAGGCGGGAAATGAGGGAGGCCTGGAGCGCGCGGATGTCGGGCGGGACCGCGACCTCCTGCAGGGCTCCGTCGATGCGGTAGCGGATCCGCAGACTTTTCTCGAGCGGCTCGATGTGGATGTCGGTCGCCCTTTCCCGCAGCGCTTCGCGGAAGATCTGGTTCACGAAGTTCATGACCGAGGCTTCTTCCTCCTCTTCGTCGAGCTGGGTCACCTCTTGCTCGAAGTCATCGCCGCCGGCCGGATCACGACCCTCGAGGAGTTCGTCGAACTGCTCAGCCCCGACCCCGTAGCCCTGGCGCAGACCTTCGAGGATGCGGTAGCGGGTGCTCACGACCCACGAGACCGGCTTTGTCACCTCGCGCCCGACCGCCTGTCTCGCCTCGAGGTCGAAGGGGTCGTAGGTCATCAGGGTGATCCCCTCTTCGTCGATCGCGGAGGGGAGGAGCCGGTAGCGCAGGGCGAGCTTCGCGGGAAAGCGACGGTGCAGGGCGCTGGTGAGATCGAGCGAGGATTCGGCGACGAACTCGAGCCCGGCCTCGTCGGCGAGCTGGCGGGCAAAGGACTCCTCCTCGACGAGCCCGGCGTCAAAGAGGGCATCAACGAGCGGGGATCGTTTTGCCGCAGCCTCGGCGAGGACTGCTTCGCAGCGCATCGCATCGGCACACCCGCTGCTGAGCGAGACACGGGTAAGGAGAGGGATTAGGGACATAGGCGCAAGAGTAATATCTTAATCTTAATCTTAATCTTACTCTTAATCTTAATCTTAATCCTCGGATCGGGCGACAAAGGATGCTCGGTTTTTGAGTAAGATTAAGAGTAAGATTAAGATTTAGATTTAGATTAGGAATAGAAGGAGAGTAGGGTGGCAGAGAGAATGCCGAGTAGTCAACCCCGCTAGCGCTTGGGGGTTGCGTTGCGTTTGCGTTGTGGGTCGCCCAATAAAACACCGACGGGAAAAATCGCCCTTTTTGCGCCCGATTTTGAGACGGAATCTCTGGCAAACTCCGCTTTTTGGGGGTAGCTCTCGCGAACCTTCCTCCTTTGCCATTCGGGCGCCTCTATGCCATTCGATTTTCTCACCCCGGCCTTCTGTGTCGCTGCCCTCTTCCTCGCAGCCCTTGTCGCCCCGTTCGCCGGGCGAAAGACGGACCGTTTTCCCGCCACGCTCTGGGCGGTGGTGCCGGGGGCGATCTTTTTCTACTTTCTCTCCGGTTCCGGACCGGTCTGGGAGGGCTCGATCTGGCGCGGTTCACTTTCCTGGGCTCCCGAACTCGGGATGGACTGGGATCTCTGGGTCTCGCCGGTGGGCCTGCTCCTCGCCCTGCTCGTCTCGGGGATCGGCACCCTCGTGGTGATCTATGCAGCGGCGTATCTGAAAGGGAGTGACCGGCTCGGGCGCTTCCTCTGCTTCCTCTTCCTCTTCGCCGGGGCGATGCTCGGGATTGCGGTGACGGAGAATGCCCTCGTCCTGTTTGTCTTCTGGGAGCTGACCTCGATCGCGAGCTACCTGCTCATCGGCCATTTCCACGAGAAGGCCGAATCGCGCAAGTCAGCCCTCGACGCGCTCCTCATCACGGCCGGCGGCGGGGTCGCACTGCTCGCGGGCTTTCTCCTCCTCGGCGAGATCACGGGCAGCTACCGCATCGGGGTCTGGGTCGAGGCGGCTGACGCGATCCGGGCGCATCCGCTCTATACGGGGGCTTTCCTCTGCGTCCTCCTCGGTGCGATCACGAAGTCGGCGCAGTTCCCCTTCCACTTCTGGCTCCCCGGGGCGATGGCCGCGCCTGCTCCGGTGAGCGCCTACCTCCATTCCGCGACGATGGTGAAAGTGGGGATCTTTCTCCTCGCGATCCTCCATCCGGTGCTGGGCGGCACGCCGCTCTGGCATTTCACCCTGCTGGGCCTGGGAGCAATCACGATGCTCTGGGGGGCGCTCGTCGCGATGGTGCAGACCGATCTGAAACGGCTCCTCGCTTTTTCCACGGTGAGCGCACTCGGCACCCTGACGATGCTGCTGGGGATGGAGCACACCCTCTCGGTCAAGGTGGCGATGCTCTTCTTCATCGTGCATGCGCTCTACAAGGGGGCTCTTTTCATGGTCGCGGGAGCCCTCGAGAAAGGGACCGGGACCCGCGAGATCACGCAACTGCGGGGCCTGATGCGGAGCTTCCCCCTCCTCGGGCTCTCTGCAGTCGTCGCCGCCTTTTCGATGTCGGGCCTGCCTCCCTTCATCGGCTTCATCGCCAAGGAACTGCTCTACGAGGTGAAGCTCGAGACGCCCGTGGTCGGCATCGGTCTGCTCGTCTGCGGGATCGTCGCAAATGCGGCAAATGTGGTCGTAGCATTGAAGGTCGGCGTGCTCCCCTTCCTCGGCGAGTCCCCGACGACTGAACCGAAAAGCATGAAGCCAACAAAGATCGGATTCTGGATCGGGCCGGTCCTCCTCGGGTTCGGCAGTATCGCCTTCGGCGTTTTCCCCGACGCGATCCTGGGGCGTCCGCTCGAGGCGATGGTGGCACAGATCGCGGCGGAGGAGGTGACGATCGAGCTGAAGCTCTGGCACGGGTTCAACCTCGTCCTGCTGCTGAGCCTGGTCACGGTGGTGTCAGGCGTCGCGCTCTTTCTGATGCGGGAGCGGATCTCGCGATACAGCGACGCTCTCCGCGATCGCTTCGGCTGGAACGGCACGGCGGTCTTCCGCTCGGGCATCGCCGGTTTTCTGTCCATCGCGGGGGCCATCACCCGCACGATCCAGTCGGGGCGGCTCCACACCTACCTCGCAGTGATCTTCTCGGTGGCGGTGGCCGGACTCATCGCGGCCTGGTGGAAGAGCGGCTACGTCCTCAGCCTGCCCATGCGGGGCGAGATCCGCCCGGCTGCCGCGTTGACCACGATCTCCCTCGCCGTGGCCGCCGTGGCACTGGTGCGCTGCCGCGGCCGCATGGCTTCGGTGCTGCTCCTCGGGTGCATCGGCTTCGGGATCGCGGCCTTTTTTGCCCTGCACGGCGCGCCGGACCTCGCGATCACCCAGATCCTCGTCGAGACGCTGACTCTGCTGCTCTTTGCCCTCGCCCTCTACGGGCTGCCGGCGATGCGGGAAGAGCGCCGTGCCGGTGTGCCGCGAGTGCCCGCGGTGCTGCTCTCGGTCGCCGTGGGACTTGCCTTCACTCTGCTGCCACTCAAGGCCTTCGATGTCCAGGTGGCAGCGCCCGTTTCAATCGAACTCGCCGCGAAGAGCCTACCCGAGGCCTACGGCCGCAATGTCGTAAACGTCATCCTTGTCGACTTCCGCGCCCTCGACACGCTCGGCGAGATCACGGTTCTGTTGATCGCCGCGCTCGGGGTCTCGGCGATGCTGGGGACGAGGCGTTCGGGCTTTTCGCGGGAGCGCCTCGAGAGTTCGCCGGTGCTCTCGGCCTCGGCCCGCTACACTGCGCCGGCGATGCTGATCTTTTCCCTCTATCTCCTCCTCCGCGGCCACAACGAACCGGGCGGCGGATTCATCGGCGGTCTCGTCGCGGCGATGGCGGCGGTGCTCGTGCATCTCGCCCACCCTGCCGGACGACTGCGCCTTTTCCGCCTCGGGGCGGCCTCCCTGATGGTCGTCGGACTGGCCACGGCGGTGCTCTCGGGGCTGCCGGGCCTGCTTTCGGGGGCCGCATTCCTCACCGCGCAATGGGGCCCCGAGTTCTCCCTGCCCGCCGTCGGCAAGGTCAAGCTCGGCACTCCCCTGCTCTTCGACATCGGCGTCTATCTCGTCGTCGCCGGGGTCGTCCTGATGCTCTACGAGGCGATGGAGGGACGACGTGTCCGTGAAAAAATGGAACCCAAACCCGCCCCGATGCCCTGATGGAAACGCTCGCCGCCCTCCTCGTCGGAACCCTCGCCGCCTGCGGCACCCTGCTGGTGCTGCGTCGCGGGCTCTTCCGCATCCTCCTCGGTCTCGCCCTGCTCGCCCAGGCCGCGAACCTGCTCGTCTTCACCGCCGCCGGACTGGGGCGCGGCGACACCGCGATTATCGCCGGGGGCGCACAGGCGCTCCCCGAAGGCCACCCCGATCCCCTCGCCCAGGCGCTCGTCCTCACGGCGATCGTGATCAGCTTCGGGGTGCTCGCCTTCTGCCTCGTCCTCCTCAGAAAAACCCGCGCCCGCATCGGCGCCACCGGTATCTCCGGCCTCGCGAATACGGAAACATGACTGACGCCGCCCTCATCGCCCTGCCCGCGATCCTGCCGCTCGTGCTCGCCCTCGCGGCGTGGCTCGTCCGCCAAGTCCCGCCGGCGTCACGGGCGACCCTGATCGCCGGCACCGGCCTGCTCCTCGCCGCCGCGATCGGGCTTTTCCTCTCGGTACGGGAGGCGGGGGTTCCGCTGCGGCTCGATTTCGGTTCTTGGCAAAAGCCGCTCGGGATCTCCTTCCAGGCCGATCTGTTCTCCGCCATCCTCGTCGTCGTGAGCGCGGTGGTGGCCTTCGCCGGGGCCATCTTCGCCGTCGGGGAGATCGGACGCCTCGTCTGGGCAAAGGGTTATGCGACCTTTTATTTCCTCCTCCTCGCGGGGATCAACGGGGCCTTTCTCACGAACGATCTTTTCAACCTCTTCGTCTGGTTCGAGGTGATGCTGATGGCCTCTTTCGCAATGCTCGTGCTCGGGCGGCGGCGGCATGTCTTTGAAGGGGCAACGCAATATGTCGTGATCAACATGGTCTCGTCTTTCTTTTTCCTCGCCGGGCTCGGGATCCTCTACGGGAAGACGGGGCACCTCAATCTCGACGAGCTCGCGACCCGCCTCGTTGCGAGCGGGAACGATCCGGTTATCCTGAGTTCCGCTGCACTGCTGCTCCTCGCCTTCGGGATCAAGGCGGGCGTTTTCCCGCTCTACTTCTGGCTGCCCCCGGCCTACCCGAACACCGGCTTCGCGACGGCGGCGGTCTTCGGCGGACTGCTCACCAAGGTGGGAGTCTACGCGCTCTTCCGAGTCTTCGGCGGTGCCTTTGGATTTTTGTCCGAATTCACCTCCGAAATTTTTCTCTACGTCGGCGCGGCGACGATGATCGCGGGGGTCCTCGGGGCCGCGAGCCAGTTCCACGTGCGGCGCATTCTCTCCTTCCACATCATCAGCCAGATCGGTTACATCATCCTGGGGCTGGGGCTTTTCACCGAGGGTGCCATCGCTGCGGCTATATTCTACACCGTGCACCACATCTTCGTGAAGACGAACCTCTTCCTCGCCGCCGGGGCCATCGCCGCGACGGGCCGCAGTGAGGACCTCGCCCGCCTCGGCGGGATCCTCAAGGCTTCACCCCTGCTCGCCTTCCTCTTCCTCATCCCCGCGCTCTCGCTCGGGGGGATCCCGCCACTCTCGGGATTTTTCGCCAAGTTTCTCCTGCTGCGCGAGGCGCTCCGGGCCGAGGCCTGGGTCATCGCCGCGATCGCTCTGCTCGTCGGCATCGCGACCCTCTTCTCCATGGTTAAAATCTGGGGCGAGGCCTTCTGGAAAGACTCGCCCCGTCCCGACGGACCACTGCGGTATCGCCCCGTCCAGCTCGTCCCCATCGCGATGCTCGGACTGATCACGATCCTCATCGGACTCTTCCCCGGTCCGCTCTTCGAACTGGCGAACGAGGCCGCCAGACAGCTCCTCGCCTCGAATCCCGCCTACGTCCCGACCGCCCGATGAATGCCCTCACCCGACTCCTCTGCCTCGTCCGGCTCGCTGCGCGATACACCGCCGACTTCTGGATCTCGAACTTTGTCATCGCGGGCAAAGTGCTCTCGCGGCGACCCGACATCCATCCGGGTATCGTCATGATCCCGACGCGGGTCGAGTCACCTGCCGAGATCCTCGCCATGTCGAACCTCATTTCTTTCACGCCCGGCACGCTCCTCCTCAATGTCGAGGCGGGAAAATATCTCGAGGTCCACGCGCTCGATGATCGCGGGCCGGTCGCTGCCTCCATCACCGAGAACCTCGAGAAGCCGCTCCTGCAGATCACCCGCGGGGAAATCCGCCACGAAGCCAGACACGATGATTGAGATCGCCCACCTCCTCTTCACCCTCTGCCTCTTCGTCGCCATCGTCAGCGCCGGACGGCGTCTCTGGCGGGGTCCGACTCTCGCCGACCGGCTCAACGCCGCCGACGTCGTCGCCCTCTGCGCGATCGGTCTCGCCCTCGGCCACGGCTGGCTCGGTCGGGACGCGCTCTGGCTGGACGTCGCGATGGTAGCCGGCCTCGTCCTCTACGTCGGCACCACCGGTGTTTCCCTCTTCCTCAATCCCGCCCACCTTTCCCGCACGGACCATGATGATTGATCTGCTCAGTGCCCTGCTTTTGCTCGCCGGCGGCTTTTTTGCGCTCGTCGCGGGAGTCGGCGTGCTGCGCCTGCCCGATCTCCTCAGCCGAATGCACGCCTCGACCAAGGCGGCGGGGGCGGCGCTGGCGCTCATCCTTTTGGCCTTTTTCCTGCGGATGCCGGGTTGGGAAGTGGGGTTAAAAGCCCTCATCTCACTCGCGCTCGCCTTCCTCACCCTGCCCGTCGCCGCGCACATGCTCGGGCGGACGATGCGGAAGTGAGGGTAGATGCTGGTCATGAGTCTCCCGCCACCGCCCGGCCCCCTGTTAAGAAAGGGAATTCCTGGCAATCGTTCGCCGCCCGGGAGGACCCCCCTCGCCAGAATTGACGGGGAAGAGTCTTATCGAGGCACGTAAAGATCGGGAGAGCCTTGATTTGGGCGGTAATGAATGTCGACATCGATATGGGGTCTTCGACCGCCTGCCTTCTGGCAAATATCAGCCAGTCCCTGCCATTGAAACCATGTTGCCACATGACCACTCAGAATAGGCACTCCGCCCTTGACATCTATCTTGACATCGACGTGCGGATCGGTCGCCAAGAGGGCCACCAGTTCCCGAATCGACTCCTCAATTTCCGCATCGGGTTGAGAATCCCATTCTCCAAGCACGGTCAGAAAATTCGCCACGTGAACCACTCCCGGCTGCGATCCCGCGATAAATTCAGCCCGAGTTTTTTCGAACTCGGTATCGACCATTCCGTAGAGATGCACGTGTGCGTTTCGAGTCCGGGGGATGATCTCGGAAAAAGTGAGATAACCATCGCGGTCCATTGCCCGGGCGGTCATCTCGGTGAGTTTCACGTCATCCGGCGGATCGTCCGGCCAGACGACCCGAATCCGATTCGTTACGCCCTGAACCCCGATGGTCTGGCGGGCAATCTCGTTGGCCGCTTCCTTTGCCACGACCCGGCCTACCTCTCCCTTGAGAGTGACGCGGGCGCTATTGACCGAGATATCAATCTTCTCGGCGGCTGAGACGAGAAGCGGATGGTTTTTCATCGCAAGCAGGATCGCCGAGCTAATTTTGTCATCCGTCAACGTTTCGAAACGGTGCCGACGTTGCATGCCATCGCCCAACTTCCATTCAACCCGGAGACCACCGTCGGAAACATCGACAATGCCCGAAATGGAGGCCAATTCCGTCGCCCTCGTTTTCTGGGCAAGATTGCCGACCTGGCCTTTCAATTCGGCGGCACCGCCAGTGACGGAAACGTCGATTTTGCTTTCATCGAGAATGGCTGAGTAATCGATCAACGAGCTAATTTCCGCCTGAAGTTCCTCATCCGTCCGAGTTTCACTTGAGACAACATCCAAATCATTCTGCACCGCCCTCACCCCTTCGACCGCAGTGACGGAATATTCCGCCAACTGCTTCTCGGCCAGAGATTCAACAATTCCGGAAAGGGTGACGGTGCCGTCCGTCGCCGTCACTTTTATGGCCCCTGAATCTACCGTACCGTTCGTTTTCAGAGTGTCCACGATGCGCTCCGAAAGCTGATCGTCGGCGATTGGTGGCACATCGATGATGATCTGGTTGATGATGGATTTGACCCCGCGGACTTCGGCCGCGATTCGAACGGCCTGACGGGAGGCAAACAGGTTGTCGATCCGCCCGGTAAGTTTCACGATCCCTTCTTCCACCTCGGCCCGCAGGGCTTGGGAACGCACTTCATCGGAACGGAGAATCCGATTTTCGATCGCCAATGCGATTGACTTGTCGTTCACCAAATCGGCCTCCGCTGCAACCATGGCACTCGGGCCGCATTGAAGTGAAAAGAACAAGATGGCGAGTTTCTGAAAGATGTTGGCCTTCATGCTTTTCATACTCCGCAGGATCGGGGCCAGGAACCGGAGTCGGGGTTCAATCCCCCTACTGACCGGGGATCAATCCCCATTCGAAGACACTGTGAGCTCTCGGCTGACCTTGCAAGCTGCGCTTCAACCCTGACTCTTTCCGTGCGAGTTGCACGTTCATCCGTGATCCCCGGTGGGCAGTCGAAACGCCCTCCGAACCATGGCCTT
>JBDNIL010000201.1:0-4398 GCA_041688355.1 Verrucomicrobiales bacterium | reverse complement strand
ACCGACCTCGCCCCGATGATACGGCAACTGCGCGATGCCTACGGCTCGGGTCGGCTCATGTGGGGATCGGACTGCCCCTACCAGGTCCAGGGCGAGCACACTTACGCCGCCTCGGTCGCTCTCGTGCAGGAGGGGCTCGACTTTCTCTCCGCTGCGGAAAAGGGCGACATCATGAAAGGCACGGCGGAAAAAGTCTTCTTTTCGTGATCTGTCAGGAATTTTCCCGGTAGGCCGTGAGAGCCGTGAGCACCGCGTCGACATCCTCGCGGCGATTGTAGCCGTGGATCGCGAAGCGGATGCGGCCGGCCTGGCACATCACGTGAATGTTCCGTGAGAGGAGGCGGGCATGGATCGCGGCGTCGTCCGTCGTTCGCATCGCGACGATGCCCGAGCTATTGCCAGGCTGCGGTGGGGAAAGCGTCGCATAGCCGAGCCCGGAGAGGCCGTCGTGGAGGCGGGCGACGAGGGCATCGGCATGGGCCGCGATCGCCGCGACTCCGGCTTCCCTTATCATGTCGATCCCCGCCCGCAGCGCGTAGACGGCGGGGTAGGCGGGCATCCCGACGGCGAATCCCCGGACCCCGGGGAAGGGCTCGACGCGGCTGAATCGATCATTTTCAAAGGCATTGGCGAGGTGGAACCATCCGCCCGCTTTCACGACGAGCCGCTCGCGGGCATGGTCGGGCACCGCCACGAGACAGCCGCCGTGGGTGCCGAGGAGCCATTTGTAACTGCTCGCGAGGAGGCAGTCCGCATCGAGACAATCGAGATCGACGCGGCCCGCCGCCTGCGTCACATCGACCGCGAGGATCGCCTGCGGTGCTCGCTCCCGCACGAGATCGCGGAAGGGTCCCCACGCCAGCCGGTAGCCGGTGAGGAAGCTCACCAGCGAGACTTGCACGAGGCGGGTGCGTTCGCTCAGCATCGCCGCGAGATCCTCGAGTTCGAGGACGCCGTCGCGGTGCTCCCAGAGCTGCACGACCGGGCCATCACGGTGCTGTAGCCACGGCGTCACCCCCGAGGGGAAATCGAGATTCGTGATCACGAGATCGTCGCCTTCGGCAAAAGAAACCGCCGTCGCGAGCAGATTGTAGGCCTCGGAGGTCGAGGAGGCGAAAGAGACCTCGTCCGCGCTCAGCCCGAGCAGAGCCGCCGCGCTCTCCCGGCAGGCATCGAACTCCCGGGCGAAGAGGACACGTCCGTCCATTCCCATGACTTTGTGTGAGAAGTAGCGTTGCAGCGCCTCGCCTGCGGCGAGAGGCGGGATGCCCTCGGCCGCCGTGTTGAGGTAGGTCATGCCCTCGAGCGAGGGGAAATTGCGCGCGCGTGCGGTATCGTCTAGCATGGCCCCCCTGTAGCCGCGAAGGCGCGGGGATTCAGCTACTAATTCGGCACGTCATCGGGGAGAAAAAATAACTCGTGTTGCCTCGCTGACTCTTGCAGGATCCGATCATGCCAGACTCTGAAGAAAAGACCAACCTTGCCGATTCCTTCCGGCAGACGCGGCGCGAGCTGTGGTTCATGATCGGTGCGTGGATCGCTTTTGCCGCGTGGACAGTCGGTTACAACTCCGTTCACGCCTTCGGTGGCGAGACCTCGGGGCAGGATCCTCTCCTCGGCATGCCGCGATGGGTGACCCTCGGTATCTTCCTCCCCTGGCTTGCGGCCCTCGCACTGACGGTCTGGTTTGCGATGCGCTTCATGAAAGACACTCCGCTGCACGACTGCGCCGTCGGTGACGCGAGCGGCCTGGACGCTTTTGAAAAAGGCGACTCGGAAGGGAGGGCGGAATGACCGCCATCGTCACCTTCACCATTTACCTCGCGATCGTCTTCCTCATCGCGATCCTCGCGAACCGGGCGGGACAGTCAAAGTCCTTCGTGAACGAGTACTTCCTCGGGAGCCGCAACATCGGGCTGTGGGCTTTTGCCTTCACCTATGCCGCGACCTCGGCCTCGGGCGGAACCTTCATGGGCTTCCCCTCGCTCATCTACACCCACGGCTGGTCCCTCGCGTGGTGGATCGCGGGTTACATGATCGCTCCCCTAGTCGCGCTCGGACTGCTCGCCAAGCGAATCAATCAGGTCAGCCGTCTCGCCGGGGCCATCACCGTTCCCGAAGTCCTGCGCCGTCGCTTCGAGAGCCACTCCGTGGGAAATCTCGCGACCATCCTGCTGCTCTTTTTCATGTTCTTCTTCCTCATGGCCCAGTTCAAGGCGGGGGCCGAGATCATGGCCACGCTGCTCGAGGACGCCCCCGTTTACCAGGGCATCGTCCTGAAGCTCGAGTCGCTCACCGCCGGGATCCCCTGGATCGGAGCGGCCGAGGGCGACTACCTGCTCTGCCTCATTCTCTTTGCCACCGCTGTCATCATCTACACGACCTACGGTGGATTCCGCGCCGTCGTCTGGACCGACGTCATGCAGGGCCTCGTCATGCTCGTCGGGGTCATCCTCATGCTCGTCTTCGCGATCCGTCAGGTCGATGGGCTCGGCAATGCGACCCGCCAGCTCGCCGCGATGACTCCGCCCGAGTTTGTCACCGTCTCGCTCGAAGTGCCCGCTTCAGCGGATGATCAGCGATTCGCCCGCGGTCGCTGGATCGAGGCCACCGGCAGCGGGGACATCATCCGGCTCAAGTCGAGCGTGACCATTCCCGCCGGAGAGACCCTTTCCCAACCGGTCGAGGCCCTCAAGCTCACCACCCCCGCCGAGATCGAGAAGGTCCGTGCCCGCGTCGATCGCAGCATCCCCGTCCGCGCCGTCCCGGCCGGAGAGACGAGGACCTATGCCTACGGGGCCGGGCAAAAAGGCGTCTACACGAGCGCCCCGGGGCCGTCCGCCGACAATCCGCAGGGATTCATCAGCGTCCTCCTCGCCTTGAGCTTTTTTGCTTTTTGGAACTTCAGCGGGGCGGGACAACCGAGCTACATGGTGCGGCAGATGGCCTACCGCGACACCATTACCCTGCGACGGTCCATGGTCATGATCGCCTTCTATTTCACGATCATCTATTTTCCCCTCATCATCATTTTCACCTGCGCCCGTGTCCTCATGCCAGGGATGGAGATCCACCCTGATCGCATCATGCCCGAGATGGCTGCCGAGCTCACCTCCAACGCCGGCGTTCCCTGGCTCGCGGGATTCCTCGTCGCGGCGCCGTTTGCCGCCGTGATGTCCAGTGTCGATAGTTTCCTCATCCTCGTCTCTTCGGGAGTCGTCCGTGATGTCTACCAGACCTCCATCAATCCAGCTGCGACCGAGAATCAGGTGAAACGTCTCAGTTACCTCGTCACCGTCGTCGTGGGGATCCTCGGGGTCCTCGCGGTGCTGCATCCGCCCCAGTTTCTCCAGCACCTCATCGTCTTCGCCTCGGCCGGACTCGGGGCCTCGTTCCTCGCCCCCATGGTCTTCGCGCTCTACTGGTCCCGCATGACCTCCGCCGCGGCTGTCGGCGGGATGCTCGGCGGGGGCGTCACCATCCTTGCCCTCTACTTCGCGGGTTATCTCAACACCGGGAAATTCGGAGAATACCTGCTCCTCGGCCTGCATCCCTTCCTCTGGGCCGTCTTCGCCTCGACCCTCATCATCGTCGTCCTCACCCTGAAAGGCAAACAACCCCCGCTCGCTCTCCGCGAGAGATTCTTCGGGGCGGGAGGGTAGGATGCCCCGGGAGGCCACCTGGCGAACGACGAAAGTGCCCCTCCATTGAGGTAATCGGCGCGGACAATAAATGTCACGGCCGCGACCTTTATTGTCCCGAGGGAGAGGAGCCGGCGGCGGGTTCCGAGGTTCGGGCTAGCGCTTGCCGAGAAGAGACCACGCGATCGGAACGCGGATCGTCCAGAGAGCGGTGCGCACCCAGTTCCCGAAGACGAGACTGCGGGCAAGTTCGTTGGTGTAGGCTGCCGCGAGCCGATCATGGGCGGGAACCTGGACGAGGGCGGTGACGAGCCAGAGGAGGAGCACGGCGGCGAGCCCGGCCGCCGCGAAGTGGCGGAGACGGGGAGCCAGGCGGAGCTGAAGAAAAATGAGGATCGCAGTGGCGAGTTCTACGAGCATGAGGGGACCGACGACGAGGGTAATGAGATCAGTGTAGTGGCGATGATATGCGGGAAAGGCCTCTGCCCCGACATCGGCAAAATGCGGGTAAATGACGAGCTGCACGATCCAGATCACTCCCGCCATGGCGCAGGTCGAGGCAAAATGGGCGAGAAGGATCCGGCGAAAGAGGGGGGGCGGGAGCGCTTTCATGGTACGTCGGTCGGGATTTTTGAGACCGGTTCGTTTAGGCGAGCGTAGACTTCGCGTTCCGCATCGCGCCCGGCATGAAAAAAAACGAAGTGCTCTCCCATATCCAGGATCTCGAGGATCACATCATCTCGCGTTTCTGTTCGGT
>JBDNIL010000200.1:0-58502 GCA_041688355.1 Verrucomicrobiales bacterium | reverse complement strand
TCTACCTCGGTCTTCAGTACTTCCTCTGCGGGGAGAAGCTGAAGCTGATGGGCGGCTACGAAATCGCTACCGGAGAGACCTACGGGACATCGGATGATCTCGAGACGGGCAGCTGGATGCTCGGCGTCCGCAGCTATTTTTAAGCGCAAAGAGGCGCGGCGCGGCGGATCCTCTTCCGCCGCGAATCCTCACTCGGGGATCTCGTTCAGCGTGTAATAGGCCTGCGTGTGCAGCAGCCCGTTCCCGCCTGAGGTCGTTCTCAAGCCGGCTGATTCAAGTTCGTGGACGTGGCCTTTGGTGAGCGGCTTGACTTTCAGTTTCAGACTGAGTCCGTCATCAGCGACAGAGGTGATGGTGACTTTCGGGGTGACCTGGTCGACTTCGGGACTGCCGTAGGCCTTCTGGTAAATGTAGGTGTAGGCCGTCATTTTGAAGGAGGCGTCTATCGCAGTGGCTTTGTCGACGGGCAGGGTGAAGGTGAGTTCGAAGCCGTCGGCGGTCGCCCGCATCTCGCGGATCTCGAAGGGCATTTTCCCGGTCCAGTTGACCCGTTCGAAGTTGTAGGGCATGCCGCCGCGGGCTCCCCAGCCGCGGTTGGAGCCGCTCGTGAAGAGGGCTCCGTCGTCGGAGAGACGCAGGGCGATGTTGCCGGACTGGAAGCCTTCGAGGAAGGGGAACACGGCCCCCTGATAGAGGCCGTTCACTTTCTCGAGAAAGACTCGGTGAATCTTGGACTGGGTTTGTTCGCCGACGAAGACCTGGCCGGCAAAGGGACCGAATTTGCCGGCGCTCATGTCCGGGACGATCCCGGTGGGCGAGTTGCCGACTTTCTGGTGCGGCAGGATGACGGCCGGCGGCAAAAGCTCGGGGATATTGGCTCGCTCGGTCACGGTGCGGCCGCCTTTTTCGGTGTAGGGCGGATCGGTCGGACGCTCCCCGATGGCGCCATCGGTGAAGGGATAAAAAATGTTTCCGTTAGGGTTTCCCTGGAAGGAGCCGGGCTTGATCCACTTGAGCGAGCTGGAGCCGTTCCAAGCGCCCTGGTTGTCGGTGTAGAAGACGTCGCCGACGGCGTTGAAGCCTACTCCGCCGGGGGAGCGCACTCCGCTGGCGGTGGGGAGAAGTTTGCCGTCGGGTGAGACCCGCAGGATCCAGCCGCGGTAGAGGGACTGCGCGGTGAAGGAGCCGGTCAGGCAGAGCGCGCACCAGAGATTGCCCTCCTTGTCGAACTGCGATCCGAAGGTGTACTCATGGTAGTCGCCGCTGACGCCCCATCCGTCACTGACGGTCTCGAAGAGGTCGGCACGGCCATCGCCGTCTTCGTCGCGCAGGCGGGTCACTTCGGGCCGCTGGACGACGTAGAGCCAACCGTCTTTCCAGGCGAGACCGAGGGGTTCGTGGAGATACTCGGCGAAGAGGGTCCACTTGGCGGGCTTCTCAGGGTGGGTGAAGGCGTTTTCGACCATCCAGACCTGGCCGCGCCGGGTGCAGACGGCAACACGACCGTCGGGGAGCAGTTCGATGCCGCCGCCCTCGATCACTTCACCGGCCGGGGCGGGAATGGGGGTGATGGTGTAGTAGTCGGCTTCCTTGGGCGGATCGGCCCGGAGGGCGATCGGGGAAAGGGCGCAAAGTGCGAAAAGGAGGAAAAGAGCGGGAGTTTTCATGGACCTGAGAAGGTGTGTTGGTCGAGTGAAGAGGGTCGGTTGGGGTGTCTGTCAGGGCTTGAGCGGCTCGTTCCAGCGGTAGGTGACGGTGAGGGTGGTGCCGGCGGCGACGGGAGCGAGGGTCTCGTTCTGGTCGCCGACTTTGCGGGTGACGGGCTCGGCTCCGGCGAGGCGGATTTTCAAATTATTGCCGGCATCGATCCAGCCGTCGGTGACGGTCTGGGATCCGCTCCCGGCGATACGGAAGTAGGTGTGTTCGTCAGGCGTACCCTCGACCTTGATGGTGCGGACAAATGAGGTCACGCCCTCGATCTCTTCGGGGGTGAAGGTGTCGGTCACGTTGAGGCCGCGGTAGTCATAGCGGAAGGTGGGGAAACGCTTCGTGTCGAGGTGGTAGCCGCGAAACTGGTAGTCGGGGTGTTTCACGTTGATGGTGATCTCTTTTTGCGGATCGACAGTGTCGCGCTCGTATTTCACCTGCTCTTCGGAGAAGGGCACCCAGGGTTCGTCGAGGCTCTCGAGGACCTGGAAGGGGAGCCCCTGAGCGATCTTGACGCGGTCTTTGCCGAGGGGTGTGCTGCCCGAGCCGCGAGCGTTCCAATGGGAGGCCGCGTCCATGAAGTCGCCCCGGTAGACATAGGCGAGATTGAGGACGTCGGCGTCCCAGACGAGATTGACGGCCCCGGGGTAACCCACGCCGATGGCCCGGGGTTTGGCGTCGGGGAGGAAGGCGCGGTGGACGATCGCCTCACCGGGGTTGCGCGAGGTGAGCGGGATGGGGGCGTAGCTCTGAGCGGCTTTTTTCGCATCGCCCTTTTCCACTGAGAGCCACTGGGTGCCGACCTTGCCGGGGCCCTTCACGGAGAGGGCGAGGACACGCTGGCCGCCGCCATCGAAGTATTGCACCTGCATGGTGTGATTCCCGGCCTGGAGCGTCTCTTTCATGTTCATCGTCTTCGCCGGGTGGATGCCGTCGTTGCCGACGAGGGTCTCGCCGTCAACGATGAGGGCCGAACCGTCGTCGGAGGTGAGGGAGAAAATATAATCTCCGGTCTCGGGGATGGTGAGGTCGGCGTCGAAGACGAGGCCGAATCCGTGCTTGTGGTCTTTGGCCGGTGCGAGGGCGATGAGCCCTTTTGCCAGCTTGCCGGTTGAGGCGGGTTTCAGGGAGGAAAAGTCAGGCAGTTTCTTCCACTCGCCAGTGTGGAAGGCGTAGCGGACGTTCGAGAGCAACTTGGGCACGGTGGCGGCGGTGATCATCTCTTCGAGGTCGGTGCGTTTCCACGGGCTCGTGCGCGCGGCCTGCTCTTTGCGCCACGTCGCGACATCGGCCGGCTTTACGGAGATCTCTTTGTCGCCAAACTCTTTCGTGACATAAGCGATCAGGGAGGCGATCTGCTCGTCGTTGAGGGCGGCCTCGAGCGCGAGCATGGCCTGGATGTATTTGTTGTCCGCCTTCATGATCCCTTTCAGGACAATGGCGGTGAGTTCTTCGGGATGGTTGCCTTTGACGAAGGCGGACTCACGGAGGGACGGCGCCATGAGGAGGTCCCCGGCCTTGATCCCTTTGCCATCCGGCCCGTGGCAGGCGACGCAGGTCTGGTAGGTGAGGCGCCCCAGTTCGAGGACTTTGCTTTCCTCGCCGGAGGCCGGGACGATCAAGGCGGCGGCGAGAGCGAGTGGGAAAAGGAAAGTTCGCATTATTTGAATTCGGGGTCGGCGAGAGTAAAGTAGGATACGACGGTGGTCAAAGTGACATCGTGCGCGATCCTTTGCAATGGTTTCCCCCCGGACCTTATGTCGCCGCACCACCCTTTCGCGACAAGGAAAGCGAGATACCCCGACTTTTGAGAAATCCCCATGAAGTGTTCCCGTTTCCAGCTGCTCTTTCTTGCGATTGTTTTTTCCTCTATTCCAGCTGCGCTCCCGGCTCAGGGGGTGGCGATCTGGCACCGGGATTATCCATCGGCAGTGGCCGCCGCGCAGGCAGAGGGGAAAAAGATCCTCATCGTCTTCACGGGGACGGACTGGATCGAGATCTGTGAGAAATTTCACGACGAGATCCTCGCGCAACCGGCCTTCATGGAGGCGGTCTCGGGCCGCTTCACCCTGCTGAAGCTGGAGTATCCCAAGGACAACATGATGCCGCGGGAAGAGGCCGCTCAAAAAAACTTCCTCCGCGAGGCCTACCGGGTGAGGGGATACCCGACCGTCGTGCTGGCCGAGGCGGGCGGGCGGCCCTTTGGCATGAACGGCTACCAGACAGTCACCCCGGCCGAGTATGCCGCGCAGATCCGCAAGATCGATGCGGCGCACGAGGCCAGCCTGCTCGCGGGCAGGGAAGCGGAGTCCGCAGAGGGGATTGATAAGGCGCGAAAGATGCGTCGCGCCATCCCTGATCTGCCGGGAGGTCTCATCGTCCGCCACTACCGCAAGGAGATGGAGGCCATCCTCACCCTGGATCCCGACGATACCCTCGAGGAGCGCAAGTCCTTTGGTGGTCTGCTCGCCGAGGCTGACTACGCGAAGGCAATGCAGGATCTCGGCAAAGAGTCAAAATGGGCGGAAATGATCGCGCTGACAGAAAGTTTTGTCGGGGAAAATAAATTAGAGGGCGAGGCGCTGCAGCGGGCCCTCTTTAACCAGGCGGTTCTGCACCGTCGCCTCGATGACAAGGCTGGAGAGCGTGCCGTGCTTGAGAAAATCGTCGCGATCGACGCGGAATCCGAGACCGGGAAAGCCGCCCGTGAGACGCTGGAAAAAGCTACGACGAAGACTCGGGAAACGAACTAAGGGAGAAAAATTAGTTAAGATCTCTTTATTTTTTAAAAATATTGAGTATTTTGTCCTTAGTTTCCTCTACTGGTCGCTGCCAGTCGATCGTTTAGCCTGCAACGAATCCTTCCTCCCCGTCATGGTCACGCTCCCACTCTCCCGCACCTTCCTGTATCTCGGGGTCGCCTTCGTGGTTCCGCTTTTTCTGACACAGTGCAAGACGACCGCCAAGTCGTATAAGGATGTCAGCTACGATCCGGCGAAGCTCAAGACGCCGGCCGGTCACGGGCTGGATCGCAATGATTACCCTTTTGACGAGAGTGGTGCCTACCGCAAAGACTGGGTCAAGAGCAACACGAGCGGGCGGGATCGCTCGGCAAGTCCGCAAGTGGTGCCCGCTACGGCGGTAGCGGCGGCGGATACCGCGGTCCCCTCTTCGCGCCCGACTTCGTATCCCACTTACGCCGAGGCCTCAGCGGCTCGCTCCACGGGTAATTTTGTCGGTCCTGCGGGTGACCCCGCCAGCAGTGCGGCCTCTCTTGCCGATGGCGCTGACGGTGTGCCCCCCGGCGGCAGCGGCAGCGGAGTGGAACTCGCCTCGGCGGGGATAGCGTCGGCGTCATCTTCGACGGCGGTGACTTCTACTGCGCCGAGTTATCACAAGGTGAGTTCGGGCGACACGCTCTTTGCTCTGGCCGGCAAATACAATACTTCGGTGACCGACATGAAGCGGGTCAACGGTCTGAGCGGGGACAGCATCCGCGCCGGGCAGAGCCTGCGCATCCCCTGAGACCCCTGAGGACTCCGCCCCGGCAGCGCCCGGGTGAGATTCAGGTCTTGGGCGCGGGTGATCTGCGGGCAGCTTTTTTCGCGGCGAGTTTGCGTTTTTTTGCGGCGAGTTTGCGTTTCAACCTGGGCCAATATTCTTCGCCCGCGATGTGACCGACGCATCTACTGCTGCCGCAGTAGCACGGGTGATCCTCGTAGCACTCGAGATCGAAGCCGTAGTTGTAGAACATCTCTTCGTCCTTCGCGATGTCGCGCAGAGCGGCGATCCAGATGGACTCGCCCTCGATGTAGGCTTCGCAGCTCGGCTCGCAACTGTGGTTGATGAGACGGGCGGAGTTCCCGGGGGTGTTGCCATCGAGATCATATCCGTCGTCTAGGGTGAAGATGTAGACGGCGGCGTCGCCGGTGACTTTCGCGTGATCGATCTGGGCCCAGCCGCGTATGTGAGACTCTGCTTTGGTGATTTTTTCCCCGACGTATTCAATAATGGGGGTGCCTTCGGGAATGTCCTTCTTCGCAAAAAGGCCGCGACCGTGGATGCCGGAGCGTCTCACTTCGCACCACTTGGAGTCGCAGCGCTCCCCCTTTTTCAAAGCGTTTGTTTTACTCATTGGAAAAAGTGCCGGGCGGCCAGGGGACGGAGATTTCAACAGCGGGGGAGTCGAGCCCGGGCCATCCGTCGGGACAGTGCACGACTCCGGCTAAATGCGATGGCGAGCGCGGTGCCACTTCGGGGCGGACTAGGTGGAGGCGCAGGGTGACAGTATCTCCCGTGGTGAGCATTTCCACTTTTTGCGGCACGTCCGAGTCCACCTGCATGTCATAGCAGTAGAACGAGACCGACTTCGCCGAGGGTGCCGGGAAACCGGGGATGATGAGGTCGAGCTCGATCCGATCCGCAGAGGCAGAGCGGGCCTCGATGGTCCAGTTCTCCGGTGCTGCCGGGGGCACGGAGAGCCGCACTGCGTCGAACGCCGCCGCGAGGGAGGCGTCTTTTACCGCCGACCCGCCAGAGCGGTCCACCGGCAGAGTCAGGGTGAAATCATCGACCCCGGGGTTGCACGATGTGGAGCAGGCCATCCAGGCGATGCGGACGCGCAGGGTGACTTCATCGCCCTCGATGTGGTCGGGCGGGGTGATCACGGTTAAGAGCATCTGCCGGTCGCGATACCCGTAGGCGGTGATGCCGGCCATGAGCACCTTTTGCGGGGGCGGCCAGGAGACTTCGCCGGCGGTGAATCCGTCGGGCAGGGTCCAGTCAAAATTCGTCGCGACTCCGACGATGCCCGGTCCGCGCCAGTAGGTGTGGTAACCGGGGAGGGGATCGATGACGAGGGCGACGGTGAAGGGCTCGCCCGGAGTGATCGCGCTCACATCTGTGATGAGCTGGATGTTTTTTAACCCCGGCTTTTCTTTCGCCTCCCCCTCGAGGGCGATGATGTCGCGGCCGCCTCCGATGAGCAAAGTGAGGAGAAGAGACAGGCAGAGGATGGAGGCGGGCTTCAGCACATCTTGAAGGTGGGCAGAAACCATCATTCTCTCAAATGGTTTTTACGGGAAGCGTCGGAAAAGACAGATCTGTCATCCGCCGATCGCGGCCTGCTTCATGCCCTTGCCTTCGCCGGCTTTGGAGAAGGTCACGCCGACTGTCTTCGAGACGCCGAACTCTTCCATCGAGACGCCATACATGACATCCGCCCGGGACATGGTGCGTTTGCTGTGGGTCACGATGACGAACTGGCTGCCGCCGATGAAACGGTCGAGGACTTTGATAAAACGGATGATGTTCGCCTCGTCGAGCGGCGCATCGAGCTCGTCGAGGACGCAGAAGGGCGAAGGTTTTACCATGTAGATCCCGAAGAGCAGCGCGACCGCCGTCATGGATCGCTCGCCGCCCGAGAGCAGGCTGATCGTCTGGAGTTTCTTGCCGGGAGGCTTGGCGATGATGTCGATGCCGCACTCGAGCGGGTCGTTGTCATCCATCAGCACGAGATCGGCCTTGGCCTTTTCGCCGAAGAGTTCGCGGAACATGTCGCGGAAGTTTTTGCGGATCTTCTCGAAGGTCTCCGAGAACATCTTGCGGGTGTCGCGATTGATCCGCGCGATCATGCGGAGGAGTTCCTCCTTCGAGTTCTCGAGATCGTTGAGCTGCTGCATGTTGAATTTGAAGTGCTCCTCGAGCTCATCGAATTCCTCGATCGCATCGATGTTGACCGGGCCCATCGAGTCGAGCTTGGTGCGGAGCTGGGAGACGACGTCCTCGACAAAAGGCCAGTCAGGCTCGGCGGGGTCGTTTAGCTCGGCCTCGTTTTCCTCGTTGAGGACAAGTTCCGCAGCGGCGGTTGATTCCTCGCTGCCGGTCTCGTCAATGACGACGGCGTCTTCATCGGCGGTTGGAGGCGGCGCTTCTCCGCTCTCGCCTTCTTCAAAGTCGGCGTAGCTCTTGAGCCGGGCGGCGCCGTTGCGCTTGCGTTCCTCGATCGCGAGGAGGAGGGCGTGGCTGTCGGGCTCGAAAAACTCGAGTTCGGTCCGGTAGCGGTCGCGGCAGGTGCGCTCGATGTTCTCGAGGTTGATGTCGAACTGGGCGACGCGCACTTCCTCTTTCCCGCGCTGGGAGGCGACGGTCTGGACTTCGCGGCGTTTTTTCGTCAGGTCGGTTTCGCCCTCTTCGATCCGCGCGGAGTAGCCGTTGCGTTCACTCTGGATGGCGTCTCTCTCCTCGCGGGCGGCGGAGACCTCGGATTCCCACTCACGGATTTTCCCCTGGAGCGACTCGGTCTCGGCGGCCGAGTTTTCGATCCTTGCCTTGTAGCTCGCGATCTCGGTCTCACGGCGTTCGACCTGCTCGAGCAGCTCATGGAGACGGGCCAGCATGGGCTCGCGCTGCTCTTCGAGATTCTGGCGGGTGCCCTGCTCGACCGCGAGACAGGTGCGGGCCTCGGTGACTTTTTCGGTGAGCTCCTCTTCGCACCGCCGGGCCTCGTCGAGCTCGGCGCCGGTGCTCTGAGTCGTCTCATCGAGTTCCTCGACTTTCACAAGGGCAGTAGTGCGCTCTGCTCGATTCGCCTCGAGTTCGCCGGTGACTTTCCTGGTGCGTTCGACCACGTCGCGCTGCTCCCACTCGAGGCTCTCGATGCGGTTGCTGAACTGGCTCAGGTCGCGCTCGATGAGAGCGAGTTTGCCCTCGAGAGTCGACGTGGTAACGCGCTTTTGTTGCAGCTTCTCCCGCGCCTCCTGGAGGCTGCCTTCGAACTGATCGACCCGCTGGTTGAGTTCGTCGCGTCGTTCCTGGCGAGTGAGGACCTCGGTATCGAGGGCATCGGTCACGGTTTTGAGATCGCGTATCTCCGTCTGCATTCGCAGCACGGAGACAGACTCGTCACCGGTGCGACCGCCGTGGATGATGCCCTCCCGGGTGATGAACTCGCCAGTGAGCGTGGCGATGGCAAAGGCCGGTTCCTTTTCGCGCAGGCGCAGAGCGGTGTTGAGGTCCTCGGTGAGGAGGACATGGGAAAGCAGTCTCGCGAGGAGCGACTGCACCTCGGGGCGGCAGCGGACTTTATCGATGGCCCAGCCGATCGCGCCGAGAGGGGCGCGGCCCGGGTTGGTGAGGAGTGATTCGGAAAGGTGGTTCTCGGCAATGATTGAGGCCCGTCCGATATTGCCGTCGCGCAGCGAATTGACCACTTTTTCGGCGATCTCGACATCGGACACGATCACCGCCTGGAGACGACGCCCGAGAGCGGCCTCGATCGCCTCGGCGAAGCGGGCATCGACCTCAAGATAGCTCGCGAGCGGCTGCCTGACGTGTTGGCTGTAGAAATTGGGATCGTCGAGACCTTTGAGGACGGCCTGGGTCCCTTTCTCAAATCCTTCGCCGTCGGCTATGAGTTGCTCGAGCACATCGAGACGGGAGCGCTTCTCGGCGCGCAGTTTGTGGAGGGAGGAGAGGTCCTCCTGCATATCGGCGGCGGAGCGTTTCGCGCGATGGTACTTCTGCTCGAGTTCGGCGAGGTTTTCCTCAAAGGCCTCGATCGAGAGCTGGTGTCCGGCGATGCGGTCCTTCAGCTCGGCCCCGTCGCCTTTGCGGACGTCTTCCTCGACGCGGAGCCGTGCGATCTCGTCGGCGAGCTGGGTGGCGCGGAGGTAGTCGGACTCGGCTTGCCGTTCGTTCGTGCCGATGGTCGCATCGAGACTGGCGATGCGGCTTTTCAGCTTGCTGCGCTCTTCCTCGATCTGCCGGAGCCTGACATTCAGCTCTTCCCGCAGCGCACGGGCCGCGCGGGTCTCGGTTTCGAGTTCCTCAACGTGGCCCTGCTCGGTCGCGATGCGGGCGGCGACGGTCTCGAGCTGGCGGTTCGCATTCTCGATGTCGGCTTCCTGACGCTGGCGCTTCTCGGTCGACTGGGCGATGTCGGTCTCGTTCTTCCGGATGAGGAGGGCGTGCTCGTGCGAGCGCTCCCCGTTGAACTCGATGCGATTGTTCGCGCCGCTGATCTCATTCTCGGTCCGCGCGAGCTGCGCCTGGAGATGGGTAAGGCGGTTTTCGATCTCCTGATATTCGACCCGCGCCGCCGCCATCTCGGCCTGGCGTTTCTCGATCGCGTCCTCCAGCTCATCCTGCCGCAGGCGGAGGTTGCGGGTCGAGGTCGTCAGCTCGGACTTCTCGGCGCGGAGTTCCCGCCATTTTTTGTGGGAAAGGTGCAGCTCGAGCGTGCGCACGTCGTCGAAGAGCGACTGGTAGCGTTTCGCCTTGGATGCCTGACGGGAAAGCGAGCGGATCTGGCGCTCGTTCTCGGCGATGACATCGCGGATACGGACGAGGTTCGCCTCGGTATAGTCGAGCTTGCGGAGCGCTTCCTTCTTCTGCGTCTTGTATTTCGTGATCCCGGCGGCCTCTTCGAAGACAGCGCGTCTGTCCTCGGGCTTCGAACTCAGGAGCATGTCGATCTTGCCCTGCTCCATGATGGAGTAGCTCGACCGGCCGATGCCCGTGTCCATCAGGAGATTGTGAATGTCCTTGAGGCGACAGGGCTGTTTGTTGATTAGATAGTCGCTCTTGCCGTCGCGGAAGACGCGGCGCCCGAGGGAGACCTCGTCATACTCGGTATCGAGGATGCCGGCGCAGCCCGAGAGAGTGAGGGTGACTTCGGCCATGCCGAGAGGGGAGCGCCGGTCGGTGCCGTTGAAGATAACATCCGCCATCTCCCCGCCGCGGAGCGCCTTCGCCGAGGTCTCGCCGAGGACCCAGCGCATCGAATCCACGATGTTGGACTTGCCGCAACCGTTCGGTCCGACGATCCCCGTGACGCCTTCATGGAATTCCAGCTTCGTCTTGTCGGCGAAGGACTTGAATCCGTGAATCTCAAGAGATTTCAGGCGCATGGGAGTCAGGAGGAGAGGGGTAGGAATAAAGAGGTCTTATAAATAAGAATTCAATTCTCAGAAATGATAAACCATGCCTTACAATGAAGCGCTGCTGCCAAGTGTCGAGGGAAATTTTAGCAAATCTCGCGAGAGGCGACCGGAACTGCTCAGGAATAAAGGAGAAAAAGAAGATTTCTTTTAAAAGTAAGTCGCAATTGTCTCACTTTTCGCAAAAATTACTTGCGAAATGAGGGGCGAAATGGCACATTCTTAAGTGAGTCGATACGTAGGTTGAGGTCGGAAGAGTAGACTCAGTCACAGAGGTTCTCTTCGCGACAATCCTCTGCAGTTAGTAACAATTTGTGCGGAACGGGGCGGCCCGGTGTGGTAGGCGAAAGTCACCCTGCCGGGCCGTTTTGCATGGATGGCTTGGCTCTGTGGCTGCAGGGAGGCATAATCCGCCCATCAACTCTCCGTCACGCGAGAGGGGCCAACACAAAAGCGGCGACATCCCTTATCGGAACGCCGCCGCTTAAACCCCTCAAAAAAAGCAAAAAACCTCCGAAAATCACTTTCCGTCCCCTACGGTAGCAGGGGAGCTTCGCCAAGTCAATATAAACTTCATAAATTTCGTTAATGTAATGTTTTTACTCTGTTTCTGGGCTCGGGTTGTCGTGATTTTTGGTGTTCTCTTTGAAAACATGCCTAAACCTTGCATAAGGGTGGGCGGGGCTACGTCGATTGGATATAAGTGTATCCATTACCCACATCACGCATGAACAACGAAATCTCCCTCCTCACTCAGTTTCTAGACAGTCTTGGTCCTGAGGTGTCCGGTCACTCTTCGTCGCCGCTCTCTCCCGAACAGATCGAGAAGATCCAACTTTTCGCCGCTGGCAAGCTGAGCCCGGCGGATCGGGAGGCTCTCCTGCCAAGCATCCTCGAGAACGAGCGCGCCATCCACGAACTTGTCCAGACGCTCAAGGCTGAGGCCTAAGTATGACGGGTGTAGAAACGAAGCTGCTGCGGCACCCCGGGCTGAGCGATTCGGCTCAGGAGTTGGCGAAGCATCTCGATCACTGGATCGAGGCGACCCCGCCCGCCCAGCTCGCCGGATTGGTGGATCAGGTCTCGCTGGGGCTGCTCCGTGATGCTTTCCTCGCGGTCGGCGGCTGCGAGGGCACGATCTGGCTCTTCGATGAAAAGGCCGGTGAACTCGTCGCGGTCTTCAACTCGGGCGAAGACGCAAAATCTCTTATCGGATTCCGACAGCCGCTTGGCCAGGGCATCATCTCGCTCGTATTTGTGCAGCAGCAGCCCTATTGCGAAAACGGCATCCAGACGAGTGAGGGTCACGACGATACCCTCGACCGCAAGATCTCCAAACACACCACGGCGATGATTGCGGTGCCATTTTACTTCGGGTTCGGCTTGCGCGGGGTGATCTCGTGCGTGCAACTCGAGGAGGCGGTACGCGAGCGAGAGGGCTTCAGTTTCGTCGACGTCGAGACACTCGCCCGAGTCACCAACTTGATCGAGCGGCTCATCAATGAGTCGCTTTTCTCCTCCGCACTGGGTTTGAACGATGGGGTCTAGTCCTCCCACCGCATGGCCCGACCTCGAGGCGGCTCGCGAGGCGCTGCGATCGAGCAGAGGGGAGGGGGTAAAGGTGGCGATTATCGATTCCGGTATCGATCTATCGCATCCGGCCCTCGCCGGTCTCGAACTCGAGGACGATATTACTGTTTCCTGCGACGGGATCAATCTACAGATCGCCGAGGGCGATGGCAGCGACGTCTACGGGCACGGAACCGCCGTCGCCAGCCTCGTCCGGCGCGAGGCGCCGGGGGTGAAGCTGGGCAGCTTCCGTGCGCTCGACAGCAGCAACCACGCCCGCAGTTTCGTGATCGCCGAGTGTGTGAACCAGGCGATCAGCCGGGGATACCAGGTCATCAATTGCAGCTTCGGCTGCCGCGGTCTGCCCCGCTATGTGATGGACTACAAGGAATGGGTCGATCGGGCGTATCTCGAGGGCGTCCAGGTCGTGGCCGCGTGCAGCAACATTGACGTCGGCATCCGTGAATGGCCCGCCTACTTTCCCAGCGTCATCAGTGTGCGCGGGATCGATTGTGAGCCCGATTCGTTTTACTTCACAGCCCGGCGCATGGTCTCCTTCCTCGCCTGCGGGGAGCGGGTCGAAGTGCCGTGGCTGCACGGCGGGACCAAGGTGGAGACAGGCAGCAGCTATGCCGCACCGCTCATCGCGGGGAAAATCGCCCGGCTCCTCTCGGGCCTCCCGGGGATCGATCCGGCGGCGATCAAGCCGCTCCTCTCCGTGCTGGCAGCGCGCTCCCCCGACTCGCTTTGAACGGAGTCGGCCTAATTAAGCGAGCGCTCTGGAAATTGAATTATTTTCATCCTTACCAGAATTAGACTGGACGAATGAAGTAATAATATTATAATTTTTGTAATATTAACAATCTGTAAACCTTGAGCAACCGACTTCCAGGGAATCTTGAAGAGATTTTTACGCTACGCTTCCGTCTCCGTGACGAGTTGCGCTTTTACCGGGTGCCTGGAACGATGGTGGTGGAACGCGTTGCCCGTCAGCAGCGATACTCGTTGAAATTGTGGCAATTCGAGATGCTGGCCCGCTTTGATGGTCGCGAGACTTTCGAGGAGGTGGCAAAAGAAGTTTACGGTCTGCAGCCGGGCGGGTTCACCGCGATCGGTCTGCTTAATTTCTACCATTGGCTCTACGATGAGGATCTTGTCCTCTGCGAGTGCGAATCTGTTTTCGAACTGGTGTCCGACCCGATCGAGGGCGCGGAAGACGAGGCGGCTGTATCGCGTCTCTCCACTTTCGCCCGGAGCCTGCTCAATGATTCCCGGGTGCTGCGGGGCGTGAAGGTCGCTGCGGCGCTCGTCTTTTCCCTCTCCGTCTTCCGGCTCGCCTACGTCACCGCACCCATTTTTGAGCCACCCGTCGATCGCCTCTATGCCGAGGCCGGTCGTATCCTCAAGAGCGAGGATGGCGGTACCTCGCACGGGGAACTGGAGCGCTCGGCCCAGCTCTCACCGGTGGAGAGAGTCGAGCTCGCGGCCCGAGTAGAGCCCGCCGGTCCGAAGGAGTCTGCCGAGTCCGCGACGACCGGTCTCGTCGAGACCGCGCCCCCTGCCGAGTCACCCGAGCCCGCCCCTGCGGTCCGTCCGAGGCTCGATGCCATCGAGAGACTGCGTCTCCAGCTCGAAGAATGCCGCATCCGCCGCGACGAATTTTACCTCCAGAACGACGAGGAAGGCTACCGCCGTGAAGTACATCGCATGACCAATCTCGCCAAGGAGATCGGTGATATCGAGAACAGCCTCTGAGTTCCCGGCCTCGTCGGACTTCGGAGGGTGGCGGGGAGAACGGCGGGCTCTCAACCCGGCAGGGCGCTCACCTGCGGTAGGCTCGCGCGCACCTCACTGATGAGGAGATCGCTGCGCTCGCGATGGCGGAAGACGCTTACTTTTTCGTAGCCGGCGGCGGAGAGATAATCGAGTGCGAGATCGAACCCGTCACCGACCCGAGTCGGGGTGTGCGAGTCCGAGCCGATCACCACGGGGATATTCCTCTCGGCCATGAGACCGAGCATGAGGGGGCCCGGATTCATCTCGGGGTAGGACTTGTTCAGCCCCGAAGTATTGATCTCCATCGCCACGCCGGTCTTCGCGATGCGGTCGAGGGCCCTCTCGATGAAGGGGAGGATACGGTCATAGTCCCAGTCGACGGGACTCGCGTTCTTTACGAGATCGGGATGGGCGAGGCTGTCGAACAGTCCCGTCTCGGCCGACTCGGCGAGGTGATCAAAATACTGCTTTTGGAAAGCAAACGGATCACCGTGCCAGAAGCCGTCCATGTACTCCGCGATGTGCCAGTGGACCGAGCCGAGGATGTAGTGGAAATCGGCCTTCGCGTGGAGTGCGCTCAGCCACTCCTCCATCCCCGGAAAAAAATCGCTCTCGAGACCGAGGCGCACCTCGAAGCCGTCGGGCGCGGCGTCGGCTGCCGCCTGGACGAGGGCGCAGTATTCGTTGAACTGCTCTGGGGACATCCGCACCCGGCTCGAGAATCCGTCGGGCATGGGGCTGTGACAGGTCATGATGATGCCCGCGAGCCCCTGCGCGACGCCGTGCTCCATGTAGGCGATCGGGTGCCCCTCTGCGTGTTTGCAGAGCGGGGTGTGCATGTGACTGTCGAAAAAGAGAGGTGAGGGAGAGGACATCAGAGTTGCAGGGACGGACTTGTCATACTCCTATGACAGACCGGGCGCGTTTTCATTTACTTTTCTCGATCCGGCGCAGTGCCTCGCAGTTTTCCCGGAGATGCTGTGGGTTGATCGTGCCGACGATGGCAGCCGTCGTCGCCGGATGCCGGAAAACGAAGTCGAAGGCCGCCGCGACCGGATTCTCCGGCGGCGCCTCACCACCGAACCAGCCGCTCCCGAGAGCTTTTTTCAAAAAGACACTCGTGCCCGCCTCCGCCGCTGCGTCGAGGATGGGTTCCTCGTCGCTGAACCAGGGATTGTAGGTCGCCATCACGATATCGAGCCCCAGTTCGACCGCCCGCAGGCCGCCCGCCACGGTCTTCGTGGAGATCCCGACCGCGCGGATTTTTCCCTGCTCCTTGAGTGTCAGGAGCGCCCCGACCGCACCGGATTGATCGAGCACCTCGAGGTCATTGCCATCCGAGTGGAGGAGGAGGCACTCAACCCTGTCCGTCCGCAGTCGTGACAGGGTACGCTCGACGCTCGCGGTGATCGCGGCGGGGGAGAAATCGAAGTATGACTGACCGGCGATGAAGTCCTCGCCGGCTTTGGAAACGATGAGCCACTCGTCGCGCCGGGATCCGAGGAGTCGGCCGAGCCGTTCCTCGCTCGTGCCGTAGGCGGGGGCGGTGTCGAGCAGATTGATGCCTTCGGCGCGGGCGAGATCGAGGAGCGAGAGAATGGCGTCGTCGGTCGGCAGGTCGAAGGCGCTTGGGTATTTCACACTTTGGTTCCGGCCGAACTTTACGGTCCCGAGTCCCAGGGAGGAGACGGTGAGGTCGGTGGAGTGGAGGCGGCGCTGCTGCATGGAAGGGGTGAAGATCGGGCGGATGGGGGTGGAGTCAAGGAGTGGTGACCCCAAGGAGGGGCGACACGCCTGTCGCCCTGGACGAATGGTGGTCGAGCGCCCAACAAGCAGGACAGGAGTGTCCTGCCTCCTCGGGGCTTTCGCCATTGGCGAATTTTACGGCAAATCCCACGGCGCTCTCCCCATCACCGGGCGCGGAAGCAATAGAGGCGGATTCTCTCCTGCGACCGTCTTCCCCGACTCCCTCAGCACTTGATCCGCCAGGTTCGGAGCGAGGGCGAGTTTGGTCGGCCAGGCGACGAGGACATTGCCGATGCGTTGGCAAAAGGCACCGGGCGGGCGGTCGCCGGTGCCGGTGAGGGGCTCGGCGCGGTCGCCCCGCCAGGTGAACCATTCGGCGTCAGAGAGATCGATCCAGGGCATCAGCTTCGCGAAAAGCGCTTTGCCTGCGGTGATCTGCTCGGCTTCACTCCGCGCGACGCCCTCCTGCTCGGCGATGTCGCCGCCAATGTACCAGACAGTGCGGCCGGCGCTATCGACGTGAGTGGTCGAGACGAGAGGCGGTTTCGGACCTGTCCCCACACAGACGGAGAAAAAATCGGGCAAGCCCCGCTTGCGGATGATGAGCTGGTGGAGGGGACGCAGTTGCATCGCCGGGCTTGTGATCTCGAGTTCGGAAAGGAGCGCTCCATTGCCCGCCCCGGCGGCGAGGAGATAACGGGATGCCGTGATGCGCACCGCCGCACCGGAGTCCTCACGCAAGGTGATCGCCGAAAGATGGCCGTCCTCCGCCTCGATCGAGGTATTTCCCCCCCATTCGACGAGATAAGTCTCCTCCGCGACGCCACGGGCGAGTTCGCGAATGATAGACACCGGGTCCACGACCGGTTCGTCGATGCGGAAGAGTTTTCCTTTGTAATCCGCCGTGTCGAACACTGCCGGATAGTCCTCCCTCGCGATGGAGGCGGATCGGCCGCGCAGCGCCTTACTGCCGAAAAAGCTCACGACCTGGCTGACCACATTGGGCAGGCTCCACATGAGCTGATGATCGCAGAGGAGACGTGCCCTGCTGAGATCGACGGACCCCTCACCCCGCAGCGCGGCGAGCCACCGTGCAGGCATCGCGGCAAGGGCCTCGGACGAGTCGGTCAGCTTGCCGCCGACCGCATACTTCAGCCCGCCGTGGATGACACCCTGCGCGGCGAGAGATTGACCCTCGCCGAGGGGTGCGTTTGTCAGGACGAGGATGGACTGGCCCGCATTTTTCAGCACGTTCGCCGTCCACAGTGCCGCGACGCCGCCACCGATGATGACGGTATCGTAAAAACGGATGGAGTTGTTCTGAACGGCGGGGGACATAAGCGAGGATGCGCGAGCCAATCTACCTGCTCAGGTCAGCGGGACGAACGGAAAAGGGGTTGATTACCCGAACCCCGTCGAGATCCTGCCCGTCGCTCAGATCTTCGGTGAGGAGATAGTCGCAACGCGCCTTCATGGCGGACGAAACAATGAGAGCGTCCCACCATGAAAATTGATAGCGAAGCTGGACCGCCCTGGCCTGGCGCAGTATCTCCGTGTCAATCGATACGGGATTCCATCTCATCAGCGCCGAGACATCTTCCCATGCTACTTCCCGCGGTAGTCCGATTTTCAGCTTTTGGGTGACCGTGACATAGAATTCGTTGAGCACCTGGGCGCTGGTCCGACCGCTGCGTTGCCGGGAGAGGAAGGTCATCCACTCGGCCGCCTGCTTTTGTTTCACGACTTCGGTGGCGTCGCGAAAGTAGACGAAGAGATTCGTGTCGACAAAAAATCGGGCTTCACTCATCGCGAATAGAGGGATTCGCGCGAGGGGAGTGGTTCACCGGGTTCGCGCAGAATCGAGGGCTCCCGGGAAAGGAAGGTCTCCATCGCCACTTCATAATCTTCGTCCCGGTGCATTTGCTCTTCCAGAATGGCACCGAGATACTTGGAGACACTTTTTTCCCGTTTCGCCGCTTCGACTCTGACCCACTTCAGCGTCTTTTCAGGAAGAGTGACGGTGACGTTTTTCATCGCACGAACATCGTATCGCACGAAGTTCGTGTCAATCGATTGCTTGTCGCCCCTCACTCACGGCATCTCCAGTCCGAAGAACTCGGCGGAATTTTGAAAACAGATGCGGCGCACCATGTCGCCGACCATTTCCATGTCGCGGGGGATTTCACCGTTTTCCATGTCGGTCCCGATCACGTTGCAGAGAATGCGGCGGAAATACTCGTGTCGGGTGAAGGAGAGGAAACTGCGCGAGTCCGTCAGCATGCCGTTGAAGCGTGAGAGCAGGCTCGTGTTCGAGAAAGTGTTGATCTGCCACTCCATGCCCTCTTTCGTGTCCATGAACCACCAGGCGGTGCCGAGTTGGAGACGGCAGGGAGGATCGCCGGGCTTGGCTTCGAGGAAGTTCCCGAGCATCGTCGAGAGGGCGTAGTTGTCCTTCGGATTGAGGTTGTAGAGCATCACCTTGGGCAGGTGACCGCGCTGGTCGAGGGTGTTGAGGTAGCGGCGCACCGCAAAGGCGTGGTTCACATCGGCCATCGAGTCGCAGCCGACGTCGCGGCCGAGACTCTCAAAGAGGCGCTGGCTGTTGTTGCGCTCGGCTCCGATGTGGAGCTGCATCGTCCAGTTGCGGGCGGCGTTGAGCTCGCCGAAGAAAAGCATCAGGTAGGCCCCGAAAGCCTCGCTCGCGGCGGCATCGGCGGACTGACCGGTGCGGACTTTGTCAAAGATCGCGGTGGCCTGCTCCTTCGTGCAATCGGCGTCGAAGAGGTGATGGAGACCGTGATCGGAGAGACGCCCGCCGAGCGAGTGGAAAAAATCGTGCCGCGAGCGGAGCGCGTCGCAGAAGCCCTCGAGCGTGGAGCAGTCGATCCCGCTGACCTCGCTGAGTTTGTCCGCATAGGCATTGAACGGGGCCGCCTCGTGCACCCAGAGCGCGGGATCGGGGCGGAAGGTGGGATAGACGCGGCACTTGATCGAGGGATCGGCGGTGATGGCCTGGTGATGCTCGAGCGAGTGAGTCGGATCATCGGTCGTGCAGAGCGCGCGGACCTTGCTTTTCTCAAGGAGCCCGCGGCAGGAATGGGTCGGACGCGCAAGCATCTCGTTGCCGCGTTCCCAGACCTCGTCCGCCGTTTTCGGGGAGAAAAGCCCGTCGAACTCGAAGTAGCGGGAGAGCTCGAGATGGGTCCAGTGATAGAGCGCATTGCGGAGACAGTGGGGGACCGTCTCGGCCCAGGCGTCGAACTTGTCGCGCGGCGAGGCGCTGCCTGTGATGCGGTCCTCGGGGATCCCGTTCGCCCGCATCCCTCGCCATTTGTAGTGGTCGCCGGCGAGCCAGATGTCGTAGAGCGTCTCGAACTTCCGGTCCGCTGCGATCTCGTTGGGCGGCAGGTGGTTGTGGAAGTCGAGGATGGGTTCGTCTTTCGCGAACTGGTGGTAGAGCTCGCGCGCCGCAGTCGATTGCAGCATGAAGTCGTCGTGAATGAAGGGAAAGGACATGACAGGGGGATTGTCGCGAAGAATGCCGCGAGGGCAACGGGAATCGCCGCTACCACCACACCACCGCACAAACCAGCACCACGACGCCGTAGACCGCGCCGGCGATCGCGCCGATTTTGTAGCGATTGTCTTTGACGAGGACCCAGTTGATCTGGTCACGCATCAGGTAGGGCATGCCGACCCAGAACATGCCCTTGAGAGCGATGGCGTAGGCCAGCGCAACGATGAGTAGTCTCGTCTGCGGCTCTTTGAGAAAGGCGGAATCCAGAATCGGTGCCGCCGCGAGGATCATGAGAAATCCCAGCGATCGCACCGCGAGGAATTCCTTCACATAGACGATCACCCCGACACAGCCCGCCACGAGGATCAACTGGACCGGCTTCTCGATTTTGAAAAATTCGCCCAGATCCATGCACGACCAGATGACGAAGGTCCACGCAAAAGTGATGATCACCAGGACCGTCCCGATCTTCTCATTCCGGGGAAAGGCTTTCAGCCAGGGTTTCACGAGGTCGGGCTTGGCGAGGGCAAAGACGTGGCTGGCGATGAACCAGAGACCGATGAGGATCCCCATCAGCTTTAGCGGGATTCCGGGCTCGTAGAGCAAATTGTAAATAGCCTGCATGGAAAATGTCGCTCAGACTCGGATTTATTCGGGTTAATGCAAGGCCGAAGGCAAGGCCGAAGGCTTTAGAACGGATGGCTCGAGCACCGGATCACCGTAGAGAGTGAAGCCCGAGCATTCTTCGATGCGCACATCGAAGAGCTGGCCCGACATGCGATCCGCGTCTCCGTCGAAGATGACGATGCGATTCGTGCGGGTGCGTCCGGTGAGTCGCTCCTTGTTGTAACGGCTCGGCCCTTCGCAGAGGACTTCGTGGGTCTGCCCGACGTGCTCGTGGTTCTTGCGCTCGACGATCGAGTCGACGAGAGCGAGGAGATCCTGGTTGCGCTCCTCTTTGACCCGCTCGGGGAGCTGGTCCTCCATCTCCGCCGCCGGGGTGTCTTTGCGCTGCGAGTAGCGGAAGACATAGGCCTGATCGAATTGCAGGAGCTCGACGGCCTTTTTCGTCTCAAGGTAGTCCTCTTCCGTCTCCCCGGGGAAACCGACGATGATGTCCGTCGAGATCGCGATCCCGGGCCGGGCCTCCTTCATCTTTTCACAGATCTCGATGAAACGCGCCGCCTTGTAGGGCCGGTGCATGCGCTTGAGGATGCGGTCCGAGCCCGACTGCATCGGGAAATGGACGTGGTCGACGAGCTTCGGCAGGTAGGTGAAAGCCTTGATGACGTCCTCTTTGTAACCGATCGGATGCGGCGAGGTAAAGCGGATCCGCTTGATGTCATCGATCTCGTGGACCGCTTCGAGGAGCTGAACGAAGGGGCTTTTTCCGTCCACCTTCGGGAACTCGTGGCGACCGTAGAGGTTCACGATCTGACCGAGCAGCGTCACCTCGCGCACGCCCTTGTCGACGAGGCGTTTGCACTCATCGACGATGTCCGCAATGGGGCGGGCGCGCTCGGGACCGCGGGTGAAGGGCACGATGCAGAAGGTGCACTTCATGTTGCAGCCCTGCATGATGCTCACGAATTCGGTCACCCCGTGGTCTTTCGCGATGTGATCCCGTATCGTGTTCTGGGATGATTCCTCCTCCTCGATATCGACGATGGGGAGACGGAGATCGTCCATCTGCGCCTCTTCCTTTTTCCGCATCAGCTCGACGCAGTGATCGACGACACGGTGATACTTCTGCGTCCCCGCGACGAGATCGAGGTGGGGGACTTCCTGGAGGAGCTGCTCGCCCCGACTCTGCGCCATGCAGCCCATCATCCCGAAGACCATGTTCGGATTGGTCCGCCGGTGCTTGCCGAGGTGGCGCATGTTTCCCAGCGCCTTCTGCTCGGCCTGGTCACGGACCGAACAGGTGTTCATCAGCACGACATCCGCCTCATCGGGCTGGGGCGTGACAGTGAAGCCGCGCTCGATGAACATCTGCGCGACCTGTTCGGAGTCGCGCTCGTTCATCTGGCATCCAAAGGTTCTGAGAAAGACTTTCGGCATCGCGGGAGTCGTCGGAGGTAAAGGAAAAGGGGCGAATTTAGCCGCCTTTTGCGGGGGAAACAAGGGACTTCGGGCGAAAGTTCGGTGGTCAGTGGATTTGAAGTAGTTGAGCGGACGCCCCGGGAATCTCCCCCCCCTTTCGCGCCCGGAGCGCAGCCAGGCGGAGCTATCGGACATTCCGCAGAATTCGAGCGGAATTCGAGCTTGCAATTTGTGTTCTCCCGGAGATTATTCCGGACGCATGATTCTTGGCAAGGCTCCGACCGATTCCATCATTCTTGACGGTGGAGGCAGGTCGGGTCCGGAACTCATTCTGGCTACGAAACGTTACGCCGTTGACAGCACCGCAAAAAGCTGGTGGTGCATTCTTTCGACCGCGGGCCTCTGGCTGGCGGTGGTCGCCGGAACACTGTTCGCTCCGTTCCTTTTGCTGAAGCTCGCCTGCAGCGTCCTCTCGGGGCTGCTTCTGCTCCGTCTTTTCGTCATCTACCACGATCAGCAGCACAACGCCATCCTTCCCACCTCCAAGGTGGCCGAATGGTTCATGCGCTCCTTCGGCATCCTCGCTCTGAGTCCCAGCAGCATCTGGCGCAGCTCGCACAATCATCATCACAACCACAATTCAAAGGTCAAGGGATCCCACATCGGCTCTTTCCCGATCATGACGAAGGACCACTATTTGAAGGCATCGAAGCCGGCCCGTCGGATCTACCTCTTCACGCGCCATCCGCTGACGATCCTGTTTGGTTATTTTTTCATGTTCTTGTTTGGCATGTGCCTGCGCCCGTTCGCGATGAAGCCAAAGGCGCACCTCGACTGCCTGCTCGCGTTGCTGGTCCACGCGGGCATCGCCGCCCTGTTGATCTATTTTCTGGGCTGGCAGGCCTGGCTTCTCGTGCAGTTCATCCCGCATTTCATCACTTATGCGATCGGATCCTACCTTTTCTACGCGCAACACAATTTCCCCGACGTAGCCTTTTACGACAAGGAGGGCTGGACCTACGAGCGAGCGGCTCTGGAATCCTCCAGTTACATGAAAACCGGGCGGCTCATGGCCTGGTTCTCCGCGAACATCGGCTATCACCACATCCATCATCTGAACGCGCGCATTCCATTCTATCGACTGCCCGAGGTTCTCAAGGCGATGCCCGAGTTGCAAAATCCCAAGATCACCACCTTGCATCCCCGCGAGATCCTGCGTTGCCTCCGGCTGAAAGTGTGGGATGCGGAACTGCAGCGCATGGTTCCTCTGCCTGCCCCAGCGGGTTAGACAGGATTACGCCGATGGTTTCCCCATGGTTACCGTGTCCTACATCGCAGAGCAGATCGGAGGCCAAGTCGTCGGCGACGGGTCCGTCGCCATTACCGGCGTAGCGCCTGCCGAAGGAGCCCGCAACGGCGATCTCACTTTTGCGGAGAAGGAAAGCAACTTCGCCTTCGCGGTCGCCAGCGAGGCCAGTGCGATTCTCGTTCCCGCCGGCTTCGAATCGGTCTCGAAAGTCCTTATCCGCGTGAAGGATCCGCGCATCGCCATCGCCAGGGTGCTCCTTTTGCTCTTTCCTCCGGAAGCGCCCGACTCCGGCATTCATCCGAGCGCCGTGGTCGATCCCCTTGCGCAGATCGACCCGTCTGCCGAGATCGGACCGCATTGTGTTGTCGAGGCCGGTGTCTCGGTGGGCAAAAACACCGTTCTGATGGGGGGCAACCACGTCGGTCGTGACAGCCGCATCGGCGAAGATGTCCGCCTGCATCCAAACGTGGTTCTGTATCCGAAAACGCAGCTCGGAAATCGCGTCACGATTCACTCCGGCACCACGATCGGCTCCGACGGCTACGGCTACGTCTTCGATGAAGGACGCCATCGCAAAATGCCGCATGTCGGCAACGTGGTCATTCACGACGATGTCGAGATCGGCTCGAACGCCTCCATCGATCGCGGTGCGCTGGGCTCCACCGTGATCGGGGAGGGGACCAAGATCGACAATCTGGTCCACGTTGCGCACAACGTCGTCATGGGCCGCCATTGCCTCATCATGGGCCAGGTGGGTTTCGCCGGTAGCACGGTGCTTTCCGACTACGTCGTGATCGCCTCGCAGTCCGGTATTGCCGGCCATCTCAAACTCGGGCCCCGGGCCACCATCGGCGCCAAATCCGGCGTCATGCGTGACGTTCCCGCCGGAGAGACCGTTCTCGGCTACCCCGCCGCGCCCGACAAACAGGCCAAACGCCAATGGGTCGCCATGGCGCAGCTCCCGGACGCCCTGCGTCGATTGAAGACGTTGGAGAAGCGGGTGGACGGCACCCTGGGGACGTAGCCGACGCAAGCGGGAATCTTGCGAACTTCAACAACGAACTCGCCGAGAATTTCAGTAGACAAGCACCGGGGACCACTGTGAAGCGACTGGCGGTCCACTTTGCGAAGGTGAGATGAGAGCGGGCGTTGTTGCATACTGGGAGGCGAATCGGCCAACGAGTCAGGCCTTGCTATCCGCGAAGCGCCCGAAGCGATTCGAGAGGATGAAAAAGGTGGGTGCCCAGAGACCCACGAAGATGCCGAATCTCTCAGCGTGGGCTCTCGCGTCGGGCTCGGTTCCCCCGGTGAAGAACCAGACTGTGATGGAACCGATGATGGAGACGAATCCGAGAACGAAGCAGATTTTGCTGAGAGTAGTGAGTTTGTTGCTGTCCATGGGACCTATACGCTTCGGATCGGGATTTGGACTACCCGAAACGGGTTACGAATCTGGACATCTCCCTCGCCGAAGCCGGCTCGTATGAACTCGGCGCTGGCGAAGCTTTTTCCGGATATTCCGCAACTGGGTGGTAAAACGTTTCACCTTGGCGCTTTGACCGGCCTTCCGCACTTTCTTGAGCTGCTTGTTGATGCGCTCAATCGCGTTTTCCAACTTGGCCTTCTCAACGGCTTTCGGATCGACGCTCGGTGGGTCGGGGGCATCCACCAGTTCGGAGATCGTGAGGCGGTAGATGCCGCGGCCGGTATCCGAAAAACCGGCTTGGAAAGAGAGGTAACTGCCCGCGAGGGAGTTTTCGGAGAGGAATAGATCGCTGACTGTTTTACCGTCGAGACTATCGCCGGTCGAGATCACCTTTCGGAGTCTGCCTCCTGACGGAGGTAGACTCCCGAGACACCGCTTGCGATGGACGCCCGGAAAGCAACGACTTCGCCATCGATGGAGGCCAAAAAGAATTGGGAGGAATTGCCCGCTCCGCCCGGTGCCGGAGTAACGGTCCTCACGACCGGGGTGATCGGTCCGCCGGCAAGATCAGCAGTGAAAAACCCCGATCCGCCGGCGTCGTCAGCGCGGGAAACCACCGTAGAGCCGCTCAAATCGGCGGGGCCGCGGAGACCCGTGAAGGGAGCGCTGAGCCCCGGAACGATCGTTGCCGCAGTGGCGACGGTAACGAGCTCTCCCGCCGTGTAGCCGCCGATGATGTTCGCGGGGCTTGTGCCGCCGGTGACGGTGGACTCGAAGGTGATATTCCCGTCATCGAAGCCCAGTTGCGAGCTCCGGCTGTAGGTTCCCCCGATCCCCGGCACCACAGTCGATCCGTTGGCGATTATGATCGTAGGCGTAGAGGCCCGCCTGGCGGCCGGAACCATTGCCGCGAAAGGCGAGTATTCCCCCTTGGAGACCGTTGCCGAAAAAAGATAATTGGTTGAAAGTGCCGCTTCCGTCCGGAATGGCGGGCTGAGATCGGCGACGCGGCTAATGACATCGGTGGCGGAACTCCAGAAGTGGGTGCCGTCGTTGGCGGGAGCGTCAAAGTTGTCCTCACTGAAGGCGCCGTCGCCGTTGGCGTCCATCGACACCATGTTACTGAAGATCAGAAAAGTCACCGCGCGGCCGGGGATAGGGGACGTGGTGTCGGCGACCTTGGTAAAGGGAGAGATCTGCGCCGCGACGGGGGCGACTGAGGCGAGAACCAGCAAGGGCAAGAGTGTTGATGTTAGCTTGGAATTTTTCTAAATCCAGCCGAGCCCGTTGTCTATCGGAAAAATAATTCGCAGGGTGGATTCTTCGCCTGCCCCCGCACCTTTCAAGTGAGTTGTCCGAGGCTCGCGAGGACTTCGAGGAACCGCTTTTTCCGAAGCGGGGATCCGACAGAAGATGGCGGCGGCGATCATGGAGAAAGATTTCTGGTTGTGCTGGACTTTAGGGCTCTTGTTCGGGCATCCCGTATGGAGCAGGGGCCTCGTCTTCAAGGGAGGCACCTCCCGCCCGCCCAAACATACGCCATCAAGTGCTTGCCAAGAGGTGGGGTAATGTGGGAATCTCCCTCCTTTCCCTTTATTCCGCCCCATGATCCAGAGCCCCCGCCTCATTCTATTGTTCCTCGCCCTCTCCGTCCTCGCGGTGTCGGTTCAGTCTGCCGACAAACCCTCTGCCCGCTTTGTGCGCATCTCCCTGAGTGGTGAAAAGCGGGTCCTCACTCTCGCCGAGGTCGAGGTCATCAGTGGCGGAAAAAATATTGCACCGGGCGGCACCGCGACCCAGTCCAGCGTCGGCGCCGGCGGCACGCCGGAGCGCGGCATCGATGGCAATAAGGATGGCGACTTCAACAAAAAGGGCCAGACCCACACCGCCGAAGGCAGTGACAAGGCACCCTGGTGGGAACTCGACCTCGGCTCGGCCCAGCCCGTCGAGTCGGTGCAGATCTGGAATCGCAGCGGCCTTTTCGAGCGGCTCCAGAGCTTCAAGCTCGAGCTCCTAGATGCCGATCGCAAGCCGGTCTACTCTCGTGAGAACAACGCAGCCCCCGACGGCTCGATTACTTTCCGTTTTGTCGGCGAGACCGAGATCACGATGGCCGATCACGCCGGCAAGGCGCTCCCCGTGCCTATCGTGCCCGAGCCGGTCGCGGCCGGCTACCGGGATCCGGAGCCCTTCGCTTTTGGCAAGGGTGATATCGTCGCGATGATAGGCAACGGACTCGCCGACCGCATGCAGCACGATGGATGGGCCGAGACTTTTTTGCAGCTGGCCAACCCTGACAAAGACCTCACCTTCCGCAATCTCAGCCAGACCGGTGACCGTCTCGGCCAATACCCGAGATCGAAGGGCTTCACCGCGATGCCCGACTACCTGCGTCATGTCGAGGCCGACATCATCTTCGCTTTCTTCGGCTACAACGAGTCCTTCGCCGGAGCGTCCGGGCTGCCCGACTTCGAGAAAAAGCTCGCCGACATGATCCGTGACCTGCGCGGCACGAAATCAAACGGGGAGGGCTACCCCCGCATCGTAATTTTCAGTCCGATCGCCCATGAGAATCTGAACGATCCGAATCTACCCGACGGCGTTGAAAACAACAAACGTCTCGCCCTTTACACCGCCTCGATGCAGAAGGTCGCCGGCCACGAGGGTGTCGCCTTTGTCGATCTCTACGGACCGACCCTCGCGCTCTACGAGAGTGAGCAGGTCGCGCTCACGATCAACGGCGTCCACCTCAATGAAGCCGGCAATCGGGAGTTGGGGAAAGTCATCGCCGGAGCCCTCTCGGGTGCTGCCGTCAAGGCAACCGAGAGTGAACTCGCCTCCGTGCGGGAAGCCGTCCTCGACAAGAACTGGCACTGGCACAATCGCTACCGTGCCACCGACGGCAACGATATCTGGGGCGGTCGCTCGACTCTGACATTCGTCAACGACCAGAGCAATGCCGAGGTCCTGCAGCACGAACTCACCATGTTCGACATCATGACCGCGAATCGCGATCTCCTCATCCATGCCCGGGCCAAGGGCAGTGATCTGAAAGTCGACGATGGCAACGTGCCCGCTCCAGTGCCGGTGATCTCCAACGTCGGTGGCGGCAGCAAAAGTTCGAGTGCGGAGAAAGAGGGCACCCTGACCTATCTCACCGCGGCGGAAAGCATGGCGAAGATGACCCTCGCGAAAGGCTTCAAAGTGAATCTTTTCGCCGACGAGACGAAGTTCCCCGAGATCGGAAATCCCGTGCAGATGCAGGTCGATGGCAAGGGCCGTCTCTGGGTCGCGGCGTGGAAGACCTATCCGAAATGGGAGCCGCTCAAGCCGATGGACGACGCCCTCGTCATCCTCCACGACGATGACAAAGACGGCTCCGCCGACCGCAGCACCGTCTTTGCCCACGTCCACAACCCGCTCGGCTTCGAGTTCTGGAATGGCGGAGTCATCGTGACCTCGCAGCCCGACATCCTCTTCCTGCGCGACAACGACGGCGACGATATCGCCGATGAGCGCTACGTGATCTTCCAGGGGACCGACTCTGCCGATACTCACCACGCCGCGAACAATCTCATCTACGGACCCGACGGCGGGATCTACTGGCAGAGCGGGATCTTCCTACAGCACAATCACGAGCACCCCTGGGGGGCTTCGTTGGAATCGGTCGCATCCGGTATGTATCGATTCGATCCCCGCCGTTACACGATCGCCTTCCATGCGGCGAATTCGCCCAATCCTCACGGGACCGCCTTTGACGAATGGGGCTATCATTATGCCAACGACGGCACCGGAGGTCGCAGCTTTCAGGTCGTCCCGGACGCAAAAGGTTTTGCGATGCGTGAGCTCCTCGTCAAAGAGGTGCGCCCCGTGGCTGCCGATGAGATCGTCTCGAGCACCCACTTTCCCGATGAGATGCAGGGCAATTTTCTCATCTGCAACACGATCGGATTTCTCGGGATTAAGCAGTATCAGCTCCACCGCGAAGGGTTCAAGGATGGGGACAAGGAGTTCAAATTCGGTGAAGTCCGGGGCACCCCGACCGAGGAGATGCTCAGCAGCACCGACAAAAACTTCCGCCCCACCGATGCCGTCTTCGGCAGTGATGGCGCTCTCTATGTGTGCGACTGGCAGAACGTCATCATCGGGCACATGCAGCACAACATCCGCGACCCCAATCGTGACAAAAAGCATGGCCGTGTCTACCGCATCACCCACGAGAGCCGTCCGCTCCAGGAGCCCGTCGCGATCGACGGCGAGCCGGTCGCGGCGCTGCTGAAGAACTTCGCTCACCCGACCCTGGGCGTGCGCCACCGCACCCGCGTCGAGCTGAGCGAGCGCAAGACAGCCGATGTCATTGCCGAAACGAAAAAGTGGGTTGCCACCCTCGATCCGAAGAAGAAAGAGGATGCCCGCCAGCTCCTCGAAGCGCTCTGGATCCATCAGCAGCATAACGTGCGCGACCGTGATCTGCTGAACGCTGTCCTCAGCTCGCCCGAACCCCACGCCGCGCTCGCTGCGAAGACCGTGCTGCACCACTGGGATGTCGCCGACCCGGCGAAGAATGTCGTGACGGTCCGCATCGAACAGACCGAGGAAAAGATCGAGGTGAAAATCCCCGCCCATTTCACCTCGACCGAGGCCGAGGCCTACAAGCTGGGGTCCGAGGTCTTCCACCGCGAGGCGCATTGTGTCACCTGCCATCAAGGCACCGGTCTCGGAATGCTGAACATTTATCCTCCGCTCGTTAGCAGCCCGTGGGTCAGCGGCAGCGAGGAGAGGCTCATCAAGCTGACCCTGCATGGTCTCTGGGGCGTGATCGAGGTCAATGGGGTGACCTACGATCCCGCCAAAGGTGTCCCGCCGATGACGGCCTTTAAAGCGATCTTGAATGACAAGGAAACCGCCGCGGTCCTCACCTACGTGCGCAACACCTGGGGCAACAAAGGTTCCATCGTGACGCCCGAAAAAGTGAAGGCAGTGAGGGAGGCGACAAAGGACACGCAAATGTTCATCAAGCCCGAGGATTTGCTGAAAGAGTATCCGCTGGAGCAGTGAGCCCTTGCAGAGAACCAAGCAAGGGGCAGGGAAGAACCAAGGAAAGGGGCTTGCCAAGCCCCCACCATTGCGCACTCACCTCGTCTTCACATTGTCGTCCCAGGTCTCGAAGTCGCCGTCCTTACCCGCGGACCAGCACCAGCCATGGACTAACAAAAACAAAATGCCATCAGCAACGACCTCATCAACCTCCTTCTCCACGACGGACTCGGAGAAGGTCTTCCCGGAATCGCCGAGATCCTCATGAACGCAGCCATGCTCGTTGAACGCGCCAAACACATCGGAGTCGCTCCCCGCGAGCGATCCGAGCGGCGTAACGGCCACGCCAACGGCTTCAAGCCCCGCAGCTTGCCGCTTGGGCCGAGGCGAACCTTCCCGAAGGCTTCACCGTCTTCAGCTTCCCGGAGGCCGCGCGTAAGCGGCTGCGCACCTCAAACATGTGCGAGACTCTCAACTCGCCGATCAAACGACGGACCCGCGTCGTGGGGCCCTTCCCGTGCGAATCCCCGCTCTTGTGTCTCGTCACCGCCGTCCTCATCGAAATCTCCGAAGAATGGGAAACCGGCAAAGCCTGCCTCCAGACCGCAGAAACCAAACCAATCCGCTAAACCAATCCGTTAAACATCCCTCCTAAATCAATCGACAACCTTCAGCTTCCCGACTAGCGATCAGACCCTTTTACAGAAAATTTTTTGCGCGGCTACCGCAACACCGAAGGTGTTCTCCAGCTCCAGCGTGACGAAGAGAAAATGGAATCAGCGGTGGAGTTGTGCGGCGGTTGTGAGCGTAAGACTGACCGCAAGATGCCGGCCGATCAACTGTGGGGTCTTTACATGACCTTGCTCGAAGCGGAGAGCGGGTGGTGTTGCGTTTCGGGATTTCTTTGCCATTGGGAAAATTGGAGGGATTTTCCACCTAAGTAAAGGCGTAGTGCGAGTCCCGAGGGACCAGGCAAGTGAACGAATCCCCGGGGACGGCAGGTGGAACTCTTACCCGCCAACGAACGGGAACTTGAGTTCGCCAGTGCCGGGGCGGGGAATCTGATCGAATCTGATGCGGGCGATCCGCGCGAGCGAAGGGGATCGCCCCACCAGCGACGATTTCTCCGGCGCGCTTTACTTGCACTCACGGAGGCGCACAACCGGAGGCGGTGTTCTTCCGATTCGTGGTCCATCCTCGTCCCTCCGTTAAATTCGCTCCTGCTGCAGGCTCGCCTCCGTGTCGAGGCCATGATTTGTCCCTGTGGCCAAAAAATTAATACTGAGCGCGCGTGTCATCCCCTCCACTCCGCTGTTCCAACGAGCCCCGTAGCGAAACTCGTGAGAGTTTCGGAGGCCGGAGACATCGCCCGAAGGTCTCACGACCTTCGCTACGCTCTTGTTCGTGCGGGTATGAGGACCACCCGCGACGAGGGATCGTCGCGCTCCGAATCTTCATGCTCCTGCAAGGGGCTGGAAGATCGGGGCGGCATCCTGTCGTCCGAGAGGTCCCCTTGCACTATCGGGGGTAAAGTATCAAACTTGAGACGCTTGTTTAATATTTTTAAAATATCTGATTGAATTTATCTTAAATGGCTCTTAAATTTAAAAATATTCCTCTCACCATGAACAAAATGCCTTCCCTCACTGGTCTCCTCGTTGCTTTCTTTCTTTTCATTGGCGGTGCCATGGCGCAGGCGGGCCCGACGCCGAATGTGCGTGAGTATCGTCCTCTCATGGCCAAGGCTGTGAAGATCGAAGTGTCTGGCAAAGCCGTCGTGACGGACCAAAAGGGCGCGGCCGCTCTCACTAGCGCGGGATGGAAGCACTTCGACGCGAAGGAGTGGGACAAGGCGATCGATCAGTTTCTCTCGGCATTGGAGAAAGACCCCGCCGATCACTCGGCCGGCGAGGGACTGGTGATGACGCTTTACCGATCGGAAGACTACGCCTCGGCGGCGCGTCTCGGCGAAGAGATTGCGCCCATCATGCCCGGGGTGAAAGAGGTCCTTGGCCGGACCGTCACCGCCGAGGTCCGCCACCTCGTCAACCGGGAGGAAAAGGAGGCCGCAGGCAAGCTGCTTGCCCATTTCCCCGCCACTGACATCGCCTACCGCGAGGCCCATGGTCTCCTCGATGGAGCGAGCGCGATTGAGACCGCGCTCCGCCAGGGCGCCGACGAAATGACCGAGCCCGACACTCTCGCGGGCAACTGAACCCAAACGACAGGGCCGAGAGCCAAAAAAGAGCGGTCGAAAGGCCGCTCTTTTTTGTGTTCAGAGGGAAGAGGGTCTGCTTACCGGCCTTACCCTGTCGGGTCTACTCACCGCCGCGGTTTCGCCTGGTAGTCCTTTTTCCACTTCTCGCGGTGATCGGCAGCCCAATCGACGAGGGCGGTCTCGAAGCCGATGTCGCGACCCGCCTCTTCGCTCTTGATCCACTTGTGTCTCAAGATCTCGTCCCGCTCGGCGAGGAACTCCTGGTAGAGGGAGAGGTTCTCGACAATTTCGTCAGAGGAAAGTTCGGCCATACGTGGACAAGGGAGGGGTGATGCTTGAGTTTTCCACGCTTTGTCCTTTTATTCAAGTGATAGCGTTGCTCCCGGACTCTGTGAAAATGAAGCCTGCCTCTCTCCTCTTTTTTCTCACCATGATGCTCCCGCTCACGGTCTCGGCCACGCAGGACTGGCCGCAGTGGCGGGGGCCGCAGGGCAATGGCATTGCCGATCCGACCGCGACTCCGCCACTGAGTTGGGGGGAAGGCGAAAATGTGCGCTGGAAAGTCCCGGTCCCGGGACGGGGGCTCTCCAGCCCGACGATCGTGGGCGGACTCGTCCTCCTCACCTCTGCGACAGAGACGAGCCGTCTCGTCCTCGCCTACGACCGGATGACTGGGCGGAAGCGGTGGGAGACTGTCGTGCACGAAGGTTCACTCCCCGAAAAAATACACCGCAAGAACAGCGCCGCGACCCCCACGGTGGCGTCAGATGGCACGCACGGCTTCGCGGTGTTTCACCATGGGAGCGACGTCCTCCTCAGCGCCCTCGACCTCGAGGGCAAGCTGATCTGGCAGAGGGTGGCCGGCCCTTACGAGTGCGACTACGGCTTCGGCTACGCCCCGAGCCCGACGATCCACGGGGATCTCGTGATCGTCTCGTCCGAGTTCACGGCGGGCGGCTATCTCGCCGCCTTTAGGAAGTCCGACGGCAGCGAGGTCTGGCGCACCGACCGCAAGGTGAAGACGAGCTACTCCTCGCCCATCGTCGCCCGGGTTGGGGGAAAGGAGCAACTTCTCCTTAGCGGGGCGGATCTCGTGAGCAGCTACGACCCGGCCACGGGGACGCCTTTCTGGCAGATCTCCGGCTCGAGCAAGGCGACCTGCGGCACGATGGTCTGGAGTGCAGACACTGTCTTTGCGAGTGGAGGATTTCCTAACAAAGAGACTCTCGCGGTGCGCGTCGGGCCAGATCCTGAGGTGCTCTGGCGACATGCCGATTCGTCCTACGAGCAGTCGCTGCTTTATCACGATGGCCACCTCTACGCCCTCAACGACGGTGGCATCGCTATCTGTTGGGATGCGGAGACGGGTGAGGAAAAGTGGAAGGTTCGCCTCGGCGGCCCCGTCAGCGCGTCGCCCGTGCTCGCGGGTGGTCGCATCTACGCGATGAACGAGCGGGGCATCGCCTATGTCTTTGCTCCCGATCCGGAGAAGTTCACCAGGTTGGCCGAAAACACCCTCGGGGCGGAAGGGTTTGCGACCCCGTCTTTTGTCGGTGACGCCGTCTACCTGCGGACTGCCGATGCGACGGCGGAGAGGCAGGAGTGGCTCTATTGTCTGGGGGAGTGAGGAAGTGCGGGCTAGCAGCCTGTAGGCTTAGGCGAGTGACAATTCAAGTGAGGCACTAACCTGTCGGCATTGCTGCCAAGTTCGTCAACATTGATCGGGACACCCCGCTTCCCCTCCCTAGCCAGCCGCAGGCTGCCCGAAGGGTGAGCGAAACGAAGCAAATCCGGCCGCGCGAAGACCGTATCGCCAAGCTCAAATAGGCAAAGAAAGTGATGGAGGAGAGGGCCAGGGCACGCTCCTCGGCCTTGCCGGCGACGAGATGGACGTCGCGTTTGCGTAAGGGTTCGATCTCGGCGCGCCACTGCGATTTCAAAGAGGTGGGGCAGATCACGAGGACGCGCCGCACTCCGGCCTGACGAGCCAGCACTCCGCCACGCCGATACCCTGGATCGTTTTTCCAAGGCCCATCTCGTCTGCGAGAACGGCCCGCCCGGCACCGGCGGCAAAGGCGACGCGGTAGGTCTTGCCGCTAATGGCGCTGGCGACGGCGCAGTCGGTCCAGGGGGTGGCGCGGTCGGCGGGTTTGATGCGCATCGCCTCCTTGCGGGCACGCTCTTCGCGTTCGGCGAGGGCGAGGGCTTCCAATTCGTGTTCGGCGAGTTTCTCCCACGGCGTGTTCGCGTCGGGCGGGGTGGCGAGACCGAGGGCGAGTTTTTCCTCGAGGATCAGGGAGATGACGGCGGCGCGGTGGTAGTCGCTGACTTCGCCCTCGTGGCTGCAGGCGATCTGGATACGGTCGCGGTAGGAGGGGTGCAGGGCGATCGTGACGACGACTTGGGAAATCGGAAAGACCACCTGAAACTGGTCGGTGGTGAAGAGCACGTGGGTCTCGAGGTCGACCTCCTCGCGTTCCGCTTTCGACAGCTTCGCGGCGGCGCTTTCTCCCAGCAGTTTCTTCGCCTGGAGGAGCGCGAGGCGGCTGAGCCAGTCGTGGAGGGTGAGCTCGTGCGAGGGTTTTGTGGGTATGGGGGGAGGAAGAGGGGGAAATGGAAAAATTCTCACTCTGGAGTTCCACCATCAAAGGCTGAACCTACTACAAGAACCTCACCGTCCTCTGTCAGCACGCGCACGACCCGGATCAGGTGCTGGAGGGCGGCGAGATTCATTCTGGAAGCGGTGCCGCCTGCGAGACCTGAAACGGCCCTCCGACGAAGGGAGAGCAGGAGCGAAGCTGATCCTGATACGCATCGACGGGTGGGTGGCGGAATGACTCGAGCAGGGCTTCGCTTACGCCGGGGTGAGCAAGGGCTTCCTCCAAACGGACCCGCCATGCTCGAAGCGGTGCCGGATGGAGGCGTCCCCGCGCGAGCCAACGGTCGATATTAGAAAGTGCCCAGGACCATGAGTCAGGGTCGGCGGCAAGGACCCCCGCGATGTCCCGCCAACGGGTTTGTGGATCGGTGCGAAAGCAGTGGTAGTCGTCGTTTGTCATTGCCATTCTCTGCAAAGGATACGCACACGGTTCGGCGGCGTCCAGCCCCGGTTTTGGGGCAACTGGCGACTGGCAACACGCTCGAGTTGTTGGACTGCTATCGAGAGGCGGCCGGGGCCGGGCGGCGTCTCGAGCAAGAGCGCACCCCGATGGACCGGATCGACGAAATTCTTGACTCGCTCTCGCGGCGGGAGTGACGAGGTTAGCCCGCTACAGCCCCCGCAACTCCCCCAGCATCTCCAGCAGCGCCTTTGTTAGAATCACCGACGATTCCTTCTCGAACTTCGAAGTCCCGATCCAGGTTTCGTATCCGCCGAGTTCGTGCTGATGCGGCGGGGGAAGGTAGCCGTAGCCGCCATTGGCGAGGGAAATGGTGAAGGTGTCAGGGAAGGGACTCTTCTCCTTGATCTCGAGGCCGATCTCGACCAGCACCTCGAAGGGCAGGGAAACGATGGCCTGATCGCCGATGCGGATGGCCTGAATGATGACGCTCTCTTTCTTGTCCGGTTCCGAGTATTGCACGGTCGCGTTGGCGTATTGAACCGCCTTGCCGTGAAGGGTGCCTTGTTCCTTTTTGGGCAGCTCGAGGAGTCGCAGGGCGTGCGCGATTTCTTCGACGCTCATGTTGCGGTAGGTCAGCTCGACTTCGCGCTGCCGCATCGCGACGAGGGGATTCTCGTCGTAGCTACCGATCTTTTTCACCGCGCGCCAGGCGGCGTCGGCGGTCTTGGCCGCGACGATGCGGGCTTGCTCGAAGGGCTCACGGGGCGGGCGTTTCCCATAGAAGTCGATGTTGTTGATGTCGCCGCTGGTTCCGTTGGTCATCATCGCGACGAAGTTCTCGGGCGGCTTCGAACCGCCGAGGCGATAGGGCATGATGCGGGCGAACTCGCCGTAGTAGTCGGCGGAGGCCATGCCGATCACTTTCCCTTTGTCGTCTTTCATTGTGGGGATGCCGCCGACATAGTGCAGCGAGTAATTCGCAAGCAGCCCGAGCGGTCGGCCGCGGCGGGTGCGGACATCGACGATGCTTACTTCGGGATCGGTCGGTCCGGCCGGTTTCAGGAGCTTGTCGCGCGGGGCATTGGTCTGGACTTCGTCGATTTTTCCAAACGGATTCGGCGCCATCGTACCGGGCTTGAGATGCCAGCGGCGGTTGTAGACTTCGGACGGCTCGTCATCGGACGAGTAGCCGACCTCGGCGGGCTCGAGCGACTCGATTGCTTTCGTCAGGGCGGCGATGACACCCTCGCGCCGGCGGGTCTCGTAGGCGATGCGCCCCTCGGAGGTGTCGCCGCCTTTCGGAGCGGTGTGGGTGTGCGTGCCGCTCACGAGCATCGCGGTGACGGGCCATCCGGTTTTTTCGGCGACCGCCGCCTTCGCCGCATCGGTCATCTCGCGGCTCACTCCGATGTCATCGACGAGAGCGATGACGGCGCGGCCTTCTCCGTTCTGAAAAGCGAGGGCGCGGACGTGGAGCGGATCGTGGACATAACTCGAGGCTCCCGAGCGCAACTGAAAGGGGACGACGGTCGGGGAGATCTCGACCGCGGCAGTGCCGGCGTGGAGACCTGACTTCTCCTGTGCGTGGAGCGATGCGGCGAAAAAGAGGACTGCGAAGAGGAAGGGGAGTTTCATCGTCGGGAATACTACCTTTTCGCGGCACCATCCGGCTAGCCCGCAATCGCGTTCGATCAGCGTGCCCGCTGGCTCAGCCTCCGCGCTTCACCCGGAGTCATCCCGTAGCGTTCGCGATAGGAGGTCTGGAGGTAGTGGGCATGGGTGAAGCCGGCGAGTTCGGCGATGTTCTCGATCGTGAGGTCCGAGTTGCGGAGGAGCCGGTTGACCTCGCGAAAGCGGACGCGGAGCATCTCCTCCTTCGTGCCGCGTTGCAGGCTCGCTTTCATGCGGCGCTCGAGCGTGCTGCGGGAGACGCCGAGGAGATCGCAGATCTCTCCGACACTGATGCCGGTGAAAGCCCGCTCACGGATCAGTTTTACGGCACGGAGCACGACCGGGTCCTCGATCACGAATTCATCGGACGAGGCACGGACCTCGATCCCCTTCGGCGGGATGAGGACGGGCGTGGCGCTCACTTTTTCTCCCCGCATGAGCCGATCGAGCGCCTCCGCTGCGCGAAATCCGACCGTTTCGCCGTCGAATTTTACACTTGTCAGGGCAGGGGAGGCGAACTCGCAGAGCGTCTCCTCGTTTTCGCATCCGACCACGGCGACTTCTTCGGGCACGGAGATCCCGGCACGGCGGCAGGCGTCGAGGAGTCGCACCGCGAGCTGGTCGTTCGTCGCAAAAATGCCGACCGGCTTTTCGAGGGATTCGAGCCAGCGGATCAGGTCCGCCTGATGCTCTTCCCAGTTCGTCGGGCTCGCTTCGCCCTGAGCAGGGAGTTGTGCGCACGGAGCCCCGGCCCGCTCCACCCGGGTGACGAAATTTTGAAACCTCTCACGAAAAAATGACTCGGTGTCGAGCGTATAGGCCGCGAAGCGCCGATACCCGCGGTTGAGGAAATGCTCGGCGACCATCTCGCCGATGAGGGCGTTGTCCATTCCAAAGAAGGGGATACCCTGATTGTAGTTGGTCGAGCGCAGCTCGATCGTCGGGACACCCACGGCGGCGATCGCGGCAGCCATGCCGGGGCTGTGGGTCCTTGTCAGAATGCCGTCTCCGTCCCAGTTCTCCAACCACGGCGGCAGGGAGGACTCAAAGGCGCGCAGCTCGAGGAAGGTCGACCATGGACCATTCGTCTGGAGGTAGCGACTCACTCCAGAGAGCATGTCACGGGTGTAGCTCCGCGTTGTCTCGACGAGGATCGCGACCCGCTTCACGGGAGATGTCGGAGTCTTTTTCAGCGTGACGAAAAACCTGATGTTTCCTGAATCATATCTGTAGAGACATCCCTGTCAACGCGTCTATCGTCATGGCATGTCAGACTTCATCGGAAAAGCACTCATTGTCATTGGCGACGCAGCGGAGACCGTCGATACCCTCTACCCTTTCTACCGCCTGCAGGAGGCAAAGATCCAGCCCGTCGTGATCGCGCCGGAAAAACGGATCTATCAGATGGTCATGCACGAGGTGCGGCCCGGCTGGACGATCACGCGGGAGTGGGAGGGCTATCAGCTCAAAGCCGACCTCGCTTTCTCCGAAGTGAATCCCGAGGAGTATCTCGGCATCCTCTTCTCGGGCGGTCGGGCGCCCGAATACATCCGCGAGGACGAGGATCTCATTCGCATGACGCAGTGGTTCTTCGACAACAACAAGCCCATCGCGAGCGTTTGTCATGGCGTAGAGATTCCTGCCCGGGCCGACCGTGTCAAAGGGCGCCGCATGGCGACGGTGGCGAAGTGCAAATTCGATCTCGAGATCTGCGGCGGCATCTATGTCAACGAGCCCTGCGTCATCGACGGCAATCTCGTCTCGGGACGCACCTTTCACGACAACGGCCATTACGTAGGTCCGTGGATCAAAATGCTGGAGGCCGCCGCTTCCGCCTGATAACTTCTTACCTCAACCCCCGCACCCATGAATCGTAGAGACGCCTGCAAGATGCTCGGTTCCGCCGCCCTCGCTCCCGGATTCCTCCGGACCGCCGAAGCCGCGACGGATTTCAAACCCCGTTATGTGCTTTCCTCCGCGATGTATGGAGACATGCCGGTCGAAACGGTTCTCGCCGAGGTCAAAAAGGCGGGTGCCGAGTCCGTCGATATCTGGCGCAAGATCCATGCGACCCAGCGCGAGCAGATCGACGAGATGGGCGACGAGGCTTTTCAAGCGCTCCTGAAAAAGCACGATGTCCCGCTCGCCGTCTCGACCTGTTATCCCCTCGGGCCCTTCAAGCAGGACGACGAGATGCGCTGGGTGAAAAAGAATGGCGGGCTCATGACTGTATGCGCCACCGGGGGCATGGGTGAGCAGAATCCGCAGGGAGCCGAAGCGAAAAAGCAGGTGCAGGCCTTCTTCGAAAAGCTGAAGCCGCACTACGAACTCGCCGAAGAACTCGGCATCACGATGGCGCTTGAGAATCACGGGAACTCGATGCTCTCGCATCCTGATTCGATCCGCCATTTCATCGAGCTGAATCCCTCGAAGCGCGTCGGGATCGCCTTTGCCCCGCATCATCTGCACGATCATATCGGGGAGATCCCGAAGCTGATCCGTGAGATCGGCGACGAGCAGATGCCCTTCATTTATTTTCAGGAGTATCATCCTTCGTCCAAGACGACGATGCCGAAGGAGGAGGAGTTGAAACAGCTCCCCGGCTTCGGTTCGCTCGACTACGTGCCCATCGTCGCGGCGATGCGCGAGATCAAATTCAGCGGCCTCGCCGAGATCTTCATGCATCCGACTCCGCGCGGGCTTCCCATTCTGCCTACGGCGGTGGAGATCACGGCGGCGATCAACAAGTCGCGGGCCTACCTCGACGAGTGCCTCGCGAAGTCATGAGAAAGGTCAGACTCAACCCTTTCAGGTCGGTGACCAGCCCCTGTTTAGTGCTCGTGTCAGGCGTGCTCGCGCTCGTCAGCGGGACCATGGCCGAGCCGCATGTCGCCGGGTATGAGCGTTTCCATGCAGACGCGCCGACGGTCGAGGGTGGGGCGATCCTGTTTTCAGAGTTGGGCTGCGCGAGTTGTCACGGCGGATCCGCCGTTGTCGTTCCGCGTCAGGGTCCGAATCTCATGGATCTCGCGAGCCGGGTGGATCGGGAGTGGGTCACTGCGTTTTTGAAAGATCCCGAGTCCGGCCGCAAGGGCTCGCCCATGCCGCAGTTGATGCACGGCCTCGCCGCCGAGGAGGTCGAGGCGGTCGTGAGTTTTCTGGGATCGCTAGGGAAAGGAATCAAGTTCGCCGTCGATCGCCACGCCAATGCCGAGCGGGGCAGCGCCCTCTATCACGAAAAGGGCTGTATCGCCTGTCATGCCCCGACGGCGGACTTTCAATCGCCTCACGGGGATGGGAAAGTGGTCGCATCGCCGCTGGCGATTCCGCATCCTGATTTAAATAAGAAGACGAGCCTCGAGGCGCTCACTTTGTTTCTCTCTGCTCCCTCGACTTACCGTCCCGACGGGCGGATGCCGCACTTTGTCCTTGATCGGCAGGAATCCCTCGACATCGCCTCGCACCTGTTGGACTTGCAGGCATCGGATCCGCGCGAGGCCCCTTCGGTGAAAAAATGGCCGTCCGCCGAGGCGGAAAAACTTGAGATTGGAAAAGCGATCGTGACGCGACTGAATTGCGCCGCCTGCCACACCCTGCCGGGAATGAAGGCTCCGACTGTGGTGGCTTTGTCAGGCGATGCGGCGACGGTGATGTCGCATTGTCTTTCCGTTGATCCGGTGGCGGGTCTGCCGCATTACCGGCTCACCGACGGACAGCGCGCCTCGCTCGCGGCCTACCTGAAAGGCGAGCGCCCGATGGGGGACAAGGATGGGAAACTCACTCTCGCGGCGATGAACTGTTATGCCTGTCATGATCGTGACGGGATCGGCGGCCCGACCGTGGAGACAAATCCTTTTTTTGTCGGCGACGAAGGCATCGCTGACTCGGGACGACTCGCGCCGCCGCTCACCGGGATCGGTCACAAGCTGCAGCGCGACTGGATGGAGGGCGTCTTTGCAGGGGCCGAGGGCAGCCGGGTGCGGCCCTATCTGAAGACGCAGATGCCCGTCTATGCCGCCCATGCCGCCGCGCTGACGGAGTGGCTCGAGCGCATCGACGCGAAGCCCGATGCGATGCCGATCACGGAGCGCAAGGAGGATCTCGAGGCGGGTCGCAAACTGCTCGGTATTCATGGCGGGGTGAATTGCATCACCTGCCACAACTGGGGTGAGAAAAAATCTCTCGGCATCGCCGCGCTCGAGATCAGTGCACTCGACAAACGGCTCCGCCCGGAGTGGTTCCGCAGCTACCTGCTCAACCCGGCTGAGTATCGCGCCGGCACGCTGATGCCTCCGCTCTGGCCGGGTGGTCAGTCCATGGTCACTGACGTCCTCGGCGGTGACACGGACCGGCAGATCGCGGCGATCTGGAGTTTCATTCGCGAGGGCGAAGGGCTCCCCGAGGGATTTCCCGATCATTCCTCGGGTCAGTACGAGATCGTCCCGACAGATCGTCCCGTGATCCAGCGGACCTTCCTCGAAGGGGTCGGGACAAAGGCCATCCTCGTCGGTTTTCCAGGCGGCATCAGCCTCGCCTACGATGGGAATAAAGCCCATCCCGCCCTGATCTGGCGCGGGGGATTCTTCGACGCCTACCAGACTTGGTACTCGCGCAGCGCTCCGTTCGAGAAGCCGCTCGGCGACGAGGTCCATGCCTTTCCCGCATCGGATGCGGAGGGGGCATTCCGCGGCTATCGTCTTGATGAGGCGGGGAATCCGACCTTTCTCCGGCGCGACGGGAAACGTGAGCTGAGCGAGTCGTTCTCCGTCGCTGATGGCAAGCTCATCCGGGTGCTCCGCTGGACCGAGGGCGAGGCCCCGGTGGTCGCGCATCCCGAGGGCGTCGAGGTTTCCGTGGAAGCCGCCGCAGGAATGCTGACATGCACCTATTCATGGAAATGAAAAAGCATCACCAAAAAAACGAAGCCGGGTCTCCCGTAGCATGGGCATCCTGCCCATGCCTTCGGCGGGATCGACGCGGTAGAGCGAAGGGAGCTGCAATCGCTCTCGACCGAGACCCCGCAATGCATGGGCAGGATGCCCATGCTACTTTCCCGCTTCTCGGCGTCGCTTTTGTTCTGCTCTTTTCCCTCCTCACGGCCGCCGCCGGAGACAAGCCCGCCTACGAGGTCTTCGAACTGCTCACGGCCAGTTCGCCGAACGATTCGCGGTCGAAAGACTGGAAGCCGGGCGACGGTCTCGCGCTCGAAGTCAGCGGGATGGAGTGGATCGGTCCCGACCGGCTCGCGGTGGCGGTGCGCAAAGGGGAGGTCTGGTTCATCGACGGAGCTCTCTCGAAAAAGCGCGAAGACATCACATACCATCTTTTTGCCTCGGGCCTGCATGAGCCACTCGGTCTCACCCGCGACGGGGACGATCTCCTCGTCGCCCAGCGATCCGAGGTCACGCGGCTGCAGGACACGAACAAAGACGGCGTCGCCGACGCCTACCTCACCGAAGCCGACGGCTGGGCGGTGACGGGGAACTACCACGCCTACGCCTACGGGCCGGAGCGCGACGGAACGGGAAATCTCTGGGTCACCCTCAATCTCGGGATGGGCGACCTCACCGACAACAACGCGGGCTGGCACGGATGGGGTGGAACGATCGGGAGCGACGGCAAATTTTCTCCGCAGTCCCTCGGGATGCGCTCGCCGAGCGGGCTCGGTCGCAATCGGGAAGGGGACATGTTTTTCTCGGATCAGCAGGGGACCTGGATCCCCGCGACACCGATCTATCACCTGCGGCCCGGCGTTTTTTACGGGAATCAGGAATCGATCGGTTCGATGGACAAACCGGGCGCGCCTTTCCAGATGAAAGCGATTCCTAAAACGAACGTGCCCTATCCCGAGGCGCTCGCGAGTTCACCCGAGTTCGTCCCGCCGGCGGTGTGGCTGCCCTACAACAAGATGGGGCGCAGCGGAACGGACATTCAGGTGATCGATCAGGACGGCAAGTTCGGTCCCTTTGACGGGCAATTGCTCGTTGGGGAATTCACGAACTCGGCGGTGAACCGGGTCTTTCTCGAAAAGATCGACGGCGAATACCAGGGTGCCTGTTTTCCGTTTCTCGAGAAGTTCCCCGCTGCGGTGGTGCGCCTCGCCTTTGCTCCCGACGGCTCCCTCTTTGTCGGCATGACCAATCGAGGATGGTCCTCGCTGGGGAATCGATCCTACGGTCTCTCGCGGGTGAACTTCACTGGCGCAGCGTATTTTGCGATTCAGGAGATGCGGGCAAAAGCGGACGGCTTTGAGCTGAAATTCACTCAACCGGTCGACCCGGCATCTCTCGAGGGAGCGTTCGAGATGAGCAGCTACACTTACAAGTATTCTTCGGCCTACGGCGGAGATGAGATCGATACGAAGACATTGCCCATCACGAAGATCACGCCATCGGATGAGGGGCTGACGGTGCGCCTCACCGTAACCGGACTGCGTCCCGGCTACGTGCATGAGCTGCGGACGCACGGGCTGAAGACCGGCTCGGGCCGCGACCTCGATTTCCCCAACGCCTATTACACGCTGAACCGCATTCCGAAGTGAGAGCGGTCCCACTCCACTGCCTGATTTGCATTCTGGTCGTGTCAGGATTCGGGGCGGACAGGCCGAACATCGTCTACATCATCTCCGACGATCAGACCTGGTCCGATTTCGGATTCATGGGAAACGAGCGGGTCCATACGCCGAGCCTCGACAGGCTCGCCTCTCAGTCGGCGCGATTTGTGAACGGCTATTTGCCCACGAGTGTCTGCCGTCCGTCGCTCGTGACGCTAATGACGGGGCTCTATCCGCACGAGCACGGCGTCTTTTTCAACCACGGTCCTCCTGGAAATGCGGGCTTCAACCGGATCAGGACGGAGGCCGAGTATGTCGAGACTCGACAGGCGGAGTTCGAGTTGATTCGCAGGGTCCCGACCTTGCCCCGATTGCTCGCGGAAGAGGCTGGCTATCGATCGCTCCAGACGGGGAAATTCTGGGAGGGACATTGGCGCAACGGCGGCTTCACCGAGGGCATGACGACCTTTACCGCTCCGCCGGAAAGTCAGACCTACGGCGGAATCCGCACCCTCGCGAGCGGCGAACGGGTCGCCCACGGCAACGGGGATCACGGGCTCGCGATCGGACGCGAGACGATGACGCCGATCACGGAGTTCATTACTGATTGTGAAAAGGCGGGCACCCCCTGGCTCGTCTGGTATGCGCCCTACCTGCCTCATCAGCCGCACGACTCGCCGGAGCGCTACTACGAGATCGCCCGGGGCTACCCGGGAGTCGCGGAACACGAGTTGCCCTACTACGCTGCCATCGCCCAGTTTGATGACACCGTGGGGGAGCTGATCACTTTTGTGGAGCAGGCAAGCGATCCCTCTAATACGATCTTTGTTTTTGTCTCGGACAATGGCTGGAGCCCGTCCACGCAGCGCGAGAAGTCGCGTCCGGAGGAGTTCGCCTACACGAAGACGAGCAAGCGTGCGCCCTTTGACGAAGGCGTGCGCAGCCCTATCCTGGTCCGATGGGACGGGGTCGTGACTCCGGCGACTCGCGGGGAACTTGTCAGTAGCGTAGATATCGTTCCCACCCTGCTGAAGGCTGCCGGACTAGGTGAGCAATCGCGCGCGGGAATGCCGGGAGTGGATCTGTTAGGAAAAGTTGAGCCTGATCGGGCGGTCTACGGCGAGATCTATCCGGGCGACGCGAGCACGCTGGACCAACCGGGGCGTGACGTCGCCTACCGATGGGTGAGAAAGGGGACGTACAAACTTATCGTAACACACGGGGATGAACCCTGGGGCGGGTACCTAAATAATGACGCGCTTTTTGATGTTGTGGAAGATCCGGCGGAGAAGCGCAATATCATCGACGATCCCGCGCTCGAGGAAAAGGTGGATGAGCTTCGCGAACTCCTCGACGCATGGTGGAATGGTCTGGATTGACAGGGTGGCCAGGATACGTACGGGCCGGGACTTTTACCCGATCTCGTTTTGTGAAGAAAAAAGGATTCAAACCCGCATTACCCAATGGTCTGCACGAGGGAGGGGCGGCCCTTCTCCAAGGCGCTCTCACCGACCCAAGTTTGCATAGACCTGCTCGACGAGATCGAGCGATTTTCGGTTTGGCAGGATTCCCGCCTCCATCTGATTCATGATGTAGGCGAATGATAGGTTATTGTCAGGATCGGCGAAGGCGTGGCTGCCCCCGGCTCCGGGCTGGCCGAAGGAGCGCGGCGATGGGCCGAAGATCGTGCGAGTTTTCCCGCCCGAAGCGTCGAGGGGATCGCGCATGAAACCGGCAGTGAAAGAGGTCGGCATCATGAGGGTGCGGTCCTCGCCGCAGGCCTGCAGCGTGCGCGCCATCTCGACGACACGGGAGGGGAGCACGACGACCCCGTCGAGGACACCACCACCGGCGAGGATCTGATAAAATTTCGCGAGTCCGCGAGCGGTACCGACGCCGCCGAGGGCGGGCAGACCGGCCTGGAGATACTCGAGCTTATTGATGTCGCTGAGCGACCGCATTCCCGACGGGGAGGAAAAGGCGGCGAGCGGGAGAGAGTCCGCCCGGGCGAGGGCGCGGTAAAAGGGGATCTCGAGATCGGAGGGACGCTGTAGCTTCGGCGGCAGCATCGTGGCGATGCGGTCGAGGGCGCGGGCGGGCAGGTTGCCGATCCAGAAATCGATCTGGAGCGGCGTGGCGAGACGGGTGTTCCAGTATTCCCCGAGACTGGTGCCTCCGCTCAGTCGTCGCACGACCTCGTCGAGGAGGAAGCCGAGCGTCCTCGGATGATAGCCGTGGCCTTGACCCGGTTCCCAGAAAGGTTCCTGCTCCTCGAGTGCGGCGAGGACGCCGCTGAAGCTCAGGATGTGGGGCCGATTTTCCACCGAGAGCGCGGCGAGTCCCGATTGGTGGGAGAGGAGCTGGGCAAAAGTGAGGCCTGTTCCGCGCGCGGCGAGGAGCTCGGGCCAGACCTCGTCGACGCGACTGTGGGCGGTGAGCCCCGCCGCCTCGAGAGCAATCAGCACCGTCAGTGCCGCCGGGCCCTTCGAGGCTGACCAGACCGGGGCGAGAGTATCGGATTCCCACGCCTCGGTCCTCTCGGGATCGCGCCAGCCGTGGTGGAGCGAATGGATCTCGATCCCGTCTTTCCAGACCGAGAGCGAGGCACCGAGTTCTCCGCGCTCTTCAAAATTGCGGCGAAAGGCCGCATCGAGAGATTCGCTCATGTCGTCAGATATCGTCGTGGACGCTCATCAGATCGGGATCGGTGAGGGCCTTCGCGCGAAAGGTGCGGTCCATCTCGATCGACTGCCGCAGCCAAGTTACGGCGGCCTGGGGCTTGCCCAGAGCGAGCTCGTAGCAGGCGAGATTGTAGAAGTAGACGGGCTCCTCGAGGAGACTCTCGGGACCGGACTGGAGGTGATCGATCGCCTCGACGGTGCGGCCGAGTTGATGCAGGCAGTAGGCGCCCTGAACGAACCCGGCGTGGTTGTGAGGGTGTATGTCGCAGAGGATCTGGCTCAGGGAGAGCGCCTCTTCGAGATTCTGCTGATCGAGCCGGATGACGATGCGCATCTCCTGCGCCTCGGGGCTGGCGCGCTTGTCCGGGGGCAGATTGTTCAGCTCGCGCCAGGCCTCGTCGTGCATCGCGAGATCGATGTAGCCGCGGGTTTTATCCAGCCAGTAGTGTTCATCCATAGAATGTCAAAAATAGAGATGGGGAAATGAGCCTCACCGGGAGAGGATTGTCAATCGGGCCGCTGCGAGCCGTGCCATTGGCGAATCCGGTCGAGGAAGACGTTCTCTGTCGCCGGGTCGCGCGCTCTGCCACTGTAGCATACCGCGTAGTAGTACGCGATGGCCTCATCGAGATCGCCGGGGAGAGATTGGCCGGTCCCGATCCGGGCGAGATACTCGCGCCAGGTGTGGCCGGGCTTGCGAACTACCCCCAGACTGCGCCCGGCGTGCTCGAGTTCACGGAGGAAATCGGGGCGGAAGGCGGCGTCGCTGGTATTTTTTACCGATGCCGCCTCCGTCGCGGTAGAATCACGCATCTTCCCCGGCAGAAGCCTCCAGAGGCCCGCGAGGAGAGCAAGGCCGATCGCCGTGGTGAGGAAAAAGTGACGCGAGAGCAGGCCGACAAAGGCGGCGATTTGCTCCCCGATGCCAAGTCCGCCGGTGAACTGCGAGGGATCGTAGTCGGAGAAGTCGTGGTAGAGTATCTCGTCCATCGCGGGCAGGGAGATGGCGACGGGAGGGCGCGGAGCGGCGGCGGGGACGCGCGGAGTCGTGTCGTAGATGACCCAGCCTGCGGCCCCGGCGGTGAGGATCTCGGCCCAGGCATGGAAGTCGCTGTCGCGAAAAGCGAGGATCTGCTTTCCCGTGTCGGCCGCCCCTCCGGCATATCCGTAGGCGACGCGCGAGGGGATGCCGAGACTGCGCAGCATCAGCACGGTCGCGGCGGCGTAGTGCTCGCAGTGGCCCTGACCGGGACCAAAGAGAAATGCCTCGGCGGGAGTGGAGTCATCGGGCGTTTTGAATTGCAGTGAGTAACGGGTGCGCTCCTCGAGGTATCGCCGGACCTCTCCGAGTGGATCGTCTCTGTCAAAGCCCGCCGTGAGGGCGGCCACTCGCGAGGCCAGCGGCGACGGCGGGAGCCCGAGGTAGATGCCATTTTCATCGGAGGCATCCCTCTGCAAGAGCAGGGCGATGGCCTTGTCCGTCGGCGGGGCGAGCGGCGGGGTCGAGGCGGTGTAGCGCAGTCTCGTGACTTCGGTCGGCGGAGCGAGCTGATACCAGTCGTCGGCGAACTCGTAGACCGCATCGGTGTAGATCGTGCCCGAGCCCGCGAGGACGGGGAGATGGCCGACCGATTCCCTTGAGAGATAGAGCGTGTAGGGCATCGCGGCGCGACTTTCCGGGCGCTGCAGGGCGATGGCGTGGTCCTCGCTGCCGTCGTCGATGTCGTAGCGCCAGCGACCGCTCCGGATCGGGGAGAGGACTTCGTCGCTTTCAAAAAGGGCGAGGGTCGAGGTGCGCACGTAGAGAGGTGACTTCAGCCACGAGCGGAAGAGTTCGGGGCTATGGGCCTTGACTTGAACCATAACCTGACCCCGGAAGCGTACGTCAGCCTCGCGCGGGAGATGGCGCGAGGCTCCGTCGACGGGACCGCCCTCACCGCCCGGAGCGGCGGGGCGATCGTCGTCCCACTCGCTCTCGTCGTACTCGTTCGGGAAGAGCCAGGGTCTCAGGGTGTCGGCCGCGAGGCCCGATCCGAGGAGAAGCGCGGTCACGGCGAGAGCGGCGGGCAGCACCACGAAGACCGCGTTTTTCACCGCCGCCAACCCCGGGAGGAGGAATCGTGCTGCAAAGGCCACTGCCGGGAGTGCCGCGACCGGGTAGATCTCCCACGGGCCGAAGTCATACCGCTCTGTCGCCGCCGAGGCCGTGAGCAGGACGAGCCCGCCCGCGATACCAGTCAGTCCGTGGCGATGCGGTTTCATGTGGCGTCTCTGCGGCAAGCGTATGAGCAGGTCCGCCACGACCCACCAGAGCAGGGCCATGCCGAAGTGAAAAGTCAGTGGCAGGGACGCCCGCAACGCGAGGGCCTGTCCGGTGGAGTAGAGGTGGACTTCGCCATACAGCGCCAGACCCGCGATGACGAAAGGGGCGATGGCGCGTCCCTGCCGACGCCGTTTTTCCCCGCCTTTCGCGAAGAGCGGTCCGGTCCCGAGAGAGACTAACAACACGAAAATTGAGAGAGCCATGGGAACCGGTGACCCCGAGAGCATCCAGGCGGCGAGCGAGGCCGCGAGGGGAGCGGCGATGGCGACGGGGACGAGGTTCATGCGGGAAGACGGAGTCGTGTTTTCAGACCCGGACGCGCCTGGCTGCCGAGGGAGGTCGCGTCGATGCAGGTGTTGGCGGGAAAATGCTCGCGCAGGCTCGCTTCCCACTCGCTGCGGGGGCAGTCGCTGAGGAGGAAGACCTCGTCGCAGTGACGGAAATCGCGTGCCGCCGCCGCAAGGGCTTCGAGGGCCCCGACGGGGCGTCGGTGACAGAGCGCGAGGTGATCGAGCACCTCTTCCACCTCGCTGCGATGGGCGAGAGAGGCGGGTTTGTCAGGGTAATGGCGGAAGACGACGGGGATCTCCTCGTGCTGGAATCGCTGCAACAAACCCGCCGCTATGCGCAGGATCATTTCGAAGGTCTCCGGCGTGAGGACCTGTCCGGCGGGTTCGTAGGCGTGGATGAGGATGCCGTAGCGGCGGGGCTTCGGTCGGGGCGGCTCGAGCTCGGCGACCTGGAGATGGCCCGAGCGAAGGCTTGCGGGCCAGTGGATTCGCTTCACCGAATCGCCGGGGCGGAATTCGCGGAGAAGACGAAAGTCGGCGACCGGGTCCGGCGGTTCGGACGAATTCTCGATGGCCTCCAGCGCGAGCCGTTCGAGGTGGGAGCGGAGCCGCTGCGGGAGGAAGGGCTTCGGCTGGAGCAGGAGCGTGTCGCTGTCGCGAAAAGCGCCGCTTTGTTTGGTCAAAAAAAGGCCGAGCGGCCAGGTCGAGTGGATCGTCCAGGGACGGGGACGGTGGACGCCGCGACGCGAAGACTTGCCGGTGTAGCGGAGCGCGGGCGCCGAACTGATCACGCCCGGAGCGATCCGCTTTTCTCCCGAAGTCGAGGCGAGGGGATCGCGGAATCGGATCACCGTCGCGATTGGAAACGCGGGCTTCGGAACGAGGCGGGTTTCCACCGTGAAGCTCTCCCCGGTGCGCCCTCGCGAGGGCAGTTTGCGGCTGACGAGCATCCCACGAAGGTGACGCCGGGCCGCGAGACGAGCCATGCCGAGGAAGCCCAGGGCGAGGATTCCGGCGGCAAAAATCGGTCCCGAGAGCAGGAGTATGGCAGCGATGGTCGTCACCAGACCGGCGACGAGGGCGATCGAGCCTGCCGGGGTGAGGCTGACGTTGGGAGCTGGATTGGCGGGCGACTCGTCCATGAACGGGGCGAGTCTACTCTATCGGCACGGCGTCCAGCAACTCTTCGAGCAACAATCTCACGGCGGATCGGCGTCGGGTCGAGCTGTCGTTTTCGAATTCACTCTCGCCCCGCTCGATCCGATGGAGCACGGCGGGGATAAAGGCCCGTTTCACATCCTCGGGGAAGACGGCCTCGTGCTCCTCGAGAAAAGCGACCGCTCGTGAGGCCTGCATCAGGGCGAGGGCGCCGCGGTTGCTGATCGTCGCGTCGAGTTCACCGTGGTGGCGGATCGCGTCGCAGAGGCGGATGACGTAGTGAAAGATCGAGTCCGAGACGGGCACGCGTCGCACCTGGTCCTGCCACGCCGCGACTTTATCGAGGGAGATCGTCGCCGGGACAATCTCGACGGCGCTCTTCGTCGCGTGGTATTTCAAAATGCCGCTGCGGGTCTCGCTGTCTGGCAGGGACATCTCGATGGAGATCAGGAAGCGGTCCAACTGCGGCGCGGGCAGGGGAAAGGTGCCGGCGCGATGGCGATTGTTCCGCGTCGCGACGACCTGAAAGACGTCGGGGAGCGGGCGCGTCACCCCATCGACGGTGACCTGTCCCTCGTTCATGCATTCGAGCAGGGCGCTCTGGATGCGGGGGCTGGTGCGGTTGATCTCGTCGGCGAGAAAGAGATTCGTAAAGACGGGCCCCTCGATGAACTCGAAGGCGTTTTTATCCTGTCGGTAGACGGAATAGCCGACGAGGTCCGAGGGCAGAAGATCGGGGGTGAACTGGACTCGTTTGAACGATCCCGAAATCGACTGGGCGAGGGTCTTCGCGAGAGTCGTCTTGCCCACGCCCGGAGGCCCCTCGATGAGCGCATGTCCGCCCGCGAGGAGAGCCGCGATCAGCTCATAGGTCGCCGGGCCCGCGCCGAGGACGGAGGCATTGAGGTGATCCTGGAGAGCTTTGAGAGAGGCGTCCAATTAAGAGATCCCTTTCGCGGGGCGGGGTTACATTTTTTCCGTGGTTCGGATCCCGAGCAGACCGAGCCCGCAGCGGAGCACTCGACCGGTCAGTTCGCAGAGGGCGAGCCGCGTCTGGCGGATTTCGCCTTCCACTTTGAGGACGGGGCAGGCCTCCCAGAACTGGTGATAGGTCGTCGCCACTTCGTAAAGATAGGCGGCGAGCGCGTTGGGCCGGAAGTCGTCGAGGATCGTCGGCACGATCTCGGCGAACTGCGCCAGCTTTAGCAGCAGCGCTTTTTCCGCCTCCTCGGTGAGAACGACCTCGCCACCCGCCTCGAAGTCGCTCCCGAGCTTGCGGAAAATGGCGCGGGTTCGCACGTAGGCGTTGATGAGGTAGGGGGCGGTGTTGCCTTTGAGGCTGAGCATCGTGTCCCAGTCGAAGATGTAATCCGTCATCCGGAACTGGCTGAGCTCGGCATACTTCACCGAACCGATCCCGATGACCTCGGCGATCGCGGCCTTCTCGTCCGCCGCGAGTTCGGGATTTTTTTCCTCCACGATGAGCATGGCCCGGGCGACCGCCTCGGAGAGGACGTCGGCCAGTTGGACCGTCTCGCCCGCGCGGGTCCGCAGCATCTTGCGGTCTTTCCCGAGGATGCTGCCGAAGGGGATGAACTGCAGCTCGGCCTCCTGACCCCGCTTCGCGGAAATGGCGAAGATCTGGTCAAAGTGGAGCTGTTGGGGCGCGCCCACGACATACCAGATGACGTCCGCCCCGAGCTCCTCGAGGCGGAAGTCTATCGTCGCGAGGTCGGTCGTGGCGTAGAGGAAACCGCCGTCCGACTTGCGGATCAGGGCCGGCTTGTCGGCGAGCTTTTCGTTGTCGTGGAAGAAAACGCAGATCGCTCCATCGGACTTCTCGGCGATGCCTCTGGCAATGAGGCCGTCGACGAGCGGGGCGAGCCTGTCATTGTAATAACTTTCGCCATACCAGTGGTCAAAACGGATCTCGAGCCGGTCGTAGATCTTCTGCAGGCCGACCTTCGAGACCTCGATGCAACGCTCCCAGATCGCCAGATTTTCCGCGTCGCCGCCCTGGAGTTTGACCAACTCGGCCTTGCAGGTGTCGCGCAGGGTCTCGTCTTCGGCGATCTTCGCATTCACCTCGCGGTAGACGCGGAGCAGCTCGGCGATGGGGTCGGCCTCGAGCGCGCCCTGATTGAGAAAGTTTTTCCAACCCCACAGGATCATCCCGAACTGCGTGCCCCAGTCGCCGATGTGGTTGTCGGAGATGACCTTGTGACCGAGAAAGGACGCCACCCGCGTGAGGCAGTCGCCAATGATCGTGCCGCGGATGTGGCCGATGTGCATGGGTTTCGCCACATTGGGCGCGGAGAAGTCGGCCACGATCGTCTTCGGAGTGCTCGTCGCCGCCACCCCGATGCGGGCCTCGTCCGCGATCAGCGCGGCGAGCCGGTCCGTCAGCGCCGCCGTCGTGACGCGGAAGTTGATGAAGCCGGGACCCGCGATCTCCGGAGCATCGAAGAGCCCGCCGCCGTCGAAGGTCTCTGCGATCGCCGTCGCGACCTCGCGGGGATTGCGCTTCAGCGCCTTCGCGAGGATCATCGCCGCATTGGACTGATAGTCGCCGAACTGCCGGTTCTGGGTCTGGTCGATCTTCGGGGAAAAGTCCGCGGGAAGATCGGCGGCAAAGTCGGTTCGAGCAAGCGCATCGTTCAGGCGCGAGGAGAGTAGCTCTGCAAAAGGGGCGGCCATGGAGAGTGGAAAAAGGGGAGGGAGGGCTCAGACCGTGGCGGCCTTGAGAGAGAGGATTTCGAAGAGCGCGTTTTCGTCGGTCGCCTCGGCGAGACGGCTGCGGGTCTCGGCGCTGTTGAGGATCTTCGCGATCGCCGCGAGCGTCTTGAGGTGGAGAGTATGCTGCGACTCGGGCACGAGAAAGAGAACCACAAAATGCACCGGAGCCCGGTCCAGCGCGCAAAAGTCGATCCCGCCCGTGGAGCGGCCGAAGATCGCCACGACCGAATCGATCTCGGCGAGGAAACAATGCGGGATCGCGATGCCGCCGCCTATCCCGGTGCTGCGCTGTTCTTCCCGGGCAGTAAGTGCGGCGAGAGCCGTCGCCTGATTGTCGGCGGTGAGTGAGCCGCTCGAGACGAGACGGTCCACGAGCTCGGCGATGGCGGGGAATTGCTCGTTGGATTGCATCTCGGCAATCACGCATCCGGGAGTCAGGAGATCGGCGAGGGTCATGAAAAAGGGGCGTCAGGATGTGGAAACAAAGTGTCCGAGCATAAGCACGGGTGACGGGGGATCAAGGCAGTTTTTCGGGGTTGATGCTTTACATTCCGCCGTTCGACGCTCCATTGAAAGTCCATTTGTCCTTCCCCTTGATGAGTCAGAAAGTCCTCTTCGTCTGCACCGGAAACGTCTGCCGCAGCCCCATGGCTGAAGGTTTTCTGCGTCTTATGGCCAAAGAAGCCGGGGCCGACATCGAGGTCGGCTCGGCCGGGATCGGGGCGATGGAGGACATGACGCCGAGTCGCCACTCCGTCACCGCGATGAGAGAAGAGGGGATCGACATCTCCCGCCAGCGCAGCCGCATGCTGACCCCCGGGATGATGGAGGAATACACCCACATTTTCGGTCTCGGGACCGGCCACATCGACGCGATCCGCAGCTATTTCCCTGAAGAGCAGGAAAAAACCTTCGTTCTCCGCGAGTTCGTCGCCAATGAAGGCCTCGATCTCGAAGTCCCCGATCCCATCGGCGGCGATCTCGACGAGTACCGCATCACCCGGAACCTCATCAAAGAGGCGATGCCCTCGATTATGCGGTTTGTCCTCACCGGCGACCCGTCGAAGCCGTGAGCGTGAGGCCAAAGGTTCCCGCTAAGTTATTTTGACAATCCCTGACTCCCGCTCTAGCTAACGCAGCGTAGTCTAAGCGGACACGTTCAATCCCCCCCCTTTATCTGAATTAAAACATGGAGAAACCCACTCTCATCATCGGCACCGATCACGGTGGTTTTGAACTGAAAGAAGCCGTCCTTGCCCATCTTAAAGGCAAAGGCTACGACATCGAAGACGCGGGTTGTTTCTCCAAAGAGTCCGTCGATTACCCCGACTACGCCGCGAAAATCGCCGGGGCCGTCGCCACCGGCCAGAAAGACCTCGGCATCCTCTGTTGCACCACCGGAATCGGCATGTCCGTCGCGGCGAACCGTTACTGGGGCGTCCAGGCCGCTGTCGTCACCAGTCCAGACCTCGCCGCCCGCACTCGCGTCCACAACGACACCAACGTGCTCTGCCTCGCCGGTGACTTCACGAGCGGACCCGAAGGCGCCGCCATCGTCGACGCCTGGCTCGGTGCGGAATTTGAATCCGGCGGACGCCACGGGCGCCGTGTCGGGAAGATGAACTCCTGCGGCGTGCCGGTGAGCGCCCCGAACGTCGCCGTGACCGATCCCGAGATCTTCCGCGTCATCGAGGAAGAGGCCGCCCGACAGAAAGGCAACATCGAGCTCATCGCCTCCGAGAACTTTGCCTCCAAAGCCGTGCAGCAGGCCCAGGGCAGTTGCCTCACCAACAAGTATGCCGAGGGTTACCCCGGCCGCCGCTGGTATGGCGGATGCGAGAACGTCGACAAGGCCGAGACCCTCGCGATCGAGCGGGCCAAAGAACTCTTTGGCGCGAAGTTCGCCAACGTGCAGCCGCACAGTGGATCGCAGGCCAATGCCGCCGTCTACTTCAGCGTCCTCGACCCCGGCGACAAGATCCTCACGATGGATCTCGCCCACGGCGGACACCTCACCCACGGTCACTTCGCCAACTTTTCCGGCAAACTCTACGAAGTGAAGCACTACGGGGTCTCCGAGGAAAACGAGACGATCGACTACGACAAACTCGCCGTCATTGCTGAGGAGTATCAGCCCAAGATGATCACCGCCGGGGCCTCGGCCTATTCGCAGATCATAGACTTCCCCCGCATGCGCGAGATCGCTGACTCCGTCGGGGCGTATCTCTTCGTCGACATGGCCCACATCGCCGGACTCGTTGCCGCAGGCGTCCATCCCTCGCCGCTCGAGCACGCCCACTTCGTCACCACGACGACGCACAAGAGTCTGCGCGGTCCCCGCGGCGGACTCATCCTCACCAACGACGAGGATCTCGCGAAAAAGATCGACTCCATGGTTTTCCCCGGCGTTCAGGGCGGCCCGCTCATGCATGTCATCGCGGCCAAGGCGGTCTGTTTCCACGAGGCCCTCCAGCCCGGCTTTAAGGAGTATCAGGAGCAGGTTGTCAAAAACGCCTCGACTCTCGCCAATCATCTCGGAGGACTTGGCTACCGCATCATCTCCGGCGGTACTCAGAATCACCTCTTCATGGTCGATCTGCGGCCGCAAAAACTCAACGGCAAACTCGTCCAGGAGACCCTCGACAAGGCGGGGATCACGGTGAACAAAAATTCGATTCCCTTTGATACCGAGAGTCCCTTCAAAGGCGGCGGTATCCGGATCGGAACACCTGCAGTAACGACTCGCGGGATGAAGGAGACCGACATGGCCACCGTCGGCGACCTCATTCACGAAGCCATCGGGAACCACGGCGACGCCGCCAAGCTGGAAGCGATCCGCTTGCGGGTGCTTGAGCTGAACGAGCGTTTCCCGCTTCCGTGAGGTTCCAGATTCACCAGGGTCAGTTCCCGTAGCGGAACTCGCGAGAGTCCCCCTCGTTGGATATCCACCGGGAACATTTGCATGTTCCTCTACGGGAAGCGCTTGCGGGGTGGGATCCCCGTAGCGGAACTCGCGAGAGTGTTGCAAAAGGTCAGCGTTCTAATCTGATCTGAGCTAATCCGAGAAAATCCGTGCCAATCCGTGTTGAAGCGCTCGAACACAGAGGATCACAGATCCGCTTTGCTCCCACCGATTGACACAGATTGAAAAAAGTCCGGGAACCGCAGAAGAAACTGCAATTTCAATTTTTCGGAAGTATTGCAACAGCATCGTGAGAGTTTCGTCCTCGCAGAGCCATCGCCCGAAGGTCTCACGACCTCCGATACGCTCTCCATCGGACGCGGAAGTCTCCCGCGAGAGGAAGTCAGAGCCTGTTTTTACGGGACTTTTACATTTCCTTCATCGGGAATTGACGCAAAGCTGCACGATCCGATCCATGATCCATACGATGAAAGTCGTCTTACCTGCTCCGCTCCTCGTGTTTGCCCTCGCCACCTCGATCGGGATGACGTCTCGAGCCGCCGTCTCTCCCGGCGAACCGCCGAGCTACGACGCCGTCGAGAATGTCTCCGAGTATGTCGATGCCCCGTGGTTCTCCGAAACGAGCATCGCAAGTCGCAGCGGAGCGAACCGCATCGGACCGACGGAACGCCACATCACGAATCCCGAGGGTCTCGATCTGGTTCTCGACACCCCCGGTGATGACACGGGCGAGGGTGAGGACGCCTTGGCCGGAGCTGAGCCAATAGCCAAATTCGGCGAGATGGTTCCGCTGAAAAGCTCCTCCACTGAGCGCGAGAATGATGGGGCGCCAGTTTTTCGGGTGGTATTTTTCCTCTTCGAGCCGCAGCAGGGAGCTCCGGGCACGTTCGAAGGCCGCGCCCGCTCCCGACATCGCCCCGGACTGGCAAGATCGCCCGACATGTTCACCCCTGTCATGATTCCCGTCACCGCCGGGAAGAAGAGAGCGAACATCGTGAAGAAATTTTCACCGCCGAGGTATCCGGGCCCCCAGTCCGCCGCCAGGTTAGCGGCCGTGGCGTCGGGAATGGCTCCGGCGAAAAAGGAAACCAGCGAGAGCAGCAGAATCACGAGAATCCCATACTGTTTCGAGGAACCGGTCTCTATCCCGGGAATGGGCTATAATGGCAGAGTCGCCCTCGAACGCAAATTGCCAGTAGCCTGTCGGACTCAGGCGAGTGACAATCGAGAGTGGGAAAAAAGGATCACCGGGCTTCCCTCTCATGCCGGAGATCTCCTCCTCCCGCATTAAGGCAGCGAGGCGCAGCGAATAGCTTGCAGTCTCCCCCGATCTGTGACGATAATCCGTAGTTCCATGAAAACTCCATTCCTTTTCTCCCTCATTGTCGCGACGCTCTCGTTCGCGGGCCCCGCATTTTCCCAGACCCCGACGCCGGATGGCGAGCAGCCGGGGCTGAAGGGATTCTGGGAAGTGGTGACCTCGGCCGGCCGTTTTGTCTCGCGTCTTGACCACATCACCTCGGTGAGTGAGCACGAGTATCTGATCGACGGCGCGGTGCGGGTCTACGAATGCACGGTCGATACGTCAGGCGGCCAGACGGTCCGCTTTTACTACCTCGAGCCCATCACGGACAGCTCCTCTGTCACCACCGGCAGCGCGACGATCAACCGGCTCAAAGACATCGCCAACCAGGCCACGACCAAAGTCGGCATGGGCAATCTCGATACGATGGTGACGAAGCACTACCCCGAGACGACTCACGCGAAGACGACGGAGTTCCGGCTCCAGAATAAGGCGACGGTCGGGCAGATCTATGACCATGTTCGTCGGGTCTGGGCCGAGGAAAGGGGCAACGGCGGGCAGAATCAGCTCATCATCCGCAACGGCTGATCCGCTTGCTTGCGATCCCTTTCCGATCCCATGAAATACCGCGAAATCCCCCGCAGCGACCTGCGTGTCAGTCTCATCGGCCTCGGCACGATGACCTGGGGCGAGCAAAATACCGAGGCCGAGGGACACGAGCAGATGGACTACGCCCTCGAGCAGGGCGTGAATTTTTTCGATACCGCCGAGATGTATCCGGTGCCTCCGCGCGCGGAGACCTGTCATGAGACGGAACGCATCATCGGGACGTGGCTCGCGGCTCGGGGGACGCGCGACCGGGTCACCCTCGCGACGAAGGCAGTGGGGCCCGGGCCGCATGTGACCCACGTGCGCGAGGGGAATCGGCACAATCGGGAGCACCTCACCGCTGCTCTCGAGGGCAGCCTGCGTCGCTTGCAGACCGACTGCATCGATCTCTACCAGCTCCACTGGCCCGATCGTACGGTCCCGCTTTTCGGGAAACGCGACTACGAGCCGTCGGTGCAACCGGACCGCGTGCCGATCGAGGAGACACTCGCCGTGCTCGCTGATCTGGTGGATCAGGGGAAAATTCGTTATATTGGTCTCTCGAACGAGACCCCCTGGGGCACGATGCGTTTTCTCGAGCTCGCCCGGAGCGGGGCGGTTCCCCGCATCGTGACGATTCAGAACTCCTATAATCTCCTCAACCGCACCTTCGACGGCGGTCTTTCCGAGATCTGCCACGAGGAGGAGGTGCGTCTGTTGCCTTACTCGCCGCTCGCTTTCGGCCGGCTCTCGGGGAAATACCGGGGCGGACAGCGGCCCGAGGGCGCCCGGCTCACGGTCTGGGAGCGGTTCGCCCGCTACAATGGCGCGACCAGCGACGCCGCGATCGAGGATTACGCCCGCATCGCCGACGAGGCCGGGCTCGATTTCGCGCAGATGAGCCTCGCATGGATCAATCAACGGCCCCACGTGGCGAGCAACCTGATTGGTGCCACGACCATGGCCCAGCTGAAGTCCAACATCGACAGCGTCGAGCTGGAACTGTCCGGCGACGTCCTCGCGGCGATCGAGGCAGTGCATGTGCGATATCCGAATCCGTGTCCCTGAGAGGGGGCCAATTCGGGTGGTGATGACGTAACGTCATTTTCGTGAAGTGATTCACCAAAACCGGGGTTATAGTAATTCACAATGTTCCGATCCGCACACCCCGGCGCATTCCTGTTGCTCGTTGCCGTTCTCTTTTCCGGGAGGGCTGCCGCTCAGGGATCGCCTGATTTCCACCAGTTCACTGACAAAAAAGGTCAGAAGGTCTCGGCCATTCTGATCGGCGTCTCGACCGATCGCCAGCAGATGAAGATCCGTCGCGAAGACGGGCTTGAGTTCGAGACGGTCATCAATCTCCTCTGCCTCGATGATCAGCAGTATGTCAAAGACTGGCTCAGGAAGACGCCGATGGCAGCGACCGTGAAGACCGATTTCCGGCTCGACGTCGCGCTCACCCGCCAGACCGGCAGCGTCGAGAAACACACTCTGGAAAGTATCGTGCTTGAGGGGCGGCCCACGACTTTCCGCATGGCCATACGTAATCTTTCGCGCGACTCGCTCGACGGGGCGCGGCTTGAGTATGCCCTAGTGTGGGAGGACCGCACCACCATTTACGAGACCGAGGCAAAAACATGGACCTACACCGCCGCCTCGGACGAGGGAGGTGCCTCCCACCGGGTGAAGCAGACCGCCGAGATCCCGCTGGAGTCGCTCCGCTTTAACGGCGAGACGACCCTCGAGACCACACCGGTGAGCATGGAGCAGGTCTTTCTGGGCGACAACAATCCCTATCGAGAAGACGAGATGATAGGAGTAAAGGTCCGCATTCTGACGAAAGACGGCCTTGTTATCCACGAGTCGGACTCCGGCGGGGCGGTCATCGCGGCGATGGGATGGGATGACATCCAGGCTCTGCCGGCTC
>JBDNIL010000199.1:0-12431 GCA_041688355.1 Verrucomicrobiales bacterium | reverse complement strand
AGGGGACGAGGGGACGAGGGGACGAGGGGACGAGGGGACGAGGGGACGAGGGGACGAGGGGACGAGGGGACGAGGGGACGAGGGGACGAGGGGAGTTGTGTGGTGGCGTCACCAACTGCCGCCGCCGCCGCTGCCGCCGCCGCTGCCGCCGCGGCGAAGCTGCACATAGTGGAGCAAAGCCCTGGCGGACTGTACTTGCAAGAAGAGGAATCCCGCCGGGATTGAAAAAAGGCGACAGCGGCGAAGTGCGGGGCTTATCCCGGCGACGGCGGCGAGGTAAGCAAGAATCTGGGCAGCCAGGACCAGTCGGAAAAAGGCTGAGGAGGGAGCGAGGGCGAGAGCCCCGGCGAGGGTGGCGACGAGATAGAGCGGTCCCCCGAGTCTCAGGTATTTGTGCGAGATCAACTGCCACCAGCAACGATTTCCCCGGGGCACGAGCCATCGGGGGTGGCGGAAGAGCATCTGGTAGTTCCCGGCGAGGGTCCTCACTTTCCTCCGTTTCTCATGGTGAGTTTCGAGGGTTTGGGGATCGTAGGCGACAGCCGTCGGCTCGAAGAGGATACGGCGTCCCCGCACGAGCGCCTGCATGGGTTGGACCACGTCATCGATGAGCGTGTCTTCCGGAAGGGGGCGGTAGTCCTCGCGGCGCATCGCATAGATTGCACCGGTGCAGCCGATCACGGAGTCGCGTTTCGACTCTTCGTTCCGGATCCACTTCTCGAGTCTCCAGTAAAGATCGAGCCCGGCGGCGGGACCGTCTCCGGAGGCTTCGATCTCGAGACTGCCGCTCACGGCTGCGGCTGAGGGATTGCGCCGGAGCCGATCAACGAGTCTGTCGATCGCGTCAGGGGCAAAGCGCTGCCGGGCGTCGCCGAAGACGAGGATTTCCCCGGTGGCCTCTTTTGCGGCGAGGTTCAGGGCGGTCGCTTTGCCGGTGCGTTCGCCCTGCTCAAGTATGCGAAGGGGAAATCCGGGATCGAAGCGACGCGCGGTCTCGGCGGTGGAATCGGTGCAGCCATCGCAGACGAGCAGGATCTCGCGTTCGCCGATGTAGGCGCAGTCCGCCAAGTTTCGGAGACGAGCGCCGATACGGGATTCTTCATTGTGAACCACGATGATACAGGAGAGAGAAGGGGCCTCACCCGGGGCGTGGGCCTCTTCCGGGCGTGGCCGCAGCGCGAGATTGAGCAGTCGCAGCACCACCGGGTAGCCCGCGAAGGCATATACGAGAAGGGCCAGTCCCAGCCAGAAAACACAAGCCGGGATCGTAAGGGAGGATTCAGCCATTGCGCGGGTGGCGAAGAGTAAAGGGGTTCAGGCTGAGGCGGAGTTTGATTACTTCGATACACCTCTTGGAGAACTGGGCAAATAAAATATCGGTAACTTCGGATCATCGCGTCTACCGGCCAATTTCCTTTATTTTACTTTTGCGATTTGATTTTCCCGCCTCCCATGGGAGTATCAGAGATCGGGAATGCTACCGCTTTGTTAGGAGAAGGGAGGCGCCTGAAATTTCCGAGCATCATATGGACCTCACCTTCGTTTTCCCCTGTCTAAATGAAGAGGTGAGCATCGTCGCATGTATCGAGGCAGTGAAGCAATCTCTCGACGGTAGGGGCAGTTCCCTGACCTACGAGATCGTCGTCGCCGACAACGGCAGCACGGATCGCTCATCGGAACTGGCGAGCGCAGCCGGTGCGCGGGTCGTGCCGGTGGCGGAACGCGGCTACGGCGCGGCGCTCCGTGGTGGGATCGCCGCTGCCGAGGGCACCTATGTGATGTTCGCCGATGCGGACATGACTTATCACTACGAGGACGCTCTGCCCCTCTATCAAAAGGCCGTCGAAGTCGATGCCGACATGGCGATCGCCTCGCGGATGCGGGGCACTATCGAGCCCGGGGCGATGCCATGGTTGCACCGCCGGCTCGGCACGCCGGTGTTGACGACGCTGATCAATCTCCTATTCCACGGGCGGCTCTCGGATTGCAACTCGGGCTTCCGATGTATCCGCAAATCAGCCTACGAGACCTGGGGAATCCGCGCCAGCGGCATGGAGTTCGCCTCGGAGTTGCTCATCAAGGCTCTGAAACACGGGGCGAAAACCGTCGAGATCCGCTCGGGCCTGCGCTGCGGGCCGGAGGGACGGGTCGCTCACCTGCGCACCTGGCGCGACGGGATGCGGCATCTTCTCTTCATTCTTTCGGAACGTCCGAGGCTTTTCGAGATTGGCGGAATCGCTCTCGTCGTTCTCAGCACAGTTTTCCAGATCCTGGCCATCGCCATTGGACCCACCGACCTCGCGGGACTCAATATTTTCGACATGCATTCAAAGGCGCTATTGCTCCTCGCCGGGATTACCGGAATGCAGCTCTATGTCTTCAGCTGCATCCTCTTCCTGCGCGAACGTGAGAAACCCACCGCGCTGACCGCAAGCCTCATTGGCATTGAGGAGGCGCCGCTGTTTTTTTTGCTACTTTCGATCCTCGTGCTGGAGTTTCTTCTGGTTGGCAGCGTAGTTCTCAACTGGTCTCTGAATAATTTCGCCAATCTGGATCTGGCGAACGTCCTCATCGGAGCGATTCATTTCCTCGGGTTGCCGCTCATGCTGGCGATCGCCCTGCTCGGGCTGCACGTTTTTAAAAAGAGCGGGGACCCATGAACGTTCGAGCAAAGGCTCCGGGGAAAAGTGAATGAGGTGGCGGCATGCCACCGTCTACTTTGTTTTTCGGCACAGAATGAAATACTGCCCTCCCAAAGGTAGCCACCGCAGCCCAGGCTCGAGAAAACGAAGCGCCGAGAGGAACTTCGGAAAGAAAAACGCATAGTCCGTCTTCAACACTTCGAAGCCATTCTCCCTCAACGTGCGGCGGGCTTCATGAGGCCAAACGAGAATGGCGTCGGCATCGAAGGGAACCAAGCGCATGGCAAGGCGGGTGAGGGGGTTCCATGGATTGTTCTCCCAGAAGGCGAAATAGCCTTCGGGTTTGAGGGTAGCTCTGACCGTCGCGTAAGCCGCCGGACGATCTTCCACCGGGATGTGGTGAAAAACACCGTTGCAGAAGGCGAGATCGCAGGATTCCTCCCAGCCTGACGCGCTGATCGCAAAGGTGACATTGTAGTTTTTCCACTCGCGCCGGGCCTCTGCGAGAGAACTCTCCGAAGGATCGAGACCGCGCAAGGACTCCACGCCAAGAATGTTGAAAAAACAAGGCGTCGCCGAGCCCGTTCCGCATCCGAAATCCAAGGCGGCTTTGGGATGGGTTGGCAAATTCTCCAGTCTCGTCCGCAGCCGCGCCATGCGGCCTTCCGCGAAGTAAACCTTAGATTCGCCGCTGAGGCGCAGCCCCTTGTTAAGCTCTGCGTCGTAGTTCGCTGCGTAAGCGTCAAACTCCGCCGGAACTCCCTCCAATTCGTGAGTGAGTTTGCCGCCTACTTTCGGTTCTTGCGCAATTTCCGAATCCATCCTTATTCACCGCTCGATGGAAAGCTTACGCCATTCGGAATCATTACCAGAGAAAAAATCCACGTATCGGCGGATCGCGGGAATTCTTTTTACCGTGTTGTTCCTGATATCCTTTGGATTTCAGATGCAAAGCGGTGCGTGGCGAAGCGACTTCGGAGGTCATGCGGATGAGGCCGCCCACGTGGTTACCAGCCTGATGGTGCGCGACTACCTCGCGGGAGGTTTTCTTGAAACTCCCCATCCGATGCGCTACGCGGAAAGCTATTACGAACGCTTTCCCAAGGTGGCGATCGGTCATTACCCGCCGGGATTCTACCTCGTCGCCAGCGTGGGGCTCCTGCCGTTCCGGTCGGGGGGGACTTTTCTGGTTTTGATGAATCTCCTCAACGCGGGAGCGGGCCTCCTTCTCTACTGGTTCGGGCGACGAATGTTGCGCCATGATGGGCAGGCGGCGATGATCGCCTTTCTTTATGTCGCACTGCCGCAGACCCGGACCTATACGGCCATCGTCATGGCCGATCTGCTACTCGTGGTTCTCAGTCTTCTCGCAGCTCTTTCGTTTCTCCGGTTCCTCCAATCGGGACGCGCCCGGGATTCGTTGCTCTTCGGTTTGTGGGCTGCCGGTGCTATTCTGACCAAGGGTTCGGGCGTGGGGCTTGCTCTTCTTCCGCCCTTTGCGCTCTTGTTTTCAGGGAAATGGCGCCTGCTCTTCGCTCCCGGCCTCTGGCTCGCGCCGGTTCCGGTATTGCTGTTCGCACTACCCTGGATTCTCTTCACGATGGGAATCACCGGGGAGGGAATGCAGGAAAGCGGGCTCACCGAGTGGGTGCAGTCGGCCGTTCCCTTCTATGGTCAGGCGATGGTGCGGGAAGTGGGCTGGGTTGGCCTCGCCGCACTCGCGGGAGCCGCGCTTCTCGGCGGATACCGGAGGGTCTTCCGAAAGAATGCGGCGAGCGACGGGGAGGCTGTGCTCTGGTCCCTGTTGATTTGCGGGTTGGTGATCGCGCTAGTGGTTCCGGCAGGCCTCGACAATCGCTATCTGATGCCGGTAATACCCTCCGTGCTTCTCCTCGGGGCAACGAACTTGCGGTCCCTTTTCCCGGCCCGAAACGGCAAATGGCAATCCCTTGTCGTTGTTTTGTTTGCCATCGTGGTCCTGGGGGAAACGGCACGACCCGTTCAAAAATTATATACGGGAGCGAGCGAGGCGGTCCGGGTGGTTGTCGGGCATGAGAGCGCGGAGGGAGGGTCCGGCGCCCCCGTCCGGATCCTGGTTGTTTCCAACGCGACCGGGGAGGGGGCCATCACTGCCGCTGCGGCGCTTGCGCTTGAGTTACCGGGGCTCCGGGTGGCGAGAGGATCCAAAGTCTTGTCCTCGAGCGACTGGTTGGGGAGGGGATACCGGGTCGCCTTCCAAACGGCGGAAGAGTTGTTTGCGCTCCTTCGGAACGAGGGGATTGGATATATCGTCATCGATGAGCCCATCGCGAATTCCCCGGAACACTGGGGCAGGATCAAAGAGTGCCTGGAAACGACGACGGATGCCAGGGTGGTTTGGATGGGGGCGGTTCCCTCGTGGCGGCGGACCGAAAACCGGCCTTTTGATGTCTACAGGATCAAGGCGGACTAATCGGGATGAAACCGATCGGACCTTTGCCCGCCGAAAGTCAGGGAATCATTTCCGGATTCGAAATTGCGCGGCAAGCGCGCGATGCTGGGACGGGCGATCCCGTTCCGTAATACACCAGGAGGTCTCCCAGCGGGAATTGCAGAAAAGGTAATCAATCCGCATCCACGGTCCTCCGAGGCTGAGAGGATTGCGGGTGGTTCCCGGAAAGGTGTATCCGAAACCGTGGCCCGCAGCCGCGTGGGCGTCTTCCAAGACGCTTTTGAAGAGGCGATGGATGTGCCCCCCGGCCGGCGCATTCAAGTCTCCCGCGAGGATCACGGGGAAAGGATCGGAGGCGATCCGGTCACGCAGGGCGCTCGCCTGCTCGATGCGCTGATCCCAGTATGCCTGATTCGTCTTCCTTCCTTCGTTCCAGGGCGTCCCGGGAATTCCGATGATCCCATAGAGAAAGGCACCACGGCGGTAGTAAGCAAGGGTGTCACGGGGAGAAACGGAATGGACCGCGTAGACGACGACGGATTCCCCGCCAAAGTCGATCACGAAGCGCGCCGCGATGGGGATGGCGATGGGGATGGGGGGGGAAGCGTCTTGCGCTTCGAACTCGACCACTTCCGCCCCGAGGATGGGGTAGCGGCTCAACAAGGTGAATTCGGCAAGGTCGATGGCATGGGGAAACTCCTCGTATCCCTCCGCCGCGAGATACCCGGCGGCGCGTCCACCCGCTTCCTGAAACACGATCAAATCGGGCCGAATGCGGTTCTTGAACGGCTGCAGGCTATGGTTGCCGTGCTGGCCGCGATTGTAGGTCAGCACGGTGAGGGACTCGCCGGTGATTGCCGGGCTCGCCCCGGGTTCTGATTTCGCCCGGAACCCCATGGAACTGAACAGAAAGGCAAGCGAGCTCAGCACGAGGGCCAGTGCAGACCAACGGTGGAAGAGGATCGCCGGGAGGAGGAGCAGGGCGCAGGGCAGTAGGAAAATACTGCGCGGAAGGTAAAGCAGAAAGGCAAGAGAGAGATTTTTTTCGCCAATCCAGCGGAACCCGAGGATGAGGCCGAGGAGAAGGAAGGCATACCCGAAGGCACTCCACCCGAAGAGGACGCGGAACCCTCGAGAGAGCCGTCGTATCAGTCGCCCCCGGGAGTCGTCATCGGCAAGGGCCCGACCCAGTCTCTTAAGTAAGGTATCCCCAATTCCACCGGAACTGTGATTTTCCATATTAGCCATTTTTCTGATGAAAAGAAGCAGAATCAGAATAGGCGCACGAAAGCGAAGAAGATGCCGTGAACTTGCGCCTCAGGGATTAGTTTCGGGTGCCACATTCGATTCCGGGGCGGGAGCCGCACTCTTGGAGCTGCCCGGGGGTGGTATCTCAGCGTTCCGCAAATAGAGACCTGCAAGGATAAATGAAATAATGATGCCCGCAATAATTACAAAAATCGATTCAATGATAGTGAATCCTGATATTTTTGATTTTTTTACTACCTGTTTGACTGCGAATTTCATGCTTACTCTCTAATGGCATTCTTCGCGGAAGCTTACCAGCATAAAATGGGGGAGCGAAAAGTTTTATTAATTTGTTAAATTGAGCTGGCGATAGAGGCCGTTCGGGATGCGTTCCTGCCCGGCGAACTTTCCGGCCATGAGAGGCGGGGCGGATCCGCTCGCCGGGGGGCGGCCCTCGTTCCGGCCTGTCCGGGGAAGGTTTCTCGCGCGCCCCGGGTGATTGGACAACCGAAAATTCGACGATACGATCAACATCCCCGGGACGAGCGGGGTCCCCTTGAGTTGGGCGCTGGTAAGGCGCGAAGCGCACGTAAGTCCATAATTTTCAAAGAACAAGCGCGTTCTCCTGCCGGGAATTAATTTTTTAGGGTTGAATACGCACCTCCTAAGCGCATACTTAGAATTACGGAGTACCGAAGAAATATGAAAAATCGGCCTTGACAGTTTACGATGCATGCCCGACAAGTTTCCGTTGGAGGTAGTTTTAAGGCAGTTTTCGTAAAGAATTCTTGAGTGGAAGCATGTCTTAAAGGTTCTTGTTTGTTGACTAGTTAGAGGTAGATTTCCGCTTTTTAGAGTTCATGGTTTCCCGTGAAAACATATCCGCTTGTTTCAGTGTTGCGCTTTGTTCGCTGCTCAGTCTAAACCTGTCGGCAGAACCGAGCTACGCACCTCTCCTTCCGGTGTTTGCTTTGAGTGATGGTTCGGCGGGATTGGAGAGAGTCATCTACCCGACGTCGGTCGATACCGATTATGCGGCCCCAAGCCCGGCGAGTGGAGGGGGAGCCGGCACGGATGTGTTCGCCCTCGCCCTTACGAGTTCGGGGCAGCACTCGGTTGATGCCAGCTTCGCTTTCGATACCCGGGAGCGAATTGGAGGTCTTTTTCCGACCGGTGGTGAAGTGATTGGTGCCGACGGATCCGGGGAGATCCGGGGGCAGGATACCCGGGTTCAGACTGAGATCCGCACTTTTGTTCAGGAGGGAGATTCGAGGCTTCCTGCTTCCTGGTCCGTTCCTCCGGGAGGAAGCGCTCCCGGTGGAGGTGTTCCCGGGGACTACCAGGGCCAATATCCGCATTCCTCCTATGCCCCCGGTGGCGGCTATTACCCGGACGGTCCCTATTCGTATCGCTACGATGGGGTGCTTCCGTTCGATGGGGGAGGGCTCTACGGTCCCGGACCGTACTCCGGTTCGCATTACGATGATTCCAGTTTTGAGTTCGAAGGTGGTATTCCTCTCTTTATCCGCAACTTCAACCCCGACGATGCCCATTTTAAGGCGGGGAACTTTTATTTCCAGGCGCTCTGGGTCGAGACGGGGGCCTTGTATTCCGACTACCACGGCCCTGCTGCCTTCAGGCCCGGTGAAGAAGACGGCTTTCTTGGGTTCGCAAGTTTCCGCTTTCGCGTCGCCGCTCAGATAACCCCATCGCTCTATCTCGCGGCGGACGGAGAGCTGATTTACCTGTTCGGCGAGAATGAGTTGGGTTTCCGAAGCGGGCTCGAGGGTGGGCCCTTCGCGAGGCTTGAGTACAGGCGTCAATACGGGGCGTGGGATCTCTTGGCCTATGCCGAATTTGGAACGGGATCGTTGCAGAATTTGTATGGCTCTGATGCCTTTGAGCAGGCCGGTCGCTACTCTTTCGGGTTTCTCGGTTACAACGATCAGAGCAGTTTCGCTTACGATCCATTCCTCTACTCCCGCCTCGGGGCGGAGGCGACGACGCTCGTTAATCCGGAATGGCGCCTCACTTTGTCAGCGGATCACACCGACTTCTGGTATGTGGGCGATGATCGTGCAGACGACCATGATGCAAGGGAGAACCTCAGGGTGCTTTACGGTGCTGAACCTAATACAGTTCCCTTCTCCCCCTGGTTTTCCTATGATCTTTGGTCGGATGACCAGTTTGACACGAATTATCAAACGGTCTACGCGGGGGGGAGTGGGCGTCTGTCCCAGGATGTCACGATGGATGCCAGAGTCGGTTACCTCTGGTCGACCGGGTTGCCCACCAGCCGTGAGAGCTGGCTTTGGAATATCGGTTTGAACCACCGTATCAATTCCCGGACCACTCACGGCGTTCGCTTTGGTCAGGACTACTTTTTGAACGACTTTTCGATCGACACGACTGTCTCGAGCTTCTTCCAGTATTACATCACTCACGAGGTTACGGAGCGACTTCGGCTCCATGCTTTCGCCCAGTGGTCGTCCGACGAATTCCTCAGCGGTCCTCTCCAGGGGGGGGAATTCGAGCGCGAGACGTTCGGGGCGCGTGCCTCTTACCAGATTTCAGATCGTGTTTCCAGTGATGTTGGCTACCTCGTTGAGTACAGTGAAAACAGCCGAACCGGGGCAGAGGCGGAGCGTTCTCTCCTCGATGCGAACCTCAACTGGCTGTTCGGAAGCTATTCAACGGCGTATCTCCGGTATCAGCACGAAGACACCGACATCTTCTACGAAGATCTTTACATGGCGGGGGCGCGCAGGCATTTTTAACGATTCGAGCTTGTTCGAAAATTCATGGCACCAACCAATCCCAACGAACTTATGAAAAGTGTGTTTTTTCCCATCTGCGGACTCCTCCTCGCTACGGCCTTTCTTCTCGGGGGCGCGGGGCAGGTCCTCGCCCAGGAGACGGCCAGTGCGGGGGCGGCTCCGCTTGTTTCTCCCTCGGCGCTCGATGCGGTAAGTTCGCCTGCAAAGACGTCGGCGCGGGCGTCCGCCTCCGGGACGGTTTCCGCGAATAACACCGATCCAACTGATTTCCCGGGCAAGACGGATTTGGACGACCCCGGCTCCACTGATCCCCGCTTGCAGGTTCCCGTAGATGAGGAAGGGAAAGTGACCGTAGCCAAGCTTTCAAAGATTGATCTCGACGCCGACCTCAATTACGATGGTGCCTTCAATAACGACTCATCGAGCGGTCAGGGCGTTCATGAGTTCGTGCCTCCCGGGCTCGAGATAGGGACCGGCGAGCTTACCCGCCTTCTGGTCCGCTTCAAGACCTACGAACCCGTCTTCCCCGGTAAACTTGTGGTGAGCCTTGAAGTGGCCGGCATCAATCGTGATGCGGTGACCGGGTTTTTCGAAGGGGACTCCGCCGGTGCCGTCGGCCGCATTCGGGTTTGGCGGGATCAGGCACGCAAGGAGTTACTTCTTGATTCGGGAGATGCATCGAAGATGCGGTTCGAGTGGACGTATGATGGCAAGCAACTCTCGGGTGGTATTCCCCGCACTATTTACCTGGAAGGTGTCAAGGTCTCTCCGAAATCCGAGGGGGATCTCCGCCTTTTGGTGGTCTCCACTCAGGTTGCCGAAGGTTCCGACAGTGCCGCTCCCGGTTCTCTCTATCAGAGTGCCTTTGACCATCTGCTCGTGACGGTAAGGGACAAGCCGGCGAAGAAGGAGTTTATCAACAACAACGTGGAACAGGTCTGGTCGATGGTTGATGCTCCGAACCCTCCTCAGGCAGCAGAGGGGAAAGAGGAGCCCGATGGGGCGCAGGCTCCCCGTTGATCTCCCATTTCCGTGTATCGAGACCCCGGGTGAATTGGATTGATTCTCCGCTTGTTCAGGATTACCCCCGCTCTTGAGTTACCATGCGCCGCTACACCCATTCCCTTGTATTTTTCACCCTCACGGGTCTATTTCTTCTCCTCGGTGGGTGCAAGTCGATCGATCTAACCGACAGTGGGGTCCCCCAGTCCGACTACCCGCCCCCGCTCATCCCCGCACCCGAGCCGGTCGCGACTCCGCAGCGGCCCGTTTCGGTCCGCTCTTCGGCGGGAGGGTCAATCCGGACGGGCGACTCCCTCGAGCTCTTTGTGGAAGAGGACGACGCCTTCAACGGCACTTATGCGGTCCGCGAGCAGGGGGACATCATCATTCCTTCGGTGGGGAGGATCCAGGTCGCGGGGCTCTCTGTCAGCAGTGCGGGGTCCCGGATTCAGACGGAGTTGGAGTCTCGCCAACTGAAAAAAGCCACGGTCATGCTGGATCGGGTCGGGAGAGCGCCCCTTTCGGAGGAGGCTGCAGCCGCAACTGCTTCGCCACCTCCCGCCCCCAAGCTCACCATCTATCTCGACGGGAAGGTAAACCGTCCCGGCCAACATCTTATCACTCTCCCCGCGAGCGGGAAAGTCGGGGTCTACGAAGCCATTTTAATCGCGGGCGGGCTCTCCCGCTTTGCGGACAACACCAATGTCCACGTTCTCCGAAACGATGGGGAGGGTAAAAAGCGCAAGATCCCGGTAAACATCGCAAACATTGAAAAGGGACTGGCGACGGATCCTGCCATTGGGGACGGGGACATTGTCGTAGTGCCGGAGAAAGTTTTTGGCTTTTGAATGGTCGCCGGCGCTGCTATCTGAGGGGAGGCGGCGCCAGTGATGTATCATTTGATCTAGTATGAGTCTCGGTATTCAACGCGCCTCGAAGCATCTTCGCTGGGCCGGCTTCCTCTTTCTAGCGGATTTTATTCTGGTATGGGTCTCTTTTCTATTCGGGGTCTGGGTTCGCTTCGATTCGTTTTCATGGGACAAGTTGGTCGAATACGGGCCTGGAGTCGGGGTGGCTTCGCTTGTGCTTCCTTCGATACTCTACATTGGCGGTCTATACTCTCCGAGGCAACTGCCAACTGGTTGGGTTAGAGACACTCGCTGGCTGCTGATCGGGGTTGTGGCGGTGTTGGTGTCGGTTCTCGCTACGGGTTCGCTCGTCTTCGCGTCCCGCGTCGGCAGAGGGGTGTTGCTGGTCTCCCTTCTCATCCTCGTGCCAGTGCTGGCCCTGCGGCACTGGATCGTCTTGAGGCGGCGCAAGCAGCGCATCCATTCCCTCCTTTGTCTGGTTGCGAGCGAGTCCGACGAGAGGGCGGCGGTAAAGCTTTTTGAATTCTGGGGTGCCCGGGCGAAGAGCTTTGGCATCGTTCTCGGTCGAGCGTATCGGGCCACCTCTCCGATTCCGGTGATGTGCAGCATCAATGATAGGTTGGCGCGCGGCGATCCGGGTTCATTCGACATCGTGCTCGTGCGCGACAATCATTTTCAGGATCCCGAAATGGCCGCCTTCCTGCGAGGTTTGCGCTACGAAGGAGTCGAGATCCTACCACTTTCCGATGCCTGCGAGGACATCTACCACGCGGTGCCTCTCGAGGTCATCAGCGATGCCTGGCTCTTCCGGGCTTCAACACAGTCGCAGCTTTTCTACATCCGCAAGCTCAAGCGCTTCTCAGACATCCTCCTCGCTTCGCTCTTTCTCGTATTGCTGTCACCTTTTCTCGGACTGGGGGCGCTCCTTGTCAGGCTTTCCTCGCCGGGGCCGGTGATCTTCCGCCAGGCACGTGCGGGTCGCCTCGGTCGGCCCCTCACCGTGTTGAAATTGCGAACCATGCATGTGGCCTGCGCTGAAAGGAAGTCCCGTTGGGCCGATGAGGAAGGAGATCGCATCTTTCCTCTTGGACGTGTCCTCCGGACCTTTCGCGTCGACGAGATCCCGCAGCTCATCAATGTGCTGCGGGGAGAGATGTCCTTCGTCGGGCCGCGGCCGGAACAGCTTACTTTCGTCGAGGAACTTTCAAAGCGGATTCCCTTCTATCGTGAGCGGCTCCTCATCCAGCCCGGAATCACGGGCTGGGCTCAGGTGAATTATCCCTATGGAGCATCGGTCGAGGATGCGGCGCGGAAGTTGGAGTATGATCTCTACTACATGAAGCACATGGGGATTTTCCTCGACTTCTTCATTCTTCTCGAGACGGTGAAAATCATCCTCTGCGGGGGACTCAGGGATGGGGATGACGACTACCTCCGCTTCCGGGGGGAGATCGAGTCTCTT
>JBDNIL010000198.1:0-2981 GCA_041688355.1 Verrucomicrobiales bacterium | reverse complement strand
TTCCCCCAGCGCCTCGGTCAGCAGATCGAGAGCGGCGAGGTCTCTGGCGAGGCGCGAACCGGCCTCGTGGATATTCCCCGCTCCGAGCGTGATGACCCAGTCACCGGGCTCCAACTTCGCCCCGACCGCGAGATGGAGAGTCGCGACGGACGGGTGAGAGACGACTTTCTCCACCTCCCCGCGCTCCAGCACGGCATCAACGATGGTCTGACCCGAGATACCGGGAATCGGCGCCTCGCTCGCCGCGTAAACGTCGGTGACCCAAAGCTCATCGACGCCCTCGAAGCAGGCCCCGAACTCATTGCGGAGTAGCTGGGTGCGGGAGAATCGGTGCGGCTGGAAGAGGCAGATGAGGCGTCCGGCATGTTGGGACCGAGCCGTCTGGATGGTCGCGGCGATCTCGGTGGGGTGATGCCCGTAGTCATCGACGATGGTGACGCGGTCGCTGTGCCGTTTCATCTCAAAGCGGCGTTTCGCCCCGCGGAAGGAGGTTAAAGCCTCGTCGATACGATCAAAAGAAACGCCCACCTCGGTCGCAAAGGCGATCACCGCGAGGGAGTTCAGCACATTATGACGCCCCGGGATGCCGAGACGCACACGACCGATCTCTTCGCCCCGGCGGATCACGGTGAACTCGGTCCCGGCTCCGCGCGGGGAAAGATTCGTCGCAGAAAAATCACATTCATTGCTCCAGCCATAACTAACTGCGTTGGTCCGCCCTTTGCAGACGAGGCGGGCATTGGCATCCTCTCCGCAGTAGAAGATCTTCCCGGCCGTCTGGTCGCAAAATTGCCCGAAAACGGCGCAGATCGCCTCGATGCCATCGTAGAAGTCGAGATGCTCGGCCTCGACGTTGAGCAAAATGGCGTGCTCGGAGTGAAAATTGACAAGCGTGCCATCGCTTTCATCGCCTTCGGCGACGAAGTATTCCCCTTTTTCATCCCAGTTCGCATTCGTTCCGAGAATCGGAATCTCGGCCCCGACGTAGTGGGAGGGCGACTTCGCCCCGACCTTGAGGACGTGGGCTGCAAGCGAGGTGGTGGTGGTCTTCCCGTGAGTGCCGGCGACGACGACGCCCTTTTTCCCCTGCATGATGGCCGAGAGTGCCTCGGCACGACGCAGCAGCGGGATCCCCCGCCGGATCGCCTCGTCGTAGGCGGCATTTCCGGGTTTGATCGCGCTGGAGTAGACCACGACATCCGCATCGCCGACCGCCGCAGCCGAGTGCGGGCTGGAAAAGACAAGACCGGCCTTCTCGAGACGCTCGGTTTCGCGCGAAGTGACGCGGTCCGAACCCGAGACGCGGTGCCCGAGCCCGAGCAGGAGCGATCCCAGCCCACTCATCCCGGAACCGGCCACCCCAATGAGGTGGACCCGCAGACTGTCCTCACGGCGGGCAAAACGCACCCCCCATTCTTTGCAAAGATCACTCATATATCGGTCGTAAACAGTATTTCAATCTCGAAAAGGGTCTCCGGCATCAGACCAGAGCGGCGGCGATGACGTAGCAGACTCGACCCGAAGCGTCGGGGAGAGCAAGGTTGGAAGCCGCACCTTTCATTTTCGCAAGTTTCTCATCATCATTTAGTAAGGTTAGTATTTTACCGGAAAAATTTTCCTCGTTTAGAGCCCCCTGGACCCACAATTCAGCGGCTCCGGGGACGGAAAAGATCCGGGCGTTGGCGGTCTGGTGATCCTCTGCCGCAAAGGGATACGGGATCAGCACGGATGGTATTTCATAATACCCCAATTCGGTGAGGGTCGAGGCACCCGATCGGCAGATCGCGAGATCGGCGGCGGCATAGGCATATTGGATCTCACTGCAAAAGTCGTGCAGCGTCCCGGCCGCCGGACAGGCCTCGTAGGCGGGTTTCACCAGCGCATAGTCCCCCGGACCGCTGATATGGAGAACCTGGATGCCCGCTTCGGCAAACCGGGGCAGGCTCGCGGCGACGAGCTCATTGACGCGGCGGGCCCCCTGGCTGCCCCCCATGACCATGACCGTCTTTCTCCCCGGATCGAGCCCGAACCGGGCCAGCGATGCCTCGCGCGAGGGGCGGGTCACGAGCGATGGCCGCAGCGGAGTCCCGACGACTTCGACCGGCTTGCCCTTTCCAAAAAGCGGCGCGCACTCAGCGAAGCCGACGAGCACGGCACGGGAAAAGACCGCGTTGAGACGGTTCGCCTTGCCCGGGATGGCATTGGACTCGTGTATGAAAGTCGGCAGCCCGGCGATCCTCCCCGCCGCAAGAGGGGCCGCCGAGGTGAATCCTCCCATGCCGAGGACGGCATCGGCCCGGAAATCCTTCAACAAACGCCGACAAGCCCACAGGGAGCGCAGGAAGGCGAGAAGAAAACCCGGCATCTTCACCGAAAAGAGCCCCGGCATGGCGATGGAGGGCATTTTCTCAAAGCGGAGGTGGTCATACCCCTCGGTCGCGAGGGCGTCGATCTGCTTTTCCGAGATGAGCAGGAGCACCTCCCCACCCTGACGGGTCCAGGCCTCAGCCACAGCGATCCCGGGGAAGAGATGGCCACCGGTGCCCCCGCATGCGATGACGAGGCGTTTATCGGAGATTGTTAGCATTACCAAGTTATCAGATCTTGCGTGAATTCATCCTAATTTCAACTAATTGAACTCAGCAAAGGGCACATTTTTACCACTCGGGGTAAAAACACAACCTTTGATCTCCTCCATCGGGGCGAGATTCCAGAGCTTACGCAGGAAGGTTTCTACCAATTTCAGTCCGGACGTTTGGTTTGAGGATCGCTTGGAGTCGCTTTTTCGCTTTTTCGGGAGGCCGTGTTTGGAGGGATGGGAACGGAGCAGATGGCTGGATAAATCTCGCAGGGTGGATAAGTTCTGCCTCGCGTTCCGGTCGCGACCAGGATGATCGTCTTCTGTGCAGACGACGCCCAAGGGCCAATGGCATCGGCGCCTCGCGCTTTCCCGCCGGCAAGTCCTCCTGTAGCCGGTCTCT
>JBDNIL010000019.1:0-7322 GCA_041688355.1 Verrucomicrobiales bacterium | reverse complement strand
GCTCCTTGGATGTCGCTCTCGGCGGTGATCGAGTTCGGAGATGGTAGTCTCGGCGACTCGACGGTAACGACGGACGGGCAGGGCTGGTTCTCTGTCTCTTATACTATGGGCACCTCCGCCTCTTCGCGGGTCACGGTCTCGACAGACGCCGCTACGGCATCCACACTTAGCTCAAACACTGGCTCCGTAGATTTTATGCTTTCATCGGGGACGGGAACTGGAACGACGGACTACGGCACTGGCGGCCCGGCGAACCCGACCCTGCTCTACTATGGCGGCAGCTACCGCCTCGACGGGCCTCACAGCGATGGCCCCACCTACGACCTGGCCCCCGGCACGCAGCGGACCGTCTCGGGTGTCCTCTACTGGGATTCGTGGGAGGTCTGGGCAGACCAATACGGCTACACCTCGGTTCAAAGCCAAACTTCTGCCCCGGTGTCCGCGACGACAGTATCACTCAGCCTCGCGCAGGGCGACGGAGTGCTGACCGAGACCCTGATCACGACGGACGCGAATGGTGGATTTTCCAGTGCTTTTACGATGGGGAACGAGGCCAGCCGGGTGCGGGTCGAGGTCACCGATGCGACAAGTGGCACAATCGCCGCCGAGATCGACTTCACGCCGCCTGCGGCCGGTCCGGAGAACTGGACCAAAATTCGGGAGGAGAGCAGCATCGCCGTTTCTCTCTCGACTGATACCGCGGACGTTCCCGCGCCGGGGCAGAGCGTCCCCCTCAGGGCACAGGTGACCTCCACAACCTGGGAAGTGCATCAAAATGATGCCACTGGTGAACTCAGGGAGCTAAATCACGAGATCAGCCCCGCGATTGCCGGGATGGTCGTCTTTACCCATCTCTCCGGCCCCGGCTCCCTTGTCTCGACGCAGGCCTCGACCGATGCCGGCGGCTTCGCCGAAGTCTCTTTTGTGATGGGTGACGCCGACGCCAGGATTCGGGCCGACGCCACCTTCGCCACCGCGAGCGCTCAGGCCGAGTTCGTCATCAGTCCGCAGAGGTGGGTTCTCGAGAGCAATCACGAGGATCTCGACCTCGCCCTCGCGGTCTCCGGCGCCCCCGGCTCCGCTATCACGGCGACGGTGCTTCACCGCACCTGGCAGGTCTGGCGCAACACGACGACGGGAGCCACCGAGGTGCGCCATCAATCGCTTTCCCCGGCGGAAAACGCGCTCGTTCAGTTCTCGACCTTCAGCGGAAACACGGCGCATTTCAACGCGAATTCGGCCGCCAGTAATGTGAGTGGTCTCGCCTCGACAGCATATGTGTCCGAGGGCCCGCTGACTGTAACCGTAACAGCCGCCTTCGCGGGCTTGACGAAAACTGAGTTTATAGAGGTTCCACCGGGGGTGGGCGCGGCAGGGATCGAGAATCCTAACTCACCGCCGCCACCGCCACCGCCACCTAATGATGAGGACTGTCCCGAAGAGTTCCGGGTATATCAGTGAATTTACTCTTTCGAAACAATGAATCCCTGCAGTCTGATTTCACGCTACCTGTTTCCGTTTTCTTTACGCTTGCTGGTTCTGCTCTGCTCCTTAGCAGCGTCAAGGACGCTAAGATCAGCTCCGGTTGATCTGGCCCCTCCCGCGAACTCGCTTGGCTCTATGGATCGTTCGGGACACCTGCGGCTTTTTCAGGATCTCGGTCGAATCGAAATGGGCGGTGTTGCGGTTCCTATCAGACTCGATTTCTCCTCCGGTCGGCTCTGAGGTTTCTGAGCCGGGATGGAGAGGATGGCGTTGCGGAATCCTTGAGTCCTCGGCTCGCCCGTGGAGCGGGTTGGATTATCTGCGGGTCGATCTCCTTTGTGCAAAAGTTCTATACCTCAAGCGGGATGGTGAGGGTAAAAACACTTACACTTCAGGAGACGGCTCATGGAAGGGGAGCCTAGCCGACGGCCGGGTCCGGATCTGGCGTCACGACGGATGGGAGTTACTATTCTCACAGGGGCGAATTGATCGACTCCAGACAGATCTCGGTGCCGCGTTTGTCTGGGAACGCGACGAGGCCGGTCGATTCCTATCACTGCGGGAAGAAGGCGGGGAGCGCCTCCTCGCTGCTGAATGGGACGGTGTTCCATCTCGCATCCGGTCCATTTCAACTCCGCTTGCCCGCTTTGAGTTCGGTCACGATGCAAAGGGAGATCTGTCCGAAGTCAAGTGGGACCAGCATACGGGAATCCCGCGTTCACTCGGAGCGCACCTTGAGGGAGCCTCATTGGTCTTGAACTCTGATCGCGATGGCAAGACAATCTACCAGTGGAATGCTGAAAATGGCCGACTCGAGAAAGACGCCCTTGGTGAATATCATGTCGTCGCCGACGAGGGAGGACCGGGGCGTCATAGGCTTATGCTACGCAGGAACGATGGCGCCGTTCTTGTGCGACTCGACGATGAGAGCAAAGGGTTATCGATCCGTTCGCGCATTGATGGGAGTAGGATAGTCGAGCGGCGTCATACTGTCGAAGGTGTCGTTCATGATTCCATCGCCCGAGTAGATTGGGTTTCGGGCGACGAGTCCCTCATTCTTCTCCGCAACCATTTTGGAATGGGTGGTCGTCTCGTGAAGCGTGAGTGGCGGGGGGATCCCCGTGAACACGAGGGCTTTGCAGGGGGCCGGGTCGATCCTGCCCTCACTCCTGAAAAGGCGCTTTCTTTTCCCGAACGATTCATTCCCGAATCGTTCGTTTCGACTATTGGCATTCCCCTACGTACGCTTGAGTTTCACTACGATCACCGCGGGCGGCATCTGAGCACTACCCTCGACGGCGAGGTCGCCTATCGGCTGGAGCTCGATGGGAAGGGACGGGTTGTCGTGGAAGAAGTCCCGGGTCGTTTCCGCACCGTTCAGCAGCACGATAGCAACGGGCGAGTCTCGACGACCGTAACCCCTTTGGATCAGCCTATTTCCGGGGATTACCATCGTGATCCCGGGAGCCGGTCCGGTCCAGTCCGGGTTGGCACGGTGATTGACGCCAAGGGTCAGGTTCTCGAAGAGCGTTTTCTTGACGGGCGCTTTGAGCGACATCATTTCGACGGAGAGCGTCGCCTTACCCGCACAGATACTTTCGCTGCGGATGGGACCACTTTGCTCGCGACGCGCAGTGTCGTGTACCACACTGACGGTCGCCGCCGCTATGAGACTTTAGAGGATCTCACGACAAAACGGACTCACCGCCTCGACATATACCTGGCGGGTGATGGTTCCGTTGTGCGCCAGCTTGGCGTCACCGCTGCACCGGCGTGGGTTGAAGCAGTTTCGATCTCAGGTGCCGCTTCCAGCGAGAATATAGCCCGCCCGGCGTCCCAAGATATTTTGCCCGTAAGATGAAGCCTAAAACATTCCACCGATCTTTCAAATCCTCCCACCGGACCGCATGGCGCTCGCTAGGCGATCCCTTCGTCTCACTCTGCCTCCTATTTGGCATCGTTGGTTCCCTGTCCTCCCAGGACAGCGATGGCAATAATTGGACCGACGATACGTTCTGGACGACTCAGCCCGGAACCACGACCGAGACTCCCGTCCCCACCTACCAAATTCAGATCGACGTCAGTATTGATCCTCTCTACGTTCCGGCGGCCGGCGGACCGCAGGCGGTTCTTGCCTTTTTCGAAGCGGGATTTACGGGGGCAGGGGTTTCGGTGGTGGATGCGGGAGTCTGGCAAACCGCACCGAAAAATGGCGCATTGTATTTTCCGATTCTTTTTGGAGAAATGGTCCTCGTGGAGGAATTCGATTCGACTGGCAATCTAATTTCTTCATACACGCGGGAGCCCGTAGGGGCGCTCTGGACTCCGCTCGGCGAAGTGATTGAGGTTGTGTTTCCTGATGGCGGGGGACCCAACGGACCTACCGGACCTACCGGACCCAATGACCCCAATGACCCCAATAACCCCAATAACCCGCCGGACGCCCCGCAAGCGCCATCGCCAACCTTCACGTGCGTTCGTCCCGTTCTGATAGACGAGTGGGAAGATCCGTGTAACTCAGCCCGGACGATGACTCTCCCGGAAAAGGAGCGAGAGGCGGAATGTCCTACCGAGGAGTGTGAAGATAATGCCGAGAGCGAGGCCGGCAGCCTCCTCCTCCGTATCCCCGTTGGCGAAGGGCGTTCGGGCGGTCGGCGCGGTTGGCTCACCGCCTTCCAGACGGTTCCGGGACCCCATCTCTATGCTCCCAGCATCTTTACAGCGCGCACCGGTCCCGGCATCGAAGTTTTCCGTGACGACGCCCATGTCATCCGCCAGGTCGCGAGCCGTGATCGTGTGATCGATGTGCGGGTTGTCTCGCCGCAATCGTTCCGTCTCGACTGTTACCGCCGCGATCCTCTTGACGCACCAGGGGCCGATGGACTCTATCCCATCGCAGGCGAACCCTACCGCAGTTATGAGATCTCAAACCCTCGCCCCGACGAGGCAGTTCCAACCGAACTTCTCTTTGTTGAGCGTTTCCCTGGTCGCTCGGTCACTTCTCATTTCAAGTGGTCGGCCTCGGAGTATCGCTGGTCGATCAAGCGCGGCGACGAACCCGGTTGGTCCACCTCGACCGAAGTTCGCGATCCCGAGAGCGGGCTGCTAGTCCGCACTCGCATCCTCGAGCATCTCGACGGCACGACAACCCGCCAGAGAATCGACGAACTGGCCGACTTCCCCTTCGGTCAGCGGACAGTCCGCACGATCGAGCGCCCCGACTCCAACCATCCACGGACGACGACGAAGCACTACAACGAAGACCCCGCCGACCTCGCTCGCTACGGTCTCCTCCGGGAAACAGTCAAGGGCGATGGTTCATGGGAGCGTTTTGAATACGACAGCGAGGGCCGAGTTGCGCTCCACATCGCCCCGTGGCTAGACAGCCCCGTTGGGTCGCCGGCCTCCGAGGCGCGGGTGCTTCGCACGACTCGGTCACTGCTTCCGAATGGTCATCCCGACGCCCGCCCTGGCGGCATCCTCACGACCGAGGCCGTCGAGATCCTCGGCGTCTCCGTCCAACGCAACCATACCTACAAGGCAAATGGCTATGGCGAAGAGCGCCTCGTCATCGAAGAGCGGGCCGCTAGTCCGCTTGCCCCGTTCGGCGCAGACGGGAACGAGCGCACGGTTGCCGTGAGTCATCCGCCCATTGACGGGTCAGAGCTTTCCGGGCGGATATCTCGGCGCGAGTTGCCGGACGGTTCCGTCGAGATCCATACCTACTCATTCGGCTTTTACGATGGGATCGAGGCCGTTCCCGGCCAGTTTATCGAAGATGACCTCGTCGCGCCCCATACTCGTGTCGAAACTGTGCGTAGACCCGCGGGGAGACCCGACGGAGTACCCGGCCACACCGAGCGTAGCGTCCGGGTCGAAGATCACCGGGGTCTCGTTCTCCTAGAGCAAAATTTCGTTCGCACAGCCGACGAGGCGAACCCATGGGCCGCGATTTCGTGGACTGCCCATGCCTATGATGAAGGAGGCAAGCGCATCCTCGCCCGAGACGCCACCGGCCTCGTGGGAGAATATCGCTACAGCCCGTGTTGCAACAAACTGGAATGGCATCGTGATCGAGACGGAGTCGAGACGCAACACACTTACGACAAAGCCGGGCGCATCGTCCACACCGAGCGCCGTGCTCCTGGGCGTCCCGCCGTCGAAACACACTTTTCGCATGATGAACACGGCCGGGTCGTCAGAGAAACGAAAGTCGCCGGAGAGCTCCAGCTCACCACCCTTCACACGTATGACCTTGAAGGCGAGCGCATCGCCAACACCGCGCCGGACGGTCTCGTCACCCGTTTCGAGCACGACCATGCCAATCGAACCCACACCACCATCCTCCCCGGCGGTGCCACGCAGATCGAGGCCCGCTACCTCGACGGACAGGTCAAGTCCCGCACCGGCACCGCCGCCGTCGCCGCCCATTATGACTATGGAGTTTCTCCCGACACCGGGAGCCAGTGGACACGCGTCGATGCCGCCAAAGCCGATAGTCCCCGCTGGAGCCGCAGCACCACCGACGCGCTCGGCCGCGCCATCCTCCAGGAAAGTCCCGGCCATGGCGACGGCGTCGTCCTCGCCGCCCACACTGCCTTTGACGAAAAGGGCCGTGTTGTCGCGACCCAGACCGGATGGAGCCGCCCCTCCGTCGGAGCAGACGACGAAAAAGGCGGGACCTTTCATCCGATCGGTTCCGTCACCCTCCAGACCTACGATCCCGAGACCGGCGAACTGCTTCTCGGCGGGCAGGATCTCGATGGCGACGACCAGCTCGTTCCCGGAAAAGACCGTCTCACCAAAACCGAGCGCCGCTTTGAAGAGATTGCCGGAGCCTGGTGGGAGGTCTCCCGCCAGTGGACCTACCCTCTTGAGTTAAAAGGGCAACCTTCTCTGGTCTCCGAGCAGCGTCGGCGCCTCACCGGCCTCGGGGCGGTCCATTCGCGTGATCCCGCCCTCGGCGTGCTCGTCGCCGAAAATGTAACCATCCAGCCGTCTGCGGTGGAAAACGCCGCCGGGAAAACCGAAAACCTCGTCTCCCGCAGCTTCACCTATCGCCACCGCGAGAGTGGCCTCGTCACCAGTCTGTCCGCTGATCCGAAAGGTCTTGTCACGGTGCAGACCAGCAAGGGGGGCGTTGTCACCAGCGTCGCCGAGCGCAAGGGCCTCGACGGCGAGATCTGCTGCGAACACCACCTCGGCTACGATGCCCTCGGTCGGCGCATCTCCGTCCGCGATCCCCGCACCGGCGAGAGCAAGAGCGTCTACGACCCCGCGACCGGACGCCTCATCGCCGAGATTGATCCCGAAAACCGCGCGACACGCTACGCCTATTACCCGGCCGATCATTCCGCCGCGGGCCGACTCGCCTACACCGTCAACGCCGACGGCAAGCAGCAGCACCTTGCCTACACCGCCCGCGGTGAACAGCGCGGCGTCTGGGGGGATAGCGTGCAGCCGCTGCTCTACGATTATAATGTGTACGGGGAAAGGGTGGCGATGCGCACCTTTCAGACCACCCCCGACGGCGATCCGGCCCACGTCGAGGACAAAGGCGCGAAAACCACGTGGATCTACGAGGAAGCCACCGGCGGGTTGTTGAAAAAGGAATACGCCGACGGCCACGGAACTGCTTACGCTTACAACGAGTTTGGGCAGTTGTCTTCCCGCGTTTGGGCGCGGGAAGGAGCGGGTAGCGATTTAGCGGGTAGCGGTTTAGCATCAGGCCAGAACCCGAATCCGGTTGCTTCCGATTCTGGAAAGCTAAATAGCAAAAAAGCTAAAAGCAAAATAGCTACGTCGTATTCTTACGACGCATCCACCCTCCAACTTGC
>JBDNIL010000197.1:0-7505 GCA_041688355.1 Verrucomicrobiales bacterium | reverse complement strand
GGTCACGCCCAGCGCGTCCCGGTCCACCTTGAGCCGAACCCAGACACCTTCATCGTCCTCACCTTCGTTGAAGACATGTGATACTGCTTTGCCTTCCGCTACGGAGAACTCCCGCAAGAGCTCCCATTCGTTGGACCCTTTGCGATCGATCTCGACGGTGAACACTACCACGCCCGGCGACTCGTGATGCAGGTGAAGTTGGCGATGATCGTAGCCGGCAAACAGATACGGATCGCTGACCGCGCCGGCTTTCAGGGGCTCACGCAACCAGACGGATCCACGACCCAGGACCGGCCCGAGATGGTCGAGCTTTTCCGGCTCGACAAACCAGAGGTTCGAATTCGATTGTTTGGGCGCTCCGTGCGCCGCTTTGAAGGATCGGGTGTTGAGGAACTCTGCTTTCGCGGAATCATCGCAGCCAAAGACGACGCGGTCTCCCCACCGGCAGAAGTCGCCGATCACTTTCAGATAATTGGATCGCGGCGCGATGCCCGCCGAATTCGCCAGTGAAAACCCCGAAGGGAATCGCCAGAAAGTGCCGTGCATAGTCGCCAGGAAATTTTCCCCTTCGCCAATCTCGCGAATGCGCGGCCACTCGGTGTTCCAGCCGTGCGAGCCGTCGTAGCTGTGACTACCTTTCGGCAGACGGAAATAATGCCACTCGCCCCTCTCAAGCAACGCCAGGAGCAGCGATTTTGCGTCCCAGCCCATAGCCCAGATCGGATCGCTCCCGTTTTCTGTACCTCCGTTTATTCCGCCCCGGGCGGTGACTTCGGTGAACTGATTGCGTCGCACCATTTGCCAGTCGCCCTCGCCAAACCACTGGGCCAGCGCCCCCGAAGTCACCGTCGGATCAAATCGGACCTGCGGCCCATGCTCGCCATTGTTGGCATAGACCAAGCGTCCCTGCCCCGAGTAGAGACCTTTGCCATGGTAGCCCGGTAGTAGACTATGCAAAGCGTCTCCGGGGCTGCCGCCGTTGGCGTCCTGAATGAGGCATTTCACTTCGAGCGTGTTTACATCGACTTCATAGAGCCCCTCTTCCATCGTAGCGTAGTAGACCTTGTTCGCCGGATCGGCCAAATGCCGTGCCGTGCCCGTCAGTCGCCCCGGCATCACTGCCGGAGTGATCACGCGAATCTGGTTCCTCTCATCGATCACATAGGGACCGATGAGCAACTGTCGTGATTCCCGGTGGATCATTCGATTTGCCGGGGTGCCACCGACACTGCCTTCAAAGATGTGCTGCACGAAATCCGGGGTGATACGATACAGTTTGTCCGATGACCCTTTCGGTTGATGCGGGGAGTAGGTGATCGCCCACAACTGCCCCTGCCAGGGCACGACCGCGCCCGTGCCGCACTCGCCGTCCTCGTTCCACATCGTGAGGTGTGGATAGATCCCGGAGATCCGGAGAGGCTCGCCGTTGGCTGCAAGGGCATGAATCGACAGTGCTAAAAGCAGCGCCGCGTGGAATGGATTCAGGCAGAGTCGGGGGATCATTTTTCTGGATGTTGAAGTGATCGGGCAGGGGAGATAGGTGGAAACCACTCTAGTTAAGCGCATTCTCTTGTGGTTTGCGAGTTTCGTCTTTTCCGACAAATGACGCGAAATCGATTGGCGCAGGGTGCGCGCCGATGATGTGGTAATTTTCCAGGACGACTGCGCCTTGACTGACCGCTGCCCGGGAGAACTGGGCGCGAGAGAGAGGGGTAATCTGATGTCCGCTCAGCGGGCGATGGCTCCGCTCACTGCCGTGACGCGGGTTTTGCCGGTGAAGTCGGTGTCGAGGAGGTATTCGGAAGCTGCTTTTTCAAAAGGAGCGTCGGGACCGGGAGTGGCGTCTCGCTTCTCGCCGTCCCAGGAGAGACCCGTGAAGTCTTCGAGACCGCGTCCACGGGTGCAGCCGTCTTTGGGGCCGCCGCCGAGGACGATGTTGCCGGTGATGGTGACGCCTTCTTTACCGTTCGCAAAGTGCAGCGCGTTGGCGTCGCGTGAGTAGAGGATGTTGTTGGCGAGGATCATGCCTTCCCGCGCGTTCCAGGAACCGCCGCGAAAGGCGTGGCCGACGTTGACGATGGTGTTGTGGACGACTTGCAGATTCCGCGATTTGCCCTGGTGATCGGTGCTGGCGAAACCGGCGTTCTTTCCGCCGATGAGCACATTGTTGCGCACGATGGCCTCGCCCTGAACCTGCATCACGCTGTCGGCGCTGCGGTAACAGAGGTTGCGCTCGATGATGTTGACGGGCTTGCCTGCGGTGCCATAGACAGTGATGCAGGGATAGTTCGTATCATGGATATGGTTCTCGGCGATGAGATTGCCCCACGAGCCCTGTTTTAGCTCAATGCCATCGCCTTGATCGCCGCGACAATCATGGATGTGGTTCAGCGCGATGATGCTCTCGCTCATGAGGCAAGCGCCGTCGTTCGCGCCGAGATACATACCCTCGGCGTGGCCTCCGCCGTCGTGAATGTGGTTGCGGGTGAGGTGCAGGCGGCTCGTGTCGGCACTGTTCGCGCTGAGGCAAACTTCGCCCGTGTGATGGATGTGGCATCGGTCGATCCAGACCTGGTGACAATGCCCGAGTCTCATGCCATGACTGCCGCCGGTGAACTCCAAACCCCGCAGGCAGAGGTAACTCACGGGGCTGCCCTGCCCGATGTTGATGACGTTTTGCTTGTCGTCGGGCCGCGTGATGATGGCCTGCGCGCCGTCTGCCGCGACGATCCAGATGGGGGCCTCTGCGGTGCCGCTGACTGCGATGTCCCACATGCGATCTACGCTGTAGGTGCCGCCGGCGAGTTCGAGTCTGTCGCCGGGCTCCAGGGCCGCGACAGCTTTCACGAGCGCTTCGCCATCGGTGGCAGGGTGGGCGATGACCCGCAGCGGCGCGATCTCAGCCCAGGCGGGATCATAGCTGCCGGCGTGGGCGGCGTGGAGCAGGGTGAGTGAGCTGATGAGAATCCGAAAAAGGGATGACATGGGGGAGTCGGGGCTGGGGTTTGGTTTTGAATGCTCGCTGGCTGCGGCCCACTTTTACTCCGGCGAATGTCCTCTTGCTAGTGCCAAATTCGGCGGGTGCGAGGCGACGGAGACAATGTCGGGTCGGCGGGGCCGAACGCCAATCCTCACTCCCGTTTTACCAATCTCTCTTTCCCCAATTCCTCGAGTAAATTTGCCGATACTTCCCCGGTCATTTCACCTGCCTCTTTCGAAAGATAAGAGTGTTCCCCAAACCACGTTTCATAGCCTTTGCCGTCAAACGCCTTCCGGGTCGGCACATAACCGCGGGCACCGTTTGTGAGTGTGGCCACCATGGTGTGCCTGAATGGTGACCCGGCCTTGATCGTGAGGCCGATTTCGCAGAACAACTCGAAAGGATTGGTCACGATAGCGAAGTCATCGCCGATCGCGATTCCGGAAAAGAGGCATTGGTAAGTCGGCTGTTGCGATTTCTTCATCCGTTCAAATGCCTTTCGGTAGTGCTCCACGTTGCCCGGCCATTTGAGGGCAAGCTCGGCTTCCTGGAATTCCGGATTCTGCCGGACTGGGATTGCCAATTCCCTGCCGAGGACGTGAAGGCCCGGCTTGCGGATCAGTTCGATCCCTTCCAAGCTCTTGAGAATTCCTTCCCCGATGGCTTTCCCGACAATCTCGCTGCTGGCACTGGTGTTGACGTCGCCGCATGGGCCCAGTAGGAAGAGGGTGGGAACGGGGTAGCCGATCCGCTCGTCTATGTGGCGCTGAACGTGGCCCGGGTAGTCAGCGGAGATCACGGAATCGCGAGTACTCGCCGGATGACTCGCAAAATGGTAGAGAAGAGCCCGGTATTTTCCGTCCTGGCCGATCACCGCCAGCACCCCCAGCGCGGGATCGGCGGGCCCTTCGGTGGGATATCGACCTTGTTCCGAAGGCGGTAAGAGCCATCGGTTCCAGACTTCGCCGCCTTTGATGAGCCGCCGATTCTCGCTCACGCCTTCCGTGCTTCCGAGAGCGGTTCCGATCTTGCATGGTTCGAGCTGGCTGAAGGCGGTCGCTACCGCCCGGCAGATGGGATCGATCAGCCTGTCATCGTAGTAGGTCCACAAGGGGCCGCGATGGGTGTGCGAAGCGCAAATCATGATGCGATCCGCCGGGATGCCGATTTCCTCTTCGATTCGCGCCCGCGCCTTTACGACGAGGTCGGTTGGGTATTTCAGGGTGTCCAGCGTGACAATGACCAGCTTCTGCTCCCCTGTGGAGATCACGAGAGCCTTAGCGAAGAGGGGAGTGGCCACTACCGATGTCTTCTGCGGCGACGGCGAGCCTGCCAGGGTGATTTCCTCTTTTGGCGTGATGTCAACAGTGGCGACGCCCACCTGAAAGGGGAATTCGGAGCTCGCGTCCGTTTCGTCGGCCGCCGTGAGGCCCGGGGTCGCTCCTGCGAAAGTCGCTCCTGCGAGGAGACCGCCGACTATGCCTTCGATGGCGGCGCGTCGGGATTGATGTTCGGAATTCATTTTGATTTTCAGCCATTCTGGAGACCACCAGCGAGCCGGCCTTTGCCTGGGTTTGTGATTTGCATGATCGCTCCAGTCGAGCGCGACGCGGTGAGGTCAACAGACTGGCCGTGACTAAGAGGGTTTCCGATGGCACCCCGCACCTGTCATGGCTTTCCCTTTTCTTTTCTCATAGATTTCCCTTTGCCGGCGCCGCCTGCCGGTTTTCCGATCCAGTCCCCGCGGAAGTAGCGGATGCGGCGTTCCGCTTCGCCACCGGGAGCGGCGGGACCGAAGGAATCGGCGGAAAAGGGAAAGGCCAGCACGGGGTGCTCGTGGAAAAACGCGGCGCTCTGCAGGGCGATGAGTTTCTCGATCGGGTCGTCGGTGCCGTTGACGATCGAGAGGAGCGGTGCCCGCGGATCGATCACCCCGACCATGCCGAGGAATTCCACCGCCCGCACCCGCACCATCGTGTCGGGATCGTCGAGGAGTTCCTTCACGAGATCGACGAGCTCTACGGCATCCTGCCCGTAGGCGGCGCAGACGGCGGCGGCCCAATAGCGCGTCCTTGCGCTGTCGGCCGCGAGCGCCTCGCGCAGGGCGGCTTCGCTCTCGGCAAAGGGATGGACCATGAGATCGGCCGTGTCGATGAGACCGGCGATCTCCGCAGCATGGGCTTTCCCGTAGGCTGCCGGATCGCCCATCGCTTCTCTCACGAGGGTGCTCTCAGGGAGAAAGCCGAGGTCGGGCCACGACTTGAGTTTTCCCCGCAGGGCCGCGCGCATCTCGAGGAGCTTCGCCCCGTGCGCGGGTTCGGCGGCGAGGTTCTTTACCTCGTGTGGATCGGTGCTGAGATCGTAGAGTCGCTCGGGTGTCTTGGCCTCGAAGAACTGCCGCTGATCCGAGCCCAGCTTGCCCTCGTCGAAGAGATCGCGCCACTCGCGGTAGGCGGCCATCCCGTAGCGGTAGTTGTTCTGGATGGCGTCGGCGTAGTGCGGCTGGTAGCTGCGGATGTATTTCCAATCGCCGACGCGGAGCGAGCGTACCATTTCGTATTTTTCATCAAATCGATCCGCATAGCCCACGCTCGAGTCGCGTGTTGCGACCTCGTCGGCGGAGACGCCTTTGCCGAGAAAGGCTCTGCCATCCATCGCCGCCGGCACCTCGACGCCGGCGAGATTCAGCACGGTCGGGGCGAAGTCGACGAAGCTGACAAAGCCCCGCATCTCCGATCCGCGTTCTAGGTCGACGAGGTGCTTCCATTTTTCCGGGATGCGCACGACGAGAGGCACGTGCAGGCCGCTCTCGTAGAGGTAGCCCTTGCTCCGCGGCAGCACCCCTCCGTGATCGCCGAAGTAAAAGACAAAGGTGTCCTCAAGGAGCCCGTCCTCTTTCAGCTTTGCGACCGTCTCCCCGACGATGCCGTCGATGACCCGGATGCGGTCGAGGTAGCGGGCCATCGTGTAGCGGAAGAGGGGCGTATCGGGAAAGTATCGCGGCAGCTTCACTGCGTCGGGATCATGAGTGGTTTTTTCGGTCTCTGTCAAGGTGGCGTCGAAGTGCAGGCTGCTCTCGTGGGACTCGGCGTGGCTCTGCATGTGGAAGAAAGGCATGGCCGGGTCGGGCCGGTTGCGCCAGTCGCCGCTTTTGGACGAGTCGTCCCAGGTAATGGGGGATTTGACGAAGTTGTAGTCTTCCTTCGCGCGGTTCGAGGTGTAGTAACCCGCCTCGCGCAAGATCTCGCTGAAGGCCTTGAGACCCGGGGGCAGCGTGGCCGGTTTTGCCCGCCGATGATACTGAATGGCGAGGCGCGGGGCATAGCAGCCCGTTGCGAGGGTGGAGCGCGCGACCGAGCAGACGGGGGCGTTGGAAAAGGCCCGGGTGAAAGTGATGCCCTCGGCCGCGAGCGCCTCGATATGTGGCGTAGAGGCACCGTTCTCGTCGAAGAGCTTCAGGTAGTGCTTCGAATTGTCTTCCGAGACGATCCAGACGATATTCGGGCGATCCGCCGCAGTGAGGAAGGCAGTGAAGAGCGAAAGGGCGAGGGCGAGGGCGAGGCAAAACTTCATCGTGCCATGATGGGCGAAAGCCCCCGCCGTGGAAAGGGCATAATTGCGCGGCGGGCTTCCGTGCCGCATACGTAACCTCTCCCGCCCCGCCCCCTTAATGTCAGCCTTTTCCACAGATCTGGAGATCACTCTCGACGCAGGCGACCCGTGCCTCGCTGGATGCGGGCTCTGGCTCGATCCGCACCGGGCGCGGGACTTCGCTTTCATCTCGCATGCCCACGCCGATCACTTCGCCCCGCACCGGCGCATCCTCTGCTCGACCGCGACGCGGCGGCTCATCGAGGCCCGCTACGGAGCGGCGGCAAAGGCGGAGTTCCTCAGCCTCGACTTCGGGGAAAGCCATCTCCTCGAGGGCGGATACCGGGTCGATCTGCTTGCCGCCGGCCACATCCCCGGATCGGCGATGCTCTTCGTCGAGCGCCTCGACGACGGCGCGACGCTGCTCCATACGGGCGATTTTAAAACGCGTCCCGCCGCCGGGGCCGAGCGCAATCAGACCCGCCGCGCCGACACTCTCATCATGGAAACGACCTTCGGGCTGCCGAAGTTCCGTTTTCCGCCCGCCGCGTCCGTCATCGCCGCGATGGTGAAGTATGCCCGCGAGGCGATCGAGGACGGCGAGATCCCCGTCTTCCTGGCCTACTCGCTGGGAAAGGCACAGGAGATCCTCCTCTCGCTCTACGAGGCCGCGCCCGAACTCGCCTTTCAGGTCCATGAGTCGGTTGCGAAGATGAATGGTATTGTGGAAATGTTAGGTTACGCGCTGCCTCCGTGTGAGATCTTTTCGCCGAAAGAGCGATCGCCGCACGGACATGTCGCGATCGTGCCGCCGAGTGCGGGACGCAGCCTCGCGGTGCGCCGCCTCCGCAAGTCGGTCCGGCTCGCGATGGTGAGCGGATGGGGGATGGATCCCGGGGCGAAATATCGATACCAGTGCGACGAGGTCTTTCCG
>JBDNIL010000196.1:0-16274 GCA_041688355.1 Verrucomicrobiales bacterium | reverse complement strand
GGGCAACATCCGCGAGTTCGCGATGGAGCTTTCCGCAAATGCGCGCCTTATGTGGGACTTTGAAACCTTCGACTCCGACGTTTTTTTGAATGAGTTCGCGGCTCAATATTTCGGCCCGACTCATGCGACTGAGATAGCGCAGCTTTACCGGGATTTTTTCCAGTCCTACTGGGAACAAAGACCGCCGGACATTGAGGGTTTCGAGCGACAGTTCTTTTTTCACGATCTCCGCTACTCCCGGGCAATTCGGGACATCCTGACGCATCTCGAAAACAACCGGCATACTCGGGAGCCGTTTTCAAATGCGGATTTTTATCGTATTCACCCCGAACATACAAATGCGACCAATACCCTCGATGCAATCATCGCCGGCACCGGCCAATCGATCGGCAAACTGAGAAAAACCTCCTCCCGCGCGGACGCGTTGATGGGCGCTATCCCCCCGAATCGTCGACTGTTTTTTAACGACAACTTGCGAGTTCAGGCGCACTTCATGTTGCGAATCAATGAATCGCTGCACGCGCTCGCACGAGCCCTCGATCGGATCGCTCACCCCGATGAACGAGCGCAGCATTTGGACGACGCTTACACCGCTTTTCTGGGAGCCCGCGAAATTCTTCGCGAAGCCGAGCACGGGCGTTTTGAGACCTGGTATCCGCGCCCGGGATCGCAGGATGTTTTCCGCTTTGATGAAATCGAAGCCCGCCTGACCGAGCTGCACCAACAGGCAAAAACCGGGCGGTGACCCCGCTTCAAACGCCTCAATCGTAAATGAAGGTGGCGGTAGCGGTAGTCGCCGTATCGCTTATCAAACGAATCCAATGGGCCGCGAATCCATCCGGGAAAATGTGTTCGGCGGTCTCGCCGGGTGAAACGGTGATCCGTTTATAGGTGAAAAAAATCTCCGGCGTATCGATGGCGCCGAAAATATCCACTTCTTTTCAAAGGGACAGACCAGCCAGCAGATTCAAAGGTATTCATAATTCGAAGGGACAGGTAAATAATCCGGTTCAGTATTTTCAGTTTAATCCTTCAGGCACGAAAAATATGAAAATTAAAGAATTTGCCGCTAAATAAATAACCTGTCCCTCCGAATCCGGAACCACTTCGCCACGCCGGGATGCAATGCCTCCTCAAATGTGCGGTTGTCTTCCACGCGGATGGATACGGCTGTGCGCCGAATTGAGCAAGAGGCTTGCTACGGAGGCTGCGGTTGCTCTACAAAGGGCTGAACCTCAATCCCCTGCTTTTATGAATCCGCCGTTTTCCCTCACCCGTCGTCGTTTCCTTGGAACCTCTCTCGCGGCCACTGCCGGAGGTGCGCTTTGCACCGGGGTCATCCGGCTGCATGCGGAAGCGAGCGGCGAGACAGATCAGTTCTATTACCGCCTCGCCCCGGCGGACGGCCCTTATATTGATTCGCAGCGGGACAACCGGGCTTTCGGATTCGGCGACGGGAAGATTTTTCTCTCGGAAGATAATGCAAAGACTTGGCTAAAAAGCGCGGCGTTTCCGGAAGCGGAGAACATCACCTTCAGCTGTCTCCTGAAAAACGGAAACGTCCTCTTCGCGACGCGCGAGAAATTGTTCCTGAGCACTGACAATCTCGCGACGCACCGCGAGATCATCGTCAAAAATCCCGACGGGAGCGACTATCGGCCGCACACGCCGAAGGATCCCGATCAACCAGGCTGGTATTTTCATTCGCTCGACGGCGTCCACACCTGGGACATTGATGGCTCGGAGATGCTCGTCTGGGGAAACTACTGCAACGTCCTCGGTGGTGCCGTCCCGGTGAATATCTACTACTCGACCGACGGAGGTGAAACCGTAAAGCTCGCCTACGCCTTCGGCCGCAATCCCAAGTTCCAGGAGAAAGACGCCGACCCCGAGAACTACCTCGGCAACCCTGACAATGACATCATCTGCCGCCACCTTCATGCGGTCGTCTATCATCCTGACGAACGCGCCTTCTATGCCTGCACCGGCGACATCTTTCGCGGCCACGGCAACGAATGCCACTGGCTGCGGGGCACCTACGACGCGAAGACCGACGCCTGGGACTGGAACGTGCTCATCTCGGTGAATTCGAATTCGCGCTACAAGTCAGGCGGCATCAACTTCGTCGACGGGCAGCTCTACTGGGCGGCGGACGCGAACGGTCCGAAGTTCGAGAACCAGAAACACGACCGCGGCATCTTCCGCTGCGATCCGGCGGATTTCACCGACCCTGCCAAACACACCATGCTGTTCGACGCCGAGTTTGAAATGGCCAATATGCTCATCGAAGACGGCGTCATTATTGCGGGGCACTGCGCCCCCGCCTCGACCCTCAAGACCGGCATTGCCTATTCACCCGATCTCGGGAAAACGTGGAAGGAATATGATCTCACCGAATTCGGCCCGCGTTCGCCGGTGCGGTTTCATCCGAAGAACAGCGAGGGCTGGTTCCGCATGGACTTACGGAAAGGATGGATCGAGCGTGGCGAGGTACTTTTTATTAAGCCGAAAGAGTCGTCGATTTGATGCTCCCTCTCTTCATGCGAAACTTAGCGATCATTTTCATCCTTGTCGTTTTCGGGTTACCGGTTTTCTCAGAGGAATTCGAGCGTCTCCCATGGACCGCGTCGCGCCTTTCCGGATCACCCGATCCGGGTACGCCGTATCTCGCTGAGCCGGTCTTCACGGAAATCGCTTTTAATCAGGGACTTGAACTGCTCTCGCACGACGGGCGTTTTTATGTGGTCGGGCGCGGTGGAAAGATCCTCTCCTTTTCCGAAACACCTGACGGCAAGGGGCAGACGGATCTGTTCCTCGATCTCAAGGTGCTCCATCCCGATCTCAGCAATGCCTACGGGCTTGCCTTTCATCCCGACTGGCGCAAAAACCGGCAGGTCTTTGTGACCTACACGATAGGGAACGAAATCGCGGACGGATCGAAGCTTTCCCGTTTTACCTTCACCTTCACCGGGGCCGATCCACCGAAGGTCGAGCTGGAGAGTGAAGAAGTCCTGCTCACCTGGGTCTCCGGCGGGCACAACGGGGCGAATCTCCAGTTCGGTCCCGACGGCATGCTTTACCTCTCCACCGGCGATGCCACCGCACCGTCGCCGCCCGACATTCTCAACACGGGACAGGACAACAGCGACCTCCTCTCTGCCATTTTGCGAATTGATATCGACGGAGCCGATGAAGGCTTGAAATATCGCATCCCGGCTGACAATCCCTACGTCGGCAGAGAGAATGTCCGGCCCGAGGTCTGGTCCTTCGGATTTCGCAACCCCTGGAAAATGAGTTTTGACGAAAGGGGACGTCTCTGGGTCGGCGACGTCGGCTGGGAACTATGGGAAATGATTCACCTCGTCGGCAGAGGAACGAATCACGGCTGGAGCGCGGTGGAGGCGAGCCAGCCGATCAAACCCGGGACCGCCAGCGATCTCGCTCCTATCATCGCCCCGGTTGCGGCGCATCCGCATTCCGAAGCGGCGTCGATCACGGGCGGCTTTGTTTATCACGGGAAACGGCTCCCCGAACTCGCAGGTGCCTATGTCTACGGCGACTACGAGACCGGGAAGATCTGGGCGCTATGGCACGACGGCGAGCGCCTCACACGACATCAGGAAATCGCCGACACCCCGCACAGGATCTCGACCTTCGGCGTGGGATCCGACGGCGAACTGTATTACCTCCACTACGGCGATCCCGCGACGATGCACCGGCTCGTCGCGAATCCGAAAGCCGGGCAGCTCTCGGATTTCCCGCGGCTCCTCAGCGAGACCGGTCTTTTCAGCGACCTCGCCGCCCGTGTCCCCCACGATGGTGTCTACGAATACCGCATTCAGGAACCGATGTGGCAGGATGGTGCCGACGCAACCCGCTATCTCGCTCTTCCGAATACCACTTCCATTGCCACCACCATCGCAAATCGCCGGGCCACTGTGACCTGGCCTGCGGATGCCGTGCTTGCCAAAACGATTCGGCTAGGCGAGCGACCTGTCGAGACCCAGGTGCTCCACTACGATGGGGAAACCTGGAATGCCTACGCCTATCGCTGGAACGCAGCCGGGAGCGAAGCTACCCTCGCCGATGCCGCCGGTGAGGAGTTCGACGTGCCCGAAGCCGGATGGAAAGGCGGCACCCGCTACCGCATCCACAGCCGCGCCGAGTGCATGCGCTGTCACAACATGTGGAATGAATTTGTCGCGGGTTTCCAGCCGGCCCAGCTCGCGGAATTTCCCGCCTTTCCCGGTCATCCCGCCCGCGAAGCGGCGGTAGCCCTGGGGATGACCAACGCCAGCTACTTCGAGCGTGATGCAGGAGGAAAACTCATTTCCAGTCGCGGCCCGGGCTCGGTCGAGACACGCGCCCGTTCGTGGCTACATGCGAACTGCGCCCATTGCCACCGGCGTCACGGCGGCGGGAGCGCGCCTCTCGAGGTGAACTTTGACCGCACCCTTTCCGATGCTGCTTTGCTCTGGCAGAACCCGACACGCGGGAATTTCGGCCTGACTGAGGCGAGGGCCATTGTTCCGGGCGAGCCTTCGCGCTCCGTTCTGAACTATCGTGTCTCCACAGTCGGCAGCGGCCACATGCCTCCGCTCGGCTCCCGTGAGATTGATGAAAAAGGTGTCGCCCTGCTCTGGGAATGGGTCGCGAGTCTTCCCCGCGAAGCGGCAATCGAGAGCGAGCCTGTCACGACCTTTACTCCCGCTTTGCTCGCAGACACTTCCTCCGCAATGCGTCTCGCCCACGCCGCCGCTTCCGACACGCTGGCAGAGGGTGATCGCGCCAGCTCTATCACTGCGGGCCTTGCCTCCCCGCAGCCGGAAATCCGCGCTCTCTTTGAGCGGTTCCGTCCGGTCGCCGAGCGCCCGCTTCCGCGAAGACACGATCCCTCCTCGATTCTGAAGCTCACCGGCGATCCCGAAAATGGTTCACGGCTTCTCTCCCCGGCGGGAAAACTGGGTGCCTGCTTTGCCTGTCATCGCCTCGGCAATGACGGGCTCGACTTCGGCCCCGACCTCAGTGAAGTCGGCAGTCGGCTCGATCCAGGAAAGCTTCTTGAGAGCCTGATCGATCCCTCAAAAGTGATCGTCCCCGAATTCCAGCTCTGGACAGTCGAAACGACGGGAGGCGAAATCCTTTCCGGATTCCTCCTCGAGCGAACTGATGAAAAACTGACCTTGCAGTCCGGTCCGGGAATGGTGCGCTCCATCACCGCTCCCGAAGTAAAATCGTCCCGTCCTCAGCCGCTTTCCGCCATGCCGGGTGGCCTCCTCGATTTCCTCACGACGCAGGAAGCGGCCGACGTGGTCGCGTGGCTAACGACGCGAAAAGCGGCTTGAAGTGAATTTAGATCGCTTCTCAAAAGCCCTTCGTGGAGACGGGGTCAGGGAACCAATTCCAAATCTAACATTACCCTAACACGCACCTACCGCAACTTCCCCCGCAATCAGCTCGCCCACCAGTGGAACCGGCCACCTACCCGCTGCGGCACCTCAACGACTCCTTCGGCGTGATGACCGGACTCCACACCTGGCGGACCGGTGATCCGGGCGCCCTGGAATAGCGAAACGATTCCCGCCGCCTTCCGCTCCTCGTCTCCCGAGGTTACGACCAAGCGCAATCCTTCGCTCGGGCCGGGCTCCGCTACCTTATCAAGGGCTGTCGGGCGCGGGCGCGAGGTTGGGGGCTCCAGCCGTCCGGGGTCCGTAAACCCAATCGGCTCACCGGGACGGTTCGCCCTACCAATCTCCATTCGTGAATTTCGTTCCATTCGTGGTTCCCTTTGTTGGCCTGTCGGGGCGGCAATGGGAGACGGGGGAAGTGAACCCATTCCAAATCTAACACTAACCAATAGTTAAAATGTAAAGAATTTGTATCTTTTCTCCTTCTGCTCATGCGTAAGCCCTGGATCATGCCCCTCGGGGCAGTCCAAGTTCGGTCGAAGGCAGCGGCGTCACGCTTCCGCCGAGGCCGCCCGCACCGCGTCGAGTTCTTCCCATCGGGTATAGAGGGCGGCGATGGCGGCCTTTTTTGACTCGAGGTCTTTGATCATGCCGGGCGCGGCGCCGGAGTTCTCGATGAAGAAGGACGGGTCATTGAGCTTTTCCTCGATCCCCGCCACTTCGGCTTCGGCGGCGTGGATCGTGTCCTCCATCGTCTCGAGTTCGCGCTCTTCTTTCCACTTCAGTTTGCGGGGCTTCCCGGCGGCGGGGGCGGACGTGACGATGACCTTCTTTACCGGCTTCAGCTTCGCGGCGGCAGCGGCGGCGGCGTCGAGGGCGCGGCGCTTTTCGAGGTAGTAGGAGTAGTTGCCCTCGTTGATCGAGATGTCGCCCTTGCCGTCGAAGACGATGACACGGTCGCAGACGCGGTCGAGGAACCAGCGGTCGTGGCTCACGACGAGGGCGGTGCCGCCGAAGTTGATGAGTGCCTCTTCGAGCACCCGCAGGGTCTGGAGGTCGAGGTCGTTGGTCGGCTCATCGAGGACGAGGAAGTTGCCGCCGCGACGCAGGATCTTCGCAAGGAGGACGCGGTTTTTCTCCCCGCCCGAGAGATTGCCGACGCGATCGTTGATGCGGTCGTTGCTGAAGAGGAAGCGGGCGAGATACGAGCGCACCGAGATGGACTCCTCGCCGAACTTCACCGAGTCGAGCCCCTGCGAGACTTCTTCGAGGACGCTGTTGTCCTCATTCAGCTCGAGGCGGGTCTGGTCGACGTAGTTGAACTCGGTCCGTTTGCCCATGCGGCGGGTGCCGGTGGTCGGCTCGAGGGTGCCGAGGATGATGCGCAGCAGGGTCGTCTTGCCGGCTCCGTTGGGACCGACGATGCCGACGCATTCCCCGGCTTTGAAGTCGAGGTCGATCCCGAGGAAGAGCGGCTCACGATCGTAGAAAAAGCCGACTTCCTTGAGATCGACGACCACGTTCGAGAGCTTCGGCGACGGGGGGATGACGAGCTCCATGTCGAGATCTTTATCGGGCGCTTTCTGGGCCTTCACGGCGTAAAAGTTATCGATTCGGCTGCGCTGCTTCGTCCCGCGAGCCTTGACTCCGGCACGGACCCACTCGATCTCGCGGCTGAGAAAACGCTGGCGCTTGTGCTCCACGGCGTGGTCGCGCTCCTGTCGCTCCTCTTTGGCGATGAGGTAGTCGCTGTAGTTGCCGTCGTGGGAAAAGAAACGCCCGTCGGCGAGTTCGACGATGCGGGTGGCGATACGGTCGAGGAAGTAGCGGTCGTGGGTGACAAAAAGACAGGCGCTTTTCGATTCAGCGAGGTAGCCCTCGAGCCAGGCGATCGCCCCGGCGTCGAGGTGGTTGGTCGGTTCGTCGAGAATGAGGAGATCGGGCTGGGCGAGGAGGGCGCGGCAGAGACCGACGCGACGTTTTTCTCCGCCCGAGAGTTCCCTGACGACCCGATCCGCCGGGGGCGCGGCCAGCTCGCGCATGAGGGTGTCAATGCGGTTCTCGAGGTTCCACCCGTCCCCGTGCTCGATCCCGGCGAGGAGCCGGTCGGTCTCGGCGTGGCTGAGTTCGTCGTGACCATTTTCATAGCGGTCAATCATCGCGATGAGCTCGGCCGCGCCGTTGCGGATGTTCGCCTCCACGGTGGCGTCCTCGTCGAGCTGGAACTCCTGCGGCAGGTAGCCGATGATGAGGCCCTGCTTGCGCGAGACCGTTCCCGCGTCCGCATTTTCCTCACCCGCGACGATGCGGAGAAAGCTCGATTTCCCGCAGCCGTTCCGCCCGACGAGACCGACCTTTTCCCCCGAGTAGACGGCGAGCGTGGCCGCATCGAGGACGGCCTGGTTCCCGAAGGAAAGGTGGAGTTCGGAGGCGGAAAGGACCGCGTCGTTCTGATTCGAGGGATTGGCCATGGAGGGGAAGAAAGATCGCGAATGTAGGCGCACCCCGTCACAACTCAACCCCCTTGAGGCAAAGAGTGAAGAGGATTGGTTGCCGCTGTTTCGCTCAGGTTCCGGGGCGGATTTCACTTTTCGGGCAGGAATGGTGGAGTAGAATCTGAAGCATCGTCCTTCTTTCCCTTATGAATTGTTTTCGAATAGTTTTCCTTCTGACCGCCATTTCTACGCTGGCTACTGCCCGTCCGAAAACCAATGATGCGGCCGTGAGTATCCTTGGGCAACCGACGATGGACGCAATTTTCGAATATGATCCCACATCGGCCTTTTCGATGGACGGTCCCGACGGCGTGGCGATCGATCCGACTACCGGAAAAGTATTTGTTTCCGACACGCTGAATCACCGCATCCTCCGCTTCTCCTCCATCGCCGCCTACGAGTCCTTCGCCGAGGCCGAGGCCGTCTTCGGGCAGGCCGATTTTTCCTCCGACAGTCCCAATCGCGGAAATGGAATTGGGAATCCGACGAACAATTCGTTTGATGAACCTTCCAATATCTGTTTCGACAGCGCGGGACGCTTGTGGGTCGCCGATAACGGGAACTCCCGAGTCCTGAGGTTCGACAATGCTTCCTCGAAAGATTCGTTTACAGCAACTGCTGACGCCGTCATCGGTCAGCCTGATTTTACCTCGGCCGCTCCCGCCGACAATCTCATCGCGGATAGCGGATTCAGTGCGCCGACCGGCGTTTCCGTGGACAGTCAGGGACGTCTCTGGGTGTCGGATTCGGTGATCCCCCGGGTGCTCCGGTTTGATGAAGCGGCCGGGTTGGCATTTGACGCGGAAGCGTCAGGGTATCTCGGCGAGGCCGTGGCCAACGTCTTTGAATCAGGAGTCGGTGCGGGCCAGTTTTCCATCGAACTCTTGGGTTTGGCGGTTGATGCGGACGACAATTTATGGGTGGCAGATCCGGTCAGTCATCGAGTGCTATTTTTTGAAGAACCGTCAGCCAAGCCGAATGGAGGATTAGCGGACAAGGTCCTCGGTCAGCCTGACTTTGACTCGTCAGCGCTTGTTACCGTATCGGCGAATTCGATGAATCTACCCTATTTTGTGACGGTCGCTCCTGACGGCACTCTTTGGGTGAGTGATTTTCTAAATCATCGCGTTCTCGGGTTCCTGAAGGCCTCCGCAAAGGCGAATGGGGGCGCTGCCGATATCGTTCTCGGGCAAGCGGACTTCGACTCTGACGTTCTCTATCCACACTCGTCGCGGGCAACGCCGAATCCCTCGCAGATCGCGGTTGGTCGCGAAGGCAGTCTTTTCATTACCGAATATAACAATATCGGTCATATCAAACGCTGGTCCGATCCCGTAAGCATCACCGCCCCGGCATCCGTCACCGCGAAAAGAACCAGCGCCAAAATCAGGGGCACCTCGGCCGGGGCCAGCTCGGTATCTTACAAAGTCGCCGGACAAAAAGGGATCAAGTCAGCCCGAGGCAGCGTGTCGAGATGGAACTTTGTGGTGAGAAAGCTCCGCAAAAAGAAAACAAACGTCACCGTAACTGCGACCGCTTTTGACGGCCGCGCCGCTTCGGCCCTCGTGAAGGCGAAAGCTGCCAGAAAGAAGAAAAAGTAACGGAAGCGCCGCCTCAAATCCCGACCGCTTCGCGCCAGACTTTTGCCATCAGACCGTGTCCGGCTTGACTAGGGTGGACTCCGTCGGCGGCCCAGTAGGCGGGTTCGGTCCCGGCTTTGACGGCCTCGTCGAATCTCTCCTGAAAGGGAACCCAGATCGCGCCGGCCGCTTTGGCGACATCAGCAGCAAAGGCGCGGCGGGTCTCGAACTCGGGGAACCAGGTGTCGTTGACCGCGCCGCAGCGCAGGACGAAGGGCTCGCAGATGACGAGAGTGACATCGGGCAGGGCCGTTTTGGTGCGCCCGATCAGGGCGGTGAATCCGTCGCGATAGACTTCGGGCGTGCCGTCGTATTTGCCGTTGAGCTTGTGCCAGAGGTCATTCACGCCGATGAGGATGCTGAGAACGGCGGGCTTCAGATCGAGGCAATCCTGCTGCCAGCGGGCCTCGAGGTCGGGGACCTTATTGCCGGAGATGCCGCGATTGTAAATGCTAAGCCCGAGCGCCGCGTGATCGGCGAGGAGCTGGCCGGCGAGGTGAAAGGGGTAACCACGTCCGAGCATCGAGGGGTTGTTCGCGCTGCCCTCGGTCTTGCGGTCCCGGCCGGCGTCGGTGATGGAGTCGCCCTGGAAAAGGATCGTGGCGCCCTTTTCCAGTTTCACGGCGGAGGCGGCAGCGACGGAGCGGGGGAGAAGTGCCGCGGTCGAGCCGACGGCGGTAAGGGAGAGGAGATGGCGGCGGTTCATGGGAGAAGGGATTGAGGGATTGAGGGATTGAGGGATTGAGGGATTGAGGGATTGAGGGATTGAGGGATTGAGGGATTGAGGGGCGGGTCATGGTTTCCCGGTCGCTTTGTTGGAGGCTCTGACGTAGATGGACATGGCGTTGAGGTGTTTGACGAAGAGGTCGGCACTGATTTCGTCGTCGTCGGTCCAGATGCCGTCCTTGTTTCGGGTCTCGAGGGCGGCGTTGACTTTGCCGCGAAGGTTGCGGGCGGCTTTGGCCCAGCGCTCGGCGGACTCGGGATCTCTTCGGGAGGCGAGAATTTCCTCCCGGGGTCTTGCGAGATCGGTGCGGAGTCTCTCGATCTTGTCTCCCCCGTATTCAGGCTGAAAGCCGTAATGGGTGGGCAGGTTTTTGTCGTCGTAGGTCAGTTCGTAGGTCTCCGCGACGCAGTAGAGCGGCTTGTTCGTGCCGAATTCGTAAAAGCGCGACCAGAGCCCGTTGGGCAGTTTGGCCGCTTCCAGCCAGGCGAGGGCCTGCGGGAGCGTGGCGCGGTATTTCTCGTCTCCGGTGGCGAGCCAGATTTCGAAGAGGGTGAGGCACGCGCCGAGCGACTCGAGCGAGCTCATTGCCGGCGGCTCGAATTTGCGCGCCCAGACCGGGATCATCTCCTGATTGTATTGCTGCGCCCAGACCGGTTGTTCGCCCTCAAACTGGGCGAGGAGGAGAAAGTCCCCGCACCGCTTCGCCGCCGCGAGGTAGCGGGCCTCGCCGGTGAGCTGGTGCGCCCGAACCAGAAGTCCGACGATCTTTTGCAGGTTGCCGTCGTTGAGGGTGTGAAAGTCGGTGTATTTCTGCTTGGGGAAGACGCGCGGCCATTCGGCGGGGATGACGGCCTTTTTTACAATCCCGTCGGCGGGAGCGGCGTCGCTGAACTGTTGCGGCCACGAGCCGATTTTTGTCTGCGCGGCGAGGATGTGGTCGAAGGCGTAAGCGACGGCGTTTTTCAGATCCTCATCGTCGCGGCCGGCGGGGTCGTGCGAGAGTTCGAGGAGAAAGAGCAGGGCCGATTGCGATTTGTTGTCGTCGAGGGTCGATGAGTTGCTCTGTTTGCCCTTTTCCGTCTCCCCGGTGAGGACTTCCTGACGGAGCCACCATTTTTTCGGATCGTCGCCATCGAAGTCAAAATCGGCGGGCCACCCGCCCGACTCGAGTTGGGAGGCGATGAGGGCTTTGGCGGCCCCTTTTGCCCCGGTTAGAAAAGCCTCGTCACCGGTCGCCTGCCAGGCTTTGAGCATCGCCATGCCGACCGTGGTCGTGCCGGGAGGCTGGATGGAAATGATCGTTTTGCTCTCCTTGCCCTCGGCAAACGCGAGGCTGAGATCGCGTTTCCAGCTCGAGGCGTAGCCTCCGTGCGAGGCGAGTTTGGAAATGTAGAAGTCAGTCGCTTTCCGCATCGCCGCCGTCACTGCGACGGGATCGGGGAGATCGTCGGCACGGAGTCCGGAGGAGGGGCAGGCAATGAGAAGGCTGAGCGTTAGAATCGTTTTCATGGATTAGAGGAGCTGCCGAGACGCTGGGCAAAGATCCATTCGTGCAACTCGGGTTTGGCATAAACCCCGGACGCGATGAGATGGCCCTCGCCTTCGAGAATGGAAATCTGCGCTTTGGTTCCCCCGGCGGCCTTGATCGCCTCTATCATCGAGGTCGAGCGATCCAGCGGTACGTCTTCGTCTTTGTCGCCATGGAAGGCCCAGAGGGGCGTTTCTTTCAGGGCCGATGCCTTTGCCGGATCACCGCCGCCGCAGAGAGGCACAATCGCAGCGAAGATTCCGGGGTGTTCCGTCCCGATCCGCCACGAACCCGATCCGCCCATCGACGATCCGGTGAGGTAGAGCCGCGACTCGTCGATCGGCAGGGTATCGCAGAGCGTTTTCACCAGCGCCATCAGATTCGTAGCGACCGCGTCTTTGAAGCCGATGGCGCGGTCGGGACATTGCGGAGCGAGGACGAAGCAGGGGCGCTCTTCCTGATTCGCTTCGTCGGTGAAAGGCTTCGTCGCGCCGCCCATCTGCGCTTCGTTGTCCGATCCGCTTTGCCCTGCCCCGTGGAGCCAGATTACGAGGGGATAGCGTTCTTCGCCTTTCCATTTGGGGTTCCCGTAAAATTGAAAATTCAGTCCTTCAGCCGAGGTGCCTTTCACGAAAGCCCCCGTCACGAGCGAGGCCTGCGGACCGTCTTTTGCCCCGGCACTACGGGCGTCTTCGCGGAGGAGATTCGTCACGAAAGCCTGGTCGGCGTCAGAGAGTTTCTCGAGCGGCAGGATGAAGGTTTTGAAATCGGCGGATCGCTTAAGACGCACCTCGGTGGCGTTGTATTCGAGCAACTCGCCTTCAAAAGTGGATTTGCCGTCCGACGAGGTCCAGGTGCGCTTCTCGAGCGGGGCAGAGGAGGCGAGGTGGGTGAAGAGAAAGAGAGTGATGACGAGGCAAACGCGCATGGGCGAATCGTAGTGAGAGCCCCCGCCTCTGGCAAGTGCGTTCTGCGGAGGGTGAGGGGGGAGAGGGAAGGAAAGGAGCGCGAGCATCCCTGCTCGCTGTTGGATTAACATGCGAGCAGGGATGCTCGCGGTCCTGAGAAGGTGAACGGAGTGCGTTCGCGCTTTTCCTCGTGGTCGAAGAGCTTGCCCCGGTTGCGCAGGTGCTCGACGAATTCCCGGTTGCCGTAGATGTCGGTGTGGAGATGGCGGAACTGGCTGAGGAGGGCGCCCCCGGCCTCGGCGTAGCGCGGGTTGAAGGTGCGCACCTTGGCGTCGCGCGGGTCGTCGAAGAAGAGTGAACGGCCCTTTGCGCGATCTTTGGGCTGCACCTCCGGGTCAAAGCCCCTTTGCCGTTCGGCTTCCTCCCGCGATACATAAGTCCAGCCAATCTCCTGCGCGTAGGCGAGGATCCGGGCTTGGACAGTTTTGTGTTCGGTCGGCTTGCTCATTGTCTATTTCCAGTTGGCCCTCCAGGCTTCAAACTCGGAGGGACGGATGCGAACACGTGCAAAGTTTCCCTCGTGCAGTCCGATCAATTCTTTCTCGGCCATCTCCGCGAACCGGCCCTGATCCTCCGGCTTCGCCACTTTCCGCGAGGCCGTGCGCACCTGTTTCACGGCGTCCTTTTTGGACATGCGCTGTGTCACGACATCTGCAACCACTTCACCAAGGAGAGCCCGATGCCGCTGGCGGAAAACATCCGGCTCACCCAATGCCTGCCGGATGGCCGCGTATCGGGCGCAGGACCGTTCATAGGCCCATTGGAACACATCCCGCAGAAGCGCCATGCGATTCAGTTCGTACACCCCCAGCAATCCATCCACATAATCCCTCTGTGGCACATCCACAAAGGACAGCGGAGACAGGTTTAACCTGATAAACGGAATGTTTGCCGCCAGACGTTACACCCGCTTGTTCACGTCCTCGAATGGCTGGAGGTAAGGCAGGTGAACCATGCTGAAAAAAGCATGTTCAAACGGATCTTGGATCGCCTGCGCCTTTTTCAAGAACAGGTCAAACATCTCCTCGATCCGTTGCGGTCCTTCGATGGGATGGAACACACTTCCATCAATGCCCACCGCGATCTCCCTCAGCGCACATGAGTTCCCGCCGGCTGGCCCCTGGCAGCGGGAGACACCGATCTGTGACAGATGCTTCCTCATCGCGGCAGGCAGGTAATGGGTGCGGTTCGGCCGGTAGGTCTTGAGAAGCTCAGGGTCATAGCCGACCGGCTTCCGTTGGGTCAGCGGAAGGCGCACCAGCGCTCGCACCTCTTCAGCCTCTGGTGACACAGCCAGGGATGCCGGAGTCGCGGCCACGGATGAGAAGCCTTTGACGGAGGCGGTTTGTTCGGAGATGGATTGATTTAATGGCCCATGCGGAGGCGATGCACTGAAGCGAAACGTCTGGTAGTGGCGCATATCGCCTCATTTGCGCCACAACGCGGCCCATAGTGGCGCAATCGCCCCCGCCGAGACAAGTCCATGCGACTGGCCAGGGAGCGGGTTGCATGTGCGCAACTTGGCGTCGAGCAAGTCGTCGAAGAAGAGCGAACGGCCCTTGGCGCGATCTTTGGGTGGCACGTCTGGGTCTGACTATGTCGGGAATCGAAGCGTGGCCGACGAGGGAACGGGCCTGGAGAGCAGTTCTACTTCTTTCAAGATTTTTGGACCATGAATGGCCACGAATGGAAGAGGCTAACGCCCACTCACCCCAGTCGCATCCGATAGTCCTCGTACCCGAACTCGCGCACCTTCCCGATCTCGCCATCCTCGCTCAGGATTGCGATCGAGGGCAGGGGAACGCCGTTGAAGGTTGTCGTTTTCACGATGGTGTAGTGGGACATGTCGTGGAAGACGACCCGGTCTCCGATGCGGAGCGGTTCGTCAAAACTGTAATCCCCGATGACATCACCGGCGAGGCAGGTGGGGCCGCCGAGACGATAGGTAAAAGCCTTTTCTCCCGCCTCACCTGCGCCCTCGACGACGGGGCGGTAAGGCATCTCGAGCACGTCGGGCATGTGCGTCGTGGCGGAGAGATCGAGGATGGCGATGGGAATGCCATTCTCAACGAGGTCGATGACGGTTCCGATCAGGACACCGGTGCCCACGGCGATGGCCTCGCCGGGCTCGAGATAGATCTGGAGATGCGGGTAGCGGGACTGCACTTCGCGGATGAGGGAGATGAGCAACTCGACATCGTATCCCGGCGAGGTGATGAGATGGCCGCCGCCGAAGTTCAGCCACTTCATTGTCCGCAGCGGGGCGTCGAACTTTTCCATGACCGCCTGCAGGGTGCCGCCGAGGGCCGAGGCGCCCTGCTCGCAGAGCGTGTGGAAGTGGAGTCCCTCGAGTCCGGTAAGATCGACACCTTCGAGGAGTGAGGCAAGCACGCCGAAACGCGAACCGGGCGCGCAGGGATCGTAGATCTCGGCGACGGCTTCGGAGTATTCGGGATTGATGCGGAGTCCCGCCGAGACGCGCGGACCGGCGGAGATTACTTCGTCACGGTAGCGGTGCCACTGGCTGAGCGAGTTGAAGACGAGGTGATCGGCGATCTCGAGCACCGCCGTCATTTCCACCGGTTTGAAGGCGGGGGAAAAGACATGGACTTCGCCGCCGAATTCTTCGTGTCCGAGCCGGGCTTCGTGCAGTCCGCTCGCGGCGGTGCCGACGAGATAATCGCGCAGCAGCGGGTAGAGGCCGAAGCAGGAAAATGCCTTTTGGGCGAGGAGAATTTTTGCCCCCGTCTCATCCTGGATCCGTTTCAGGATCTCGCCGTTGCGACGAAAGAGGGTCTCGTCGAGGACATAAGAGGGTGTCTCGAGCCCGGTGCGCTCGAAGGCAGCGAGGAGGGCGGGCACATCACCTCGGTAGAGGCCGGTTTCGGGGTGGTCGGGCATTTTGGGGGGAGGGGGAGAGGGATTGAGGGGTTCAGGCGTTGAGGGATTGAGGGATTGAGGGATTGAGGGATTGAGGGATTGAGGGATTGAGGGATTGAGGGATTGAGGGATTCAGGCGTTGAGTGTCGATGGTGGTGGATCTACCATAGGAATCCCCCAGACACGGATGTCGATGGGCACGATGGAGCCTGCCACGGAAACGAAGTTGTCCGAGCGGGCGTCTCCGACCCAGACCTCCAACCGAGACTCTGCCTCCAGCTTTTTCCAGAGCCAGCAATTCTTCTTTACCGGGAAAAGGCCCGCATCGGTCAGGAATTCGTCGACGGTCGCCTGCAGCGGGAGGCTTCCGCTGATGTAAGTCTGACGCGAAACAATTTGACCCGCGTCGGTGAGTCCAACCGGAGCAGGAGCTGTGGAGAAGAGCTTTTCCCACCATCCCATCCGCAACAGATATTCTGCGGGCGTGCTATCGAACTGGGTCATGCGTCCATCGACGATCTCGTAGTAATCGCCATAGATTCCGGGCCGGGTGACCTTCACGACCTCTGCGGAAGGCTCGTCGAAGTAAACCAGGTGCTCCGAACCTTCCGCCAGATCGGGGAGGGCT
>JBDNIL010000195.1:0-3379 GCA_041688355.1 Verrucomicrobiales bacterium | reverse complement strand
TTCAGGAACTACCAGTTCGGTCCAAACCGAGACGCAATTATTTACGAGTATGCAATTAGCAAAGACTTAAAAATAGCTTACTCCGAGCTGGAACATTATCCGTCAGAGAACGATCAAATTTCTGCTGATGTCCAAAGTCGTTTTGCAAACGACAAGATTCTGTATCTCGGCGCCACAACTCAACTCAAGGTCAAAAAGGCTCTTATGTTGAGCCTGCTTTATGATTTCGCAGATCCGTGGGAAGAGGCTGATGGTGCAATTGGCGGATCGGCCCATTGGAATTCACCGGAAATGCACTCCCAGTTGAGAACGTTGGAGTCACAAGGGAAGACAAAGTTTGCAGTTTCGCGGGCCCAACTCATCCGGAAGCTGGGGGACGATTTTAACCCGGAAATTCCGACATCCGATATTCGATTAATGTCAATCTCTCCGAATGGTGTAATTGAAAAAGCAGCGTTCGATGACATTTTACGGGGCAATGGCGGCCCTATCGGGACGGCTTTTCAGGGTCAGTTTGATTCCCAGACGAAGGAGCGCAGGCAAGTAAATCAAGTGATTCGTTTGCTATCGATCGTTGCTGGATTTCTCATTTTGGGAGTTCTCCTTCTTTTCGTCAATATTCGCAGGAAACGACGTCAGGGATTAAGGTAGGAAACGGGGGTCAGGGAAGAATGGCACGGGATTAGGCCGCTTTCTTGTAGTGTTCGCGATGGAAAATTTCGGTGAATTCGTGCCTTGGTTTCGTAAGCGACGTAAAATTGACCTCACAAGAACTCGAGCCAGTTGGCGCGGTTCATGCCGCCGATGCGAAAGCGTCGGCGCCGGGCTTGTCCGCACAGGCCGGGCGCGGTTGTAGTTGCCGGATCAAGGGCGCGAGTTTCGCCGGGGTCAGTTCCGCTGCTTGCTCGGGTGTCGTCTCCGGCGACAAGCGCCGCATCGCTTCGGCGAGGTATCGCTCGGGATCGATCCCCTGGACCCGGCAGTTCGCGATCAGGGTGTAGATCAGCGCGCTGCCTGATCCGGCCTCGGCACTGCCGAAGAACAGGTAGTTCTTCAGACCTAGCTTCGACGGGCGAATCAGATTCTCGGTAAGGTTGTTGTCGATCTCGAGTAAGCCTTCGCTCAGGTAGCGCTCGAACTGCTCCCACTGGCCGAGGGCGTAGTCGAGTGCCTCCCCGAACTTGCTCCGGGGCAGGTGCCTGTGGTGTTCGGATAGGATCTTTTCCTTGAGTTGCTTCAACAGCGGACGCGCGTAGCCCTGACGAACGAGCATTCGGCAGGAAGCGCCCGCGACCCCATTGCGCAACTGTCTTTCAATTTGGTAAAGCCGACGGATTAAGCCAAGGATGACCCCGGCCTCTTCCGGGGCCTGGGTGAAGGCTTCGATGAACTTCCTTCTAATGTGGGCGAGACAAGCCGCGAGGAGGATTTCGCGGTAGCGATTGGCGAGCGCTTCGTAGGCGCTGTATCCGTCGCATTGGATCATCCTGACATTGCAGATCACCGCTTCGTCATCCAGTCCGAGTAGCTCGATCAGGCAGTTGTGACCGCGACCGAGTTGCCAGTCGCAGTAGGCGGTTCCGGAAGCGGTGTCGCGATACCACCAGAGGTAGCCCTGGGCGGTGCTGCCATGCCCCGGGTCGAGGTAGGCCATCGGCGTTTCATCCGCCTGAATGATTTCAGCCCCGCGCAGTTCTCCCAGGATCGCTTCGCCGATCGGAGCGAGCAGGGCCATTCCCGCGTGTGTCCATTGATTGAGTGTTTGGCGGCTGATGATCGCGCCGAAGCGCATCAAAAAGCGGGTCGACTGGCGATACTGCGGATCGTGGTAGAAGTACTTGTCCGCGATGATCATCGCGATCAGATCGGGATCGCACATCGTTCCCGGCACGCTTGGCGGAGGAGCCGGGGCGACAAGCGGGGGTAGACTCCGATCCTCTTTGGATTTGAACTTCTTTCGGGTCTGCCGCCGCCAGTAGAGTTGTGCCCTGCGTATCGTCAGCTCGTCGTGATGGAACTCGCCTATCTCGATGTAAGCGTCGGGATTGGCTTTGACTTCATCCGGCACGATGACATTCTCCACCACCACCGGCAGGAAGCGGGGGAAGAGATCCTTCTTGTTACGGCGACTAACGCTTCTTTCTTTTGCGCCTTCCCCCTCCGGGTCGTCCTCTTGGCCTGCCGGGATCTCGCAGGGCGTTTCGCACTTTCCCAAGACATCCTCCCCGAAATCGAGCGTGGTCTGGTCGGGATGGTGGCGTTCGGACTTCGCTCCAAAGAGCCGGTGCTGAAGTCCGGCGATGATCTGGTCCTTCCGGAGAAGCTCCTGTTTTAAGAGGCCGAGCGTCTCAAGGGAGATCGCCAATTTGCCTTCGAGTAACTGAACCCGTTCCGGCAAAGTTTGAACATTTTCCGAGTTTCCTTCCGCCATCGCGGCAACACCCTAACAAACGCGTAATCTAGTGCAAGTTTTTATTTCAAATCCAGTGAAGTTTTTCCCCAGTTGTTTCAGTCTTTAGGCCCCTCATACCACGGCTTGAAGCTTGCTCCCCTCAGGTCAACTCCGTCGAGGATCAATTGGAGCGCCTCGGGCCTGAGCCGAATTTTCTTTTGTCCACCTTCACTCGGTTTCGGCCAGCTGAAGCGACCCACCTCAAGCCGCTTTGCCGCAACCCACAACCCACTTCCATCGAAGTAGAGCAGCTTAATGCGGTCCTTCCTCTTGTTCACGAAGACGAAAAGCATGTCGGTGCCGAGGCGGCCGTCGCTCAACTGCTGGCTCGCCGCAGCGAAGAGCCCATTGAAAGACTTGCGCATATCGCAGGGCTCAAGGGCGACATAGATTTTGAGGGCTGCCTTTCCAAGTCCGATCATCGTGCGCCTCCCTTCCGCGTGCGCCGGAACGCGGCGATGAAGGCAGCAGCAAGAGGAACGGAACGCGCGCCCTCAACGAGAATGGAGAGCCCGCCACTGAACTGGATAACGAGCCGCGGCACAACGGGAGCGGTGAACTCCACCTCCACGAATTGAACGCTCTCACACTCGGCACGCTCTACGCGGCTCGCCTTCGCTGGTCGGGATGATTTCCTGGGCATCCGGCGAATCTAGCGGGCCAGGCCCGAACCGACCACGGGGTCAATTTAAGGGTCGGGGTCAGGGAACGAATTCCGTATTTGACAAAATCCCAGCGCACAGGGTCGGGGTCAGGGAACGAATTCCGTATTTGACAAAATCCCAGCGCACAGCATCTTACTCCCATGCCGCGCCAAGTTCGCATCGAGTATGAGGGAGCCTTCTACCACGTGATGGCCCGGGGCAATCGGCGCAACCGCATCTTCGCCTCCCGGGACGGTTCCGACGAGGAACTATTCCTGAAGAC
>JBDNIL010000194.1:0-23103 GCA_041688355.1 Verrucomicrobiales bacterium | reverse complement strand
TGTCCTTCGGCCCCGGAGTCTAGAACTGATCGACGAAATGAGCGATTCCACAGCGCGGCGGGAATAAATTCAGGATCGAGCGGAGGCGGACATTGGGGGCGAATAGTCATCTTGAAGTAGGCTTGAGAGATCGATTCTCGAGCCCTATCGCAAACTTGGTCCAAATCTCCAGCGCTCGCAAGAGAGGATGATAATTCGAAGGGACCAGGTTGATAATCCGGTTCAGTATTTTCTGTTTAATCCCTCAAACCCGAAAAATATGATAATTAAAGTTTCTTACACATCCGAAACTATGGATGGGATGAATGGATCCAAGCGGATCCCGGGCAGCTAAAAGTGACGACCGGCAAGCCCGAGCTGGACCCCAACCCGTGGTTCGGTGCCGTCGTGGCCCTTCACCGGTGGACGCTCCTTGATTGATCATCCAATCTCCCGCTTACGTTTACAAATTTACTAATCGAAGAGTGCCGCATGCCTGTTCCAGAAGCTTGCACGGCCGAGCACCTCGCCGAAGTATTCGGCCGTTGCCAGGAGGAAATTATTAACGAATGGCGGGTCGAGGCAGACCAGCTCCTGCGCGCGCTGAAGCTGGATAGGCCCACGATCACAGATCACCTGCCGGACGTCATTGCCGAGATCACGCGCGATCTTGCGTTAGCCCAAGTTTCTTATCATCGACCCCTAAAACCCTAAATTTAACTTTTTTCGCCCTTTCAAAATTGTAACTCGTTTACAATCAACGCTAGTTGATTTACAAAAAGTCAATTGTAATGCCTAATTTTTTCTTATCGTAATTGATTAGCCTTTCCGCTTCGCTATCGTCGCCCTTGTGTATTTTCGGACCAAAATCATCAAAGGCACGCCCCTCGTGCAACTCGTCGAATCCTACCGCAACGCGGAGGGGCAGCCACGTCAGCGAGTCATCGCCTCCCTCGGGGACGCCGACATTCCCGAAGGCGAAAAACCCCTCATCGCCAGTGCCGTGACGCGACGTCTCAAAGGCGACTCGAATTGGTTTGAACCCGGACTCTCCGCCGTGGCCTCCGAGTAGGTCGCCCGCATCGTGCCGCTTGCGGGACGCTCCCGCCGCACCCGGGCAGTCCACGGGGATACCATCGACGGCGTCGTCCTCGAAGGCATCGAAACGGAAAACGTCGTCCAGCTTGGTCCCCAACTCGTCGCCCTCCAGGCGTGGGAAGAACTCGGCTTCACCCCGATGCTGCGGAGCCTGGGGATGAACCCGTCCCGGATCGCGACCGCCCAGCTCATGATCACCAACACCCTCGTCTCCCTCCCCGACCCACTCACTGGTCTCGACGCGGCTGCCCTTGGCGGACGGGCGAGTCATCATCGTGCGCAAACCGAGCGTGCCGGGCGCGGAACAGCCCCGGATCTTCCGCCTCCTCGGAGTTGATTGGAAGGTGCTCTGCCCGGCGACGAAGACGGAAATAAAGCCGTGATCGATTTTGTAGTGCCTTTTGCGCGCAGATCGAGGGTTTACGGGCGGTGCACGGGCTGAATAAGAAACTTGGGTTAAGCCGCGAGGGTATCCAAAGACGAAGGGACAGGTTAATAATCAGGTCCAGTATTTTCAATTTAACCTTTTAAACCCGTAAAATACGGGAATTAAGCAACTTGTAGCCCAATAAATAGCCTGTCCCTGCGAATCACTAACTTGTAGCCCAATAAATAGCCTGTCCCTGCGAATCACTATGCAATAAATAGCCTGTCCCTGCGAATCACTATGTAGCCCAATAAATAGCCTGTCCCTGCGAATCACTCTCATTCGTCAGGTCGGGCCGGAAGAGGGCGAGGTCATCAAAGCTGGCGAACCCGCCTGCGCCGCACCAGCCCCACACCGTCATCGTCACGGCCCCCTCGGGCACGACCGTATCGACGACAAAGCCCCGGTAGGTCGATGACGATGGAAGGATGAGAGTACGGTCGGTGATCCAGTTGCCCGAGGCATCCCAGAAGGAAAAACCGGCCTCGATGCGCTGAGAATTTCCCTCACTGAAGTAGGAGCCCGAGAGGGCGATCTTCTGACCCGGTAGAGCCGCCTTCGTCTGCAGAAAGAAGGACTCGGCCCCGATGCGGATCGCCCCGATGCCGCTGCGGGCGACGGTGGAAAGAGTGGCGGTGCCGCCCGTGTCCCAGAGGGCGAGGCCCGATTCGAAACCGCCGTTGTCGATCAGATTCGTGAAGCCGGGACCGAAGACGGGGCGGGGATCTCCGCTCCCGCCCGCCACGACGGCGAGGTCATCGACGGTGACGCCGCCGCTCGCTCCGGTGAGGATCCAGACCGAAACAGTTCGCGCCGCGACAGGGGCGGTGAAGGCCAGCTCGAAGGGCGCGTAGATCGACCCGGGTTGCAGGGCGCGGACGCGGTCCTCGATCCAGACACCGTTGCCGTCCCGGAAGGTCATGCCCGCTTCGGCGACAGCACCGGGGACGGTCGCGAGGACGCGACCACTGAAACGGTAGTTCGTCAGCTCGCTCACCTCTATCGTGCGCACGAGGAAAGTATTGCTCCCCACTACCACGGCACGGAGGCCGCGAGAGGCGAGATTCGAAAGACTAACATTGCCACCATTGTCCCAGCCGGTGAGACCATTTTCAAAGTCCCCGCCGGTGAGAAGGCTGCCGGGGACGGGTGTCGTATCGATCGTGAAGGTGACGGGGGCGGTCGCGTTGTTCGCGTTGCCGTTGACGTCGGTGACGCGGTCTGACGCGATCGCCAGAGTGATGGTGCCGGGAGCCGTCGGCGTCACCGTAAAACTCCAGGCTGGTCCCGCACCGCTCAGGGCCGAGAGCGTCGCGTTGGTCACGGGGATATCCGGCAGGGTGAGCCCGCGGATGGTCTCACTGGCGCTCAGTGTCACCGCGAAAACTCCCGCCACGACGGACCCGGTCCCGCTCGAGCGGGCGAGCGTGAGCACGGGCGCACTGTGGTCACGGGGCGAAGCGCCGGTGACCGCGCCGGTCGGGCCGATCGCGGGATCGAGGCTGTTGATCCACGCGGTGAGCAGCTGCATGCCCGCCGTATCCACGACATTTTTCGCGAGCGGCGGCATTGCCACCCCGGGGGCGAGCGATCCGGCCCGTCGATGCACCATAGAGAGGTCAATACTGCCGGGTTTCACGAGCCGCGCCCCGGAAACTCCGAGACTGTTGCCCGGCGTCACGTTGATGAGATTCTGAAACCACGGCGGCGTGACCATGCGGGCATCGAAGGCCGCCTGGGTCGGCGCGGCCGGCTGGTGGCAGTGCGAGCAGTTCACATCAAGGTAGGACCGGGCGCGACGCTCCAGCGAGGCGGTCGTGTCATCCTGCTTCTTCGCGGTCAGCATCCCGGGGAGCTGGGCCTCGTTGATCGCGGGAGAGAAAAAGCCGAGGCGGTTCAGGGTCACGAGCTGATTCGCGGTGCGCCCTGTCGCGGCATAAAAGAAATCGCCGTTGAGATGCCGCGTCTTCACCCCGAGAACCTTGCCTGCAGCGTCGGTGTGGCAGGCCGAACACTCGTTGCGCCCGGGGAAGCTCCACGTCCGCGTCGTGCCGTTCGCGGTGAAGGTCTCCACGACCGGCTCGCCCGGCAGCAGCTCGGCATCGCTGCCGTCGACGCGCCAGCGGTAGGTGAAGCCGAACCACGTTCCGTCGTCGCCGTTGAGAAAGAACCGCGTTTCGAGGCGGCGACCCGGTACTTCGAAATGCTTGATGAGGACGGTCCCGACGGGGAAAGTCCAGTTCCCTTCCTCGGACCAGCCTATCCTTTCCGCAGCAGTGTTAGGGGTCCCGTCGTTTGGGATCGCGATCCAGCGTTTCTTGTCCGCAGCGTCGGACCAGAGCGGCTCGATGACCTCGTAGGGCATCACCCCCGGGGCCGGGGCGAGTGTCGCGAGATTGGTAAAAGCCGCCGACTGCGAGAGCAGACGGGGCGGTTCAGGGACCCCCTCGGTGGTTTTCTCCAATCGGTAAATGCGACCTCCATCGAGATCAGTGCCGGCGAGGCTGAGCACATGGATCTCGCCCGAGGCATCGAGCCCGAAGGAGCCCATCCCGTTTTTCGGACCCGGCCCGTGCGAGGCCATCGTGAGCAGCGAGGTGACCACTGCCGTGCCGCTGGAATCATCGAGCGACCAGATGCGGCCCGATCCGTGATCGCCGAAGATGTATTTCCCGGAGAGTTCGGGGTGGAGCGCGCCGCGGTAAACGTAGCCGCCGATGACACAAGTCCCCGTGCCGCGTCCGTAGGCATGGACGGGAGGCACATCGGTCCCGATGAGGGGAGAAGGTTTTGCCTTCGGTCCTGCGACCGCTCCCTCGCGATAGGGCCACTGGAGGTTGCCGCCGCGGACGACTTTGCTGACTTCCTCCTGCGTGCCCTGCCCGACATCGCCGAGCCAGATGTTCCCGGTGACGGGATCCTGCGTCATGCGGTGGGGACTGCGGGTTCCGACCGCATAAAACTCCTCCAGCTGGCTGCCGTCGGGGCTCTGCCAGGGGTTGTCGTTCGGGATGAAGTAGCCCTGCGAAGAACTATTGGGCCAGCCCGTCGGGGGAGTCGTAGGGTTCAGCGGCTGACGCCGGATCGCGTGACTGCGGGTCGGATCACGATCCACATCGAGACGCAGGACGCCGGCGAGGAGGCCGACATTGCGCTTCTGGCCGGTGTCGTATTGGTCGTTGGACCCGCCTTCGTCACCGATGGAGAGATAGAGGAACCCGTCCGTCCCGAAAAAGAGACCTCCCCCGTTGTGCCAATTGTGCCGGTCGTATTGATTGATGAGGATGAACTCGGAGGCCGGGGCGATCGTGGAAGTCGCGGGATCCCAGGTGAAACGGGAGAGCCGGCAGTAGGCACGGTTCGTGTCGGACTTCTGCGGGGTGTATCGATAGTAGACGTAGAGGTAATGACGATTCGGAGAACCCGCCACGCCGAACTCCGGGTGCAGCGCGAGGCCGACCATGCCACTGTCGTGCTTCGACTCGACCCGACTGCGGATGTCGAAAAGGACCGTCCTCGTCGCCACATTTTCATTGTTTTCAAAGACGACGAGTCGCCCCGCCTTCTCGAGCACGAGGAGCCGGTTCGAGTAGGGCACCGGTAGCATCTGGACCGGATCGATGAAGGTCAGCCCCGGGAAGGCATTCACGAGACGCCAGCCTCCCGTGGAGGGCCGCGGTGTGCGCGGCGGCAGGACACCGTTCAGAAAAGGACCCACCGCCGTCGCCTGATTGAGCCCGCCCTGCGTCTGAGCCTCGAGGCTCGAGGCTCGACTTCACTCCAGGGGCGAGAAGAAGAACCGTCAGAAAAACAAATCTCATAATTTTGAGACTATTATCGCATTATCGAATTTAAAAAGTAAATTTGATACATTTCGCAAGAATGATGATTAAGGGATCTGTAATAAAACGATGAGGGAGGACACAAAAACGGGAGGCCCACCGGAGTGAACCTCCCATTTCTAAAATCCGTCTGACGTCTGTCTTACTTCGTCGTCACGCGGATCTGGGCTCCGTCGCTGATACTTGGATTCGAAACGGAGGTTGCGCGGATCTGGGTCGAGTAGGTCCGCTTTAGGATTTTGGTCTCGATTCGAACACGCTTGCTCTCGCCTATGAACTCCTCATCGAATACTCCGCCACCGGATCGGGCGACGCTTGTAGCGCTGAAGCGCGGCTTGTCGCTTAGAATACGGCGGGTCGTCATCAATCGATTCTTGTTCGGGGAGATTGTCGCTGTGACAAGTAGCGGGGCATCCGTGTCAGAGCGAACTCCGGAGTCGAAGGTATCTGCGACGAGGGCGGCGGTGATGTTGCTACCGCCGGATGTATAGACGACACGGAAGTCCCGGTTGCCGCGTGTTGCCCGTATCTTCATTGCATCAGGAAGCGTCCCGCGGTTGGCCACGGTCACGATGGCCTGGACGGGTCTGAGCTTTTTCGACCTCAGGCTGATCGCCTGGCTCGCCGGGACGCTGTAGACTCCGACCCCGCGCAGAGCCCCGAGGCTGGTGCCCACCGCGACATCGGGCCGGGTCGCAGGCACGGTGCCGGCATCGATGGTGAGGGAGAGGGTCTCGTCGGTTTCACCGGCGTTGAGGACTCGAAGGAGGTAATCGCCAGCCTCGAGGAGGGCTCCGATGAGGAGTTCGCCCGTTTCATCGAAGGTGCCGACGACGTTGCCGTTCTCATCGAGCAACTCGGCGGCGAGTCCGGCGGCTCCGGTGCCGCTGAGGGTGACGAGGCGTCGTTCCCCGAGGGTGAATCGGAAGCCCTGACGTTCGCCTGACTCAAGGCTCACGTTTCCGAGGCTGCCGACCCCACTTCCTCCGAGGGTGAGGCTGAAGTCAAAGGGCACTTCGTCACTGCGTAGGGACAGGTTCTGGATGCGGAGGTCCTCGGCGGCGGTGGTGTCGGCCACGTCGTAGGCGGTGGCGGGGGTGGCGTAGCGCTCGCCGAGGAAGTCGGCGAAGGCCTGCTGCTCGCCGAGCGGGTTGGTCGGCAGGGCGGGCGCGGCAGTGAAGTTCAGCGTCGGATCGAGGATGGGGCCTAGGGTGCCGTCGGCGAGGAGGAAGCGGAAGTCGCTGCCGTTCGCCCGCATCGGGTAGCCGTCTCCGCCGCTGGCGAGCCCGTCGGGGCTGGTGGTGTTGCCGGCGAGGAAGTTGAGGGTGACGAGGCGGATGACGGGGGGCGCCCAGGGGGAGAACGCGCCGTCGTAGAGGGCGAATTGGAGCTGTCCGGCTTCTCCGATGAGGGAGATGGTGGTGACTCGGCTGCCGACGGGGAGGCTCGGATCCCAGGCGAAGGAGACTCCGCCGATCTGGGGAAACCTGCCCTGGAGGACGCCGGCGGCGACGCCGTGCTCGAGGATGTTTTTGAGTCCCTGCGGACTGGTGTCGAAGACCATGAGGCGATTGTTGAAGCGCAGGGCGTTTTCAATGTCGAGCTGGGAGATCCCGCCCTCGAGTTTGCCAACGGTGGGGTTGGCCACGGGGGGCAGCTTTGCACCGCTGCCGACGGCGATGGCCCCGATCTGGGCGCGGATCCCGCCTCCGTTTTTGAGGGAGACGACGGGGACTCCGTCGTTCAGAATGGCGCGGGCGAACTCGGCGTTGGCGTCGGAGGAGAGGTTGCCGAAGTTGGTTTCTTCGCTGCGCACGAAGTTCCGCTCTCCTTCGAGGTAGACGGAGGTGTAGCCCTTCACGTCACCGTCTTTGGCGTTGATGACGGACTGGACGGCATCGGTGATCTCTTTGACGGCGGATCCTTTGGTGCCGGCGGCAAAGGCGGTCGTGGCGAGCTGATTGGCGGGAACACCCCAGGCGGCGGCGACGTTTTCTATAGTCGCGGCGTAGGCGCCGTTGAGCGGTGCCCGGGTCGGGAGGTCGGCGAGGATGACTTCTCCATTTCCGTCGAAGTCGATGACGAGCCGCCCGAGGTAGGTGTACTCGTTGTCGGTGTTGACGATGAGAGTGGGTTTGCCATCGGTGCCGGCGGTGACGATGGGGTAGGCTCCGGCGAAGGTGGCGGCGTGGCCGGGGAAGGCGACGGCGAGATCGTCGCCATCCCCGAGGCGGGTGTTGGACCCGGCCGCGAGGATGATGTCGACTCCGCTGATCTTAGTGGCGAGGAGTTGCTCGTTGGCGATCTGCTGGAGGTGGGAGAGCAGGACGATTTTATTCACTCCCTCAGCGATGAGCTCGTTGATGTAGGGCTGAATCTGGGTGGCGAGCAGGTCCATGTCGTCGACTCCGGTGGTCCCGACGGGGAAGCCTTTGGCAAAGGTCCCGCTGGGCGAGGAGATCGACCTCAGGATCTGGGTGGTGACGCCGAGGAGACCGATTTTTTCCCCGCCTTTGGTGATCACGGCGGTGGGAACGAGGCGCGACTTGAGGGTCGAGGCTTCGGGCACGGCGGTGGTGACTCCGTCGAGGGGGACGTTGGTGAAGCGACCGTTCGCGGCGCTGTCGAGCGAGAAATCGAGGTTGGCGGAGAGGTGGGGGAACTGGGCACCGACCCAGGCGTTGTCGGGACGGATCGCGTCCATGAAGACGTTGGACCCGAGATCCCACTCATGGTTGCCGATAGCGGAAGCTTCGACGCCGATGAGGTTGTGGATCGCGATGTCGGGCCGGGCGAAGTTGGTCCGGCCCACCGAGCTGATGGCGTTGAGGGACGGATCGGTCCCGGCGTTGAGGAAGGGACTGGGGATGAAGTTGTCGCCTCCGGAAAGGATGAGGGTGTTGGCATATTGCCCGTCAAAGCCGTCGGCGATGGCCGCGAGGTTGGGGGCGGTTTGCGAGGCGAGCAGTCCGGCTTCTCCGTCGGAGAGGTGGAGGAGCTGCAGGGTGAAGGGAATGTAGGCGAACTCGGCTTCGACGGTGAGTCCGACCGTGACTGCGAGGTTGAGGATCGTCGTGGTTTCGGACGAAGGCACCCCGTTGACGATCCAACGCAGGAACTCGTAACCAGAACTCGGAATGGCGGTGAAGACGGCGGCGCTGCCGAGCGGCAGAGATCCGCCTCCGGTGACGGAACCTCCGGAACCTCCGGTGACCGAGGGAGTAATCGCCACGGAGAGGAGCCCGGGCGAGCCAACTTCAATGGCGCTATTGGTCGCGACAACGGCGCCGTTCACCCCGGCAACACTGGACAAGGTGATGGCGGCATTGTCGATAAAAGCCGAGTTGTCAAAGGTGCCGAAGGGAGCACTCGCGGGTGAGGCTCCGAAGGTGACCTTGGCTTGGCGCACGTTCGCCGCATCGAAGAGGTTTACCGCGTCGCCGCCAGTGCTGAGACCGACCCCGCTGCCGGAGTAAGTGCCGACCTGGAGTCCGGAGGGCGGATTCGCCCCGAACCAATTACTGAGGAAGGCCGAGACAGTCGTGGCGACGTTTTCGGTCTCCAGGAAGATGACCGATTCTCCGGGAGCGATCGCGGCCACGCCGTTCAGAGCCACAGCGCCGCCGAGGGGAGACTCGGAAGAGTCATCGATCTTCCAAGCAGCAAGGCTGACGACACGGGCACCGACGTTGGTGACCTCAAACCAGTCGGCACCGACCGGGCTGTTCCCGCTCGACCAGGGGGCCACCTCGGTGATGCGGAGCAATCCGGGAGCGGCGAAGCCGGGCGATCCGATTTCATTTGGAGATCCGGCGGCTGCAAGAGCCCCGTTCACACCCAAGGCACTGAGCTTCGAAACCGCCACCGCATTGAGGCCGGCCGTGTTGTCGAAGGTCGCAAACCGCGGGCCGGAGGGAGAAGCACCGAAGGTAATCCCGGTGCGAACTTGACCGGCCGAATCGAAGAGCCAGACGGCGTCTCCGCTGGTGCCGAAACCGATTCCAGAACCGGAGTAGCTGCCGATCTGAAGCGCGACGGGAGGAGTCGATCCGTACCAATGGCTCAGGAACTGGGCGGACTTCCCGGCAAGATCGCTGGTCTCGATGAAGATCACAGATTCACCCGGAGCGATGGAGGTAATCCCGGTGAGATCGACGGCCGATCCGAATGCCTTGGAACTATCGTCCACCTTATAGCCAGCCAGATCGATCGCATCTGGACTTATGTTGGTGACCTCGAACCAGTCGGCAGCCACCGGACTATTCCCGCTCGACCACGGGGCGACCTCGGTGATAAGCAGAGCCGGCGGAGGCGGCGTCTCGGGATCCTGGTCGATCACGGTGAGGGTAAAGGATGCGGTCGCATCGGGAGTGCCGCCGAGGGAGGCGTCGTCCACCTGCAGAGTCACCGCGTAGCTGGTCTTTGTCTCGAAGTCGAGAACCGTATTCGCCTTGAGGAAGAGCGTGTTGCCGACCAACTCGAAGAAGGCGGCGTCGGCTCCGGCGAGGCTGAGGACGTTGGTGCCGAGACCATCGTCGATCACGACGATCTCGCCGAGACGGACAGGCGAGGCGGTGCTGGAGTTTTCAATCACCGAGGTGACGGCTCCGTTCACAGAGAGACTCGTGGGTGCGACATTCGGGGCCGTGGCGGGCGCGTAGACCCAGAGCTCGGGGAAGTCGATCCCGCCGCCGCCGTTTTCATTGACGATGTAGAGGAAGCCGGCGGCGTCCATCGTGACCCCTTCGTGCTGCTGTCCGGCAACCGAAAGAAGATTGCCCGGATCGGAGAAGATCTGGCGGGTGCTGGAGATGACTCCCGCGCGATCAATATTCACGAGCTTGCCGTCTTCCTGGCTCAGGACGAGGAGGTTCGACTGCTGCGGCTGGCCCGCCATTGAGGGGAGCACCGAGAGGGCGAAGACATCGGCGACATCGGTCATGCCGAGGAGAGCCGGATCGAAGAGATCGGTGGAGTTCACCATGGCAGCCGATCCGTTCGAGGCGGTTCCGGCGGCAAAATCGACCGTGGTCTGGAAAATGCCGATCGGGCTGATCTCCTTCAACACGACATAACCGCTCGTGAGAGGATCGTAGGAGAGACCCTCGGTCCCGGTGTTGTCAACGAAGGTGCCGATTTTCACCGTCTGCGTCGCGGCGCGGGTCAGGGTCGTGCCGGCGACATAGGTGAACTTCACCAACTGGCGGTCGCGCTCTTCGCTCATGACGAACTCGCCGCCACCGATGTAGGTGATGCCTTCGATGTCGTAGAATGTCGTTCCCTGGGGGCTGGCCCCGAGGGCGAGGGTCATCGTGTCGATGAGAACGCCGGTCTTCGAGACCTGGGTCACGGAACGACCTCCGTCGGCGACGACGAAGAGCGTGTCGGTGTCGGGGTTGTAGGTGACGCCGGATGCCTCCTGGCAAAGGAGATTATGCACCGGGGTTCCGGCAGGCAGTGCCGTGAGGAGCGGCTCGGGCAGGCCGTGGCGCCCAACCCTGACATAGTTCGAAAGATCGACCGAGGTGATAGCCGGAACGACATTCACGGTGATTGTGTCGCTATCGAAATCACCGCCCGTGTTGCTCGCGCGGACCCAGAAGTTCGTCGATCCGGCGAGAGGTCCGGTCAGCAGGGTCGGGAAGGTGGCACCGCCGACGGGATTGCTGATGTCGCCCTTGACTCCCTGATACCACTGGAGGCCGGGCGCGGGATTTCCGGTGGCGGCGACTCGCAGGGTCGTGACTCCGCCGGTGGCGATGGTGCTGCCGCCGACGCGGAGGGTGAGCATTGGCGAGATCGTGTCGTCATTCAGAATCGTGCCTGTGCCGGTGGACGTACCGATGAGGGTGTCACCGACGGTATTTACGACGTTCGAAAGCGTCAGAATGATGGTCTCATCCGGCTCGGCGGCGGTGTCGCCGTTGATGGAGATATCGATGATCTGGGTGGCCGAACCTCCGTTGGTAAAGGTGAGAGTGCCGCTCGCGAGGGCGGCGTAGTCGGTGCCGGAGACCGCCGTGCCGCCCGTCACCGCGTAATCGGCCGTGAAGGCCGTCGCGATGTCACTGCGGGTTACGGTGAGCGAGAGCGTCGTCGTGCCGCCGTTACCCTCGAGAACCGAATTATTGGAAAGACTGACGGTGCGGACATTGCCCACTCCCGGTGATCCCAGATCCGTCGCCGGAGCCACTGCGGAGAAAGTGCCGAGGTTGGAACCCGTCGCCGCCGTGTAGCGTGGGGTCACCGTGCCTGAGCTGGGCACCCAGATCAAGGCCTGGGAGTCCGCCGAGCCACCACCCGAGGGACCGGCATGGCCACCTGTCGAGGGCGAACCATCTTCGCGGACGAAGCCGAGCCGAACCGGAGGTCCGGCGGACGGAGCGGCATAGTCAAAGAAGAACAATTCATTCTGACCGGAGTCAAAGAAGGAGATGCCGTCACCCTGACCGAGACCGGGTGCGCCGACGCTTTGGAAGACTTGAACCGTGAGGGGGAGATTCCACCAGGCGCGGAAGTCGGCCGCGGGCATCGAGGTGAAAATGATCGACTCGCCCGCCGCGATCGTGGTCGCCGGAGGAAGTTTGTAGGCCGATGAGGATGCCCCGGAGCGCCCGCTATCGTGCCAGGAATATCCGGAGATGTCCTTGGTTCCCGCGCTGATGTTAGTCAGTTCCCAGTAGTCGTTTGCGCCTGTCGGCTTGAGGGCGGACTGGTTCGATTGTATCTCTGTCAGGAGAAACTCCACCGCGATGGTGTCGCCGTCGTCCTGCACGGTGAGGTCGAGCGTAGTAGGCGTCGCACCTGTCGCGGTCGCCGAGATCGTGACCGTCTGACTGCCGTCCGGGAAAGTATCGTCCACCGCCGTGATGTCGAAGGCAGCGCTCGTCTCATTCGCCGGGATCGTTACCGTCGCAGGCACGGTCGCCTCGGTCGTGTCGCTGGAGGAAAGACTCACGACGAGTTCGGTAGCCTCACCGGTTGCGCGAGTGATCGTGCCCACCGAGGCAGGATTGTTCTCGCTTTCCGGGAACGAGGTCGGGATAGCAGAGAGGGTCAGGTCGATCATCGGACCCTGTACGGTCGTGTACCCGCTGAACCCGGGCGAACCGACATCGCCTGCATTCTCCGCCGAGGCGAAGGCACCCGCGACTCCGGCGGCGGCGACAGTGTAGCGCGGAGCGATCGTGCCGAAGGCAGGGGCGAAAACAGCCGATGCGGTAGCCGATCCGCCGGCCGAGGCACCCGCGTGACCACCGATGGAGGGGCCTCCCCCACTCAATGTGAAAGCGCCCGCAGCATACCTGAAAAAGGCCCTCTCCATCCCGTTCGTATCGAAGAGAGCGAGGGCATCGTTTTGACCAAGACCGGGCGCGGCCCCGGTGCTGATCACCTGGACTGTGGGAGCGATTCCCCACCAGGTGCGGAAGGTCGCAGCAGCCAGCCCGGTGAAGACGATAGACTCGCCCGGAGCGATCATCGTGCCGGCCGGGATCGTCACGGCAGCGGCGTCGGCGGGAGTACGACTGTCGTCGTCCCATTTCCAATTGCCTAGATCGACGGACTGAATCCCGACGTTGGTCAACTCCCAGAAATCGTTACGTCCCGCCTGCGCCTGGCTCGACTGGACCTCGGTAATGAGGAGCTGGATCGGGGCGACCCATCCATTGTAACCCGGCGAGCCAATGTCAGCGACGTTCTCTGTAGAGACAAAGGCACCATTGATCCCGGCTGTAGCCGCCTCGTATCTGGGGTTCACGGTGCCGTGGGCTGGATCCCAGATCAACGTCTGAGTAGCAGTGCTGCCTCCCGCCGAGAGCCCTGCTTGTCCGCCGAGCGAAGGGGTGTTGTCGGTCCGGGTAAACCCGTTCGCCGCGTAGCTCAGTCGGGTGACCTCGCTGCCCGCAGGATTGAAAAGGACCACGGCATCGCCCGACCCGAGACCGGGTCCGCCAGTGACGACCTGGACGGTCGAGGCGAGGCCCCACCAGGTGCGCAGATCGACGGCGGGGAGAGCGGAGAAGAGGATGGACTCGCCCGGTGTCAGAGTCGTGCCCGGGGGGATCGTGACGGCGGCGGCATCGTTCGGATTGGCGCTGTCGTCATCCCATTTCCAAGCGGAAAGATCGATGGGCTGGAGGCTGATGTTCGTCAGCTCCCAGTAGTCGTTTCTCCCTGCCGAGGCCTGGCTCGATTGCACTTCGGTGATGAGCAGCGCACGGACGAAAATCGCCTCGACCGCAGTCGCCCCGGTCACAGGGATGTCCAAAGTCGCATCCGAGCCGGCAGGAACGCCGTCCACGCTCCAGCCCGAAAAGACGAAACCGGGATTCGCAGTCGCGACGAAGATCGCGTTCGAACCGGCCACGACACCGCTCCCGCCGGTGACGATGCCACTGTTGCTGCCGCCCGTGACCGTCGGGGTGAGATCGAATCTCACCGTGACCAATGCGGTGGCCGAATCGGTCGAGGCACCCTCGCCGTCGATGGATTTCGCGGAAACAGAGTAGGTGCCGCTCGGGGCATCCCATGAAAAAGTATAGGGTGCTGTGGCATCTTCCCCGACCTTGGTTGTGCCCTCGTAGAACTCGACCTTGGCGACGTCCCCGTCGAGGTCGCTCGCGCTGGCCGCGAAATCAACTGTCGCGGGTCGTGTCAGCATGGCACCGTCGGAGGGGGCGGTCAGGGTGATCGAGGGGAAAGCGTTGCCGCTGGCAGTGAAGGCGCGAGTCGCACTGCCGACGGGTGTCACGCCATCGCTGACGGCGGCATACCATTCATACTCTTCGCCCGAGACCAGGCCGGTCCACGGGAGGGTCGCGGTCGATTCTCCGGAGGTCAGGTTCACCGTGCCGAGCGGCGTCCACGGAGCGACCGAGGCCATGTTGTAGTCGAGGGTGAACTGGCTGTCGGCATCGGTCTCGAAGGTGCCACCGAGCGGGCTTCCGACGGGAGCGGTGTTTGCCTTGTAGGTATAGGCGTAGATTTTGTTCTCTGCAGGCTTGAAGGTGAAGTAGCGGAGCCAAGAGTCACCGCCGTTGGCACGGCTCTGGTAGTCCTGCAGGACAGTGTTGACGGTGCGGCCTTCGAAGACATCGGCGCGGCGACCTTCGCCATGGATATGACCACAGAGCATCAGGAAGAGATTAGGATTGTCCTTGAGATTGTCGTAGACCGCCTGGCCATGTCCGCCCCACGAAGCGGGATTTCCCGTACTGATAAGCCAGTGGCTCGTAATGATGCCGCGACGATCAGGATGGGCCTTGAGGAGCGCGTCAGCCCAGTCCATCACCGCCTGATTCCCGCTGGTGCTCGAATTGTAGGCGAGATTAATAATGATGAAATCCATCCCGCCGGCGCTGAAGAGATGGTAGTTCTGATCGGTCGTATTGTTTGTGTAACCGCCACCGAAGTAGGGGCGTCCCGCCCAGCGGCTCACACCGAAATATTGGTTCCAAAAGCTGGTGTTACCGCCCGATCCGATATCGTGATTGCCGGGCGCGCCTCCCCACGGGATGCCGTGAGCAAGCAAAGTCGTGAGCGGATTCTCGATAATGTCCATGGCCCCGTCTGCCCGGATAAACTCGGCCTCCGAACCGTTGTAACTCTGCGTCATGTCGCCCATGTGGGCGACGAAGGCGGTATTGAGAGACTGACGTGAATTGACGATCCAATTTGTCTGGCTCTCAAAAAGCTGAATGCGGTTCCCGCCGACATTCTCGGAGTAGAACTGGGTGTCGGGTATCGCCACGAGGGAGAAATCTTCGCCCGGAGGCGACGACTTGGGGCGCCCGTAAAAAGTCACCGCGAGAGGCTGGCCTTCGGGATCAGACACCGTCGCGGCGAGATTGACCCGGCCCGCTCCTCCGAGACCGGTGGCCGCATCGAGCGGCGTCGCGAGAGTGATCGAGGCCGGCAGATTCGGCGCGACGATCACCGTCACGGAGGCGGAGGTGGTCGCAGCCGTCAGGTTGTCGGTGGCGCGTGCGGTGAGAGTGTAGGTCCCGACCGGCACATTGGCCCAACTGAAAGTGTAGGGCGCAAGGGTGTCTTCGCCGAGCTTGTTCGAACCCTCGAAGAATTCCACCTTCGTCACTGTGCCGTCACTGTCGGCCGCGTCGGCGGTGATCGCGACGGTGCCCGGAGCGATGAAGCTCGCGTTGTTGGCCGGACCAGTGAGCGTGACCGAGGGGAAGACCGTGTTTGGCGGACCGACCGCGATCGTCACCGCCGCACTGGTGGTGGTGAGTCCGTAGTTGTCGGTGGCTTTCGCAGTGAGGTCGTAGCCTCCTTGAGCGACCATGGACCAATTGAAAGTGTAGGGGGCTTCGGTATCTTCGCCCAGCTTCGTCGCGCCCTGGAAGAACTCCACTTTCGCAATCGTGCCGTCGCTGTCGGCCGCGTTGGCGGTGAGATTGACTGAGGCCGGAGCCGTGAAAGACGCGCCATCGACCGGTCCGGTGAGGTCGACTGTGGGCGGAGTCCCGGGGAGAGAGACCGTGACCAGTTCGAGGTCGAAACCAAGGTCGCTGCTGGTGTTGTCTCGGTTGTGGAGTTCGACCGCGACGACGTTGCTCCCTTCATTCAGAAGAGGCAAAGTCGATACCGTCGAGAGGAAATAGGTGGTCTCGTCGGAGCCACTCACGATGCTCGAGGAATTGGTGAGATAGCTGATCGTCCCCGCCGGCATGTTCTGCCGCGCCACTTCGACGCCGTTGATGTAGATCACGACGCCGTCGTCGCGAAGGACGTTGAGCTTGATCGACTGCACCGCCCCGACCCCGGTAATGTCGAAGGTGCGTCGGAGATAGGTCGTGATAATGCGGTCGTTGGTCGGACCACTGTTGATTGTCGTCTGGATATGGCTGTCGTTATAACCGAGCGGAGCCGCCCCCGAGACCCATGCGCTGTCGTCGAAGGCGGATTCCTTCCAGGCCGTGCCCTGATCGCTTCCATTGTCGAGGTACTTCCACGTCGCACCGGGCTGACCAGCGGGACGCCGGGTGATCGTGGTGTTCTCCACGGGGACGACGAAAGTGACGCTCGCGGCGGCGGAGTTCGTCACGGCACCGTCGTTGTCGATGGCGCGGGCGGTCACGGAATAGCTGCCGGTGGCGACGCCGGTCCAATTGTAGGAATAGGGCAAGCTGGTGTCTTCGCCGAGTTTCGTCGCGCCGTTGTAGAACTCGACCTTCGCGACGATCCCGTCGCTGTCTGATGCGGTCGCGGTTAGAGTGGTCGCGTTGCCCGCGATTTGCGTGCCGTTCGCAGGAGCGGTGAGGGTCACCGACGGAGCGACGTTACTGGGATTGGTGATCGTGATGTTGACGGCGGCGGAGGTCGTCGCTGCCCCGTCGTCGTCGGTGGCCTTCGCGGTGAGGGCGTAAGCCCCCGAGATCATGCCGGACCAGGTGTAGGTGTAGGGCGAATCGAGGTCTTCCCCGAGTTTGGTGGAGGCGGCGAAAAACTCGACCTTCGAGACGGATCCATTGCTGTCAGCGGCGGTCGCCTCAAGTGCGATGGTCGTCGGCAGGGCGAAAGACGCTCCTTCGCCGGGAGCGGTCAAAGTAACCGTCGGGGCGGGCTGACTGAGATCGATGACGAGATTGTCGAGGCCGACGATCTGGTCAGGCGAACTCTCGGAGGCGTTGTCGTCGATCCAGCGGAAGCGGATTTCTCCACCCGCAACGAAGCTTGAGGCGAGCGTGATCGTCGTAGTGGGGACGCTTGTGATCCCGACCGTGTTCGGAACGACGACACCCGTTGGACCGCTGATGGTCGGATTTAGGGCCGCGACACTCGTCCAGGTAGAACCATTGTCGAGACTGTAGAAAAGCCAATAACCGGGCAGACTGTTGGCAGTACTGCCGTTACGGAAGCGGTGGATGTCGTAGGCGACCCGCAGGCTGGCAAGGGCTCCGCCGGTATTGTTAGTCAAGCGCAGTTGCAGGGCCGTGCCGTTCACGCCGGTGGGCGACGTGCCAAGACTGCGTCCGCCCGCTGTCACGCCGAAGTTGTAGCCTTGGGTGCTGCTGGAGACGCTCGCGCCGGGGTCGTCCTGCCTCACCACGGCCGCGTTGCTGGTGCCCGCCGTCGCCGCCGAGGTCGTTCCGCTTGCCGGGATCGAAGTGGCCCAGCCGGTGCTGCTCGTCCCGATGACGTGCGTGGTCCACCCCGTCGGTGGGGCGGTGCCGGTGCCCATGCCGTCGAAATTCTGTGAATAGGATCCGGCAAACGGTGCCTGAGCGGAAGCCGATGAGGCAAACATCAGACCGGCGAGGACCGGAACGAGTCGTCTGAACACGGTGAGGAGCCGGAGCAATCGCGAGGCAGGAGAGATTATCATGGAGATGTATCGGGTGACAGTTTGAAGTGGACGGTGTCTCTTTTCCTCCAGTCCGGCGGACAAACAAATGACGATGAAGACACAAAGCCCTTTGTGACGGAGAGTTCACACGCACCACCTTCTCCGCAGTGGCCGGCTATACTAACAAGGCCATAAGATGCAACAATCCCGACACTGATCGCGTCGTCCATCGATGCAGCCGGGCGACGAACCCGCTACTTCTCCGCCGCCGGAGGAGCGACCACGGCAGCCGGTGCCTGGAGCGACAGGGCACGGCGACTGGCATCGAACGGCTCGACCAGAAATGGCCCGGCCCGTTCAAGATTTGGGAGGGACATGAGGTGGTCGTAGAGTTCTTTCCACGCCGCACGCGACTCCTCTTGGCGCCCTTCTTTCGCGAGATACTCGGCCTTTTGTTGCATCCAGATTTCTGGGCGCGGCCAGACCCGGCGGAGCTCCTCGAGTGTCCCGACGACGGTGTCGACGCGGCCGAGTTCTTTTGCACATTCCATCACACAAAGCAGCACCGATGGGTCGCCCCCGCTGATTTTTCTCCCCGTCTCGGCGCAGTGCAGCGCTTCCTCGTAACGGCCGAGACGACGAAGGGCTTCCGACGCTTCGACATAGATCTCGACCTTCGCGGGAGTGGCGATGGCGGCGAGGTAGTCAGCGCATCCGGCATCGGTCTGCCCGAGCCTCAGTCTTACCCGAGCCCTCTCGACGAGAGCGGACTGGTCGCCCGGTAGACCCTCGAGGAACGCGTTAAGGTCATGAAGTGAGAGATCAAGCAAGCCCGCTGCAGCGAACGCCTTACCGGAGAGAAACCTCGTCTCATAAACTCCGGGAGCGAGGCGCGTGAGGTGCTCGATCTCATGGAGCGAGGCCTCCCATTCACCGTGTTCAACATGGGCGGCGGCAAGCCGCAGTCGGCAATCGAGCTTGTCGGGAGATCGTGCCAGTTCGTCATCCAATTCGCGGACGAGATCATGATATGCGCCGTGTGCAAAAGCGATCTCTACAGAAGACCCGAAGATCAGACTCATGAGAAAGAGGATCGCGGCGGCTTGGCGCAGGAGTGCGGAGAATGGGAAAGACACCGTTCATTCTAAAAGAGGTGAAGGCCTGCGGCATCATCCGGAGAGTGAAGATCCCGTCACGCGGGGGCACTTTTCTCAATGCAAAATACTCGGGGCTGAAGCCACGCACCCTGTTCGAACGACGCAGGAACTCCCTTGTCCCCCGGAAGCCCCATGTTTTCAAGGCGACGTTCCGCGGATCGCCACAGCAAGATCCCAAGATCCCCTGAGTCAATCGCCCCTCAGAGCGGGTAGCTCTTCTTCATCTCCAGATAGACCACATTCGAGACGCCCCGTATCACATCGGCCCGGCTCGAGATCCACGAAGAGTAATTCGAGTTGTTGCGCCGGCCACTCTCGATGACTCCAATGACCGCGTAGGGATAACTTTTTCCGTCCTTCCCCCTCGCTACGAGGATGCCCATGTCCCCGCAGCACATCGCGGTGCTGCCCGTCTTATTGTAGACACGGGTTCCCGTGGGGACGCTCTTCACCTTGGTGAAAAGCCGATCGTTCCCCGGCAGCCCCATCACTCGCAGCATTTCATCCGACTGGGGAAGGCGACGATGCCAGAGTTCGTGGAGAAAGCGGCCGTAATCACCTGCCGAACCCTGGTTGCGATAGGTCTTGCCGCCTTCCGGGATGTATTCCACGATGCGAATCTGCTGGCAGAGGGCCGGGTAGTGCCTCTTCAAGAGCGCCTCCGTGGCGGATGGTCCGCCCGTCTGACGCATCACCCAGTTGGTCGACTCGTTGTTGCTCTTCTGGATCATCAGCTCCATGTGGCGGCGGGCGGTCTCGCTGTAGGAGAGACGCCCCGCCTCGACTTCATGGAAAAAGGCGAGCGCCACGAAAGGTTTGATCATGCTCGCCGCCTGCAACATGCTACTCCCGTTGATATTCGCCACCTCGCGGCCCGACGTGAAATCGTAGACGAGCCAGGCCGTCTTTTCGTCACTGCGTAACCCGCCTCGCGCCCGCAGGGACTTGATGTAGGCATCGATCTTGCTGCCGATCCCGTCGTCAGCCCGGCCCGGAGAAGGAACCGTGAGAATGAGGACCAAAAGCACGATAAAAAAGCGTTGGATCATGGAGATTCGATTCGTCATGAGGAAGATCCGGAGTGGGCGGGAGAATAAATACTTCCTGAAAATACGGCTATTCTAATAATTTTCCTCCCTTTTTTGCCAAAAAGGCGGAGCTCGCACCTCAGCATACCCGGTAGGCGTCTTCAGAGAGTCACGAGGATGCGCCGATAGAGCTCTTGACCTCCGGATCAGACGATCGCCGGTAGCCCTTCTCGATCCACTTTTGGTAGTCACCACCGTTACGTTTGCCGACAGAGGCGAGGTGCCGCTCGAGATAGCGGAACCTGATCGCGAAGAGGCAAGAATTGATAGACCGGAAGGCCTTCGCGACCACCAACTCCACCTTTTTCCCTCCCAACTCAGGATAAAAATGCCCCGCGACCAGTCGAATGGCGACTACACAACAGGGTCAGGGGCCTCACTCAACACGGTTACTCCCCGCGCCACCCGCCCGATCAGATCAGCCCTGCGCCACCTGCCGGCGGCAGCATGGGCACCAGGACGTGGCGTGCTCGAAGCGGGTCACCACCGTGACGGGGCAGAGCTCGATGTCCTCCTGGAGATAGGCTCTTTCGCCGCCTCGCTCTGGATCGGTGGTGCTTTGGCAATGCGGGCATACCGAAGGGGCGGCGACGGGGACGATACGCACACGCTGGTGGAGGATCTTGTTCTCGGCCTTGAGTCGGTCGATCTCGGCATCCCTCTCGCGCAGGGTGCGATGGAGGTCGTGGATCTCGCGTGCCATCTCCCCGCGGATACGGAAGTGCTCGTCCTCGCGCTGGAGGTGGTCATGGTGCTCGTCATAGATTCGACGCACCGGGAGCCCCCCGGCTTCGGGGCACCGGTCACGGTAGGGGCAGGCGAAGCCCTCGGGAGCCTTGCGGGCGCGGCTCATCGGCCTCCTGGCTTGCCGGGTTCGGATTCGGCCTTGAGCAGATCCCAATTGACCTCGGCCAATTCGGCAAGCAGCGCCTTGAGCTTGGCGTGGCGGGCGACCATGCGCCGCACGTCATCGACCACCGAGGTGCGGATGTATTTGGTGCGGGTCTTGCCGTCCACCTTGAAGGTAAGCGACCATCCGCCGCGCGGCCCCTGAGAGGTGACCGATCCGGCGAGGAAGTCGAGATTTGCTGCGATTTCGCGGGCGAGGCGTTCCTTTTTCTGGCGCAGATGCCAAGGGCTTGATGCCATAGTTTTTTGTATGGGTGAAATTGATTCAGTAATCAGGCGTTGCCATACGCCTGATAACGACAAAACGCAAGCACAAAAAATAAGGAAATGCGAAAAACCTGAACGGAAACTAACAAAACGCCCGCGAAATCGGTCCGAACCGTTACACGGTTTAGCCATGGGAGACGGGGTCAGGGAACAAATCCGGTCAAGCGACCGAACCACGGAACCGAACCCCCTCTACCCCGGGCTTCCGGTGGGGCGGTTGAGGAAGGGCTGAAAAAGTAAATTTCTAGCAATAATCCCTTCCCCTTCCCCTTCCCCGGCGATTCCCCCACTCTGCTGCCGCCCCCCGCTACCCGCCGAGGTGCTCAGCGGTCCGATCCTCCTTCCTATTCGTAAAATTCGGTCCATTCGTGGTTCCAATCCCACTTCCCCTTCCGATCCTCATGCGATGTGCGCCTCAGGGCCGGCCCTCCTGTCGCCACCCTCCCCATCCCCGCCTTGCCCTTTCCCCGGGCCGCGCCATACTTCCCGCCTATGGCCGGTTCCCTTTCCTACGCAGACATCGGCGTCGTCTTTGACCTCGACGGCGTCCTCATCGATTCCCATGATCAGCACGAACGGAGCTGGTTCCAACTCGCCGACGAGATCGGCAAGCCGCTCACGAAGGAGCAGTTCAAGGAGTCGTTCGGGATGCGCAACGTCATGTGCATCCCCCACGTCTTTTCCTGGACCTCGCCCGAGGACCACGAACAGATCCGCCTGCTCGGCGACCGCAAGGAGGAGCTCTACCGCGAACTCCTCCGCGCCGACGGCATCGAGCCGCTCCCCGGAGTCGTCGCCCTGCTCCAGACCCTCAGCGACGCGGGCGTTCTTTTTTCCCTCGGTTCCTCGACCTCGCGCAAAAACATCGAGGTTTGCTTCGCCGCGACCGGACTCGAGCGCTTTTTCGGACCGTTCTACACGGGTGCCGAAGATGTCACCCGCGGCAAACCCTTCCCCGACGTCTTCCTCGAGGCCGCTGCGAAGATAGACCGTAGTCCCGCCCACTGCCTCGTCATCGAAGACGCCCATGTCGGCGTCGAGGCGGGAATCGCCGCCGGGATGAAAGTGCTCGCCGTGACCACGACGCATGCCCGTGCAAGTTTCACCGAATCCGGCGTCGCCCGCATCGTCGATTCCCTCACCGAAATCGACGCCGCCGCCGTGCTCGCTCTGATCTCCGCCACCGAGATTAGCGCTTGAGAACGCATCTCTTCCGTGTAGGAGTTTCCCCCGCCGTCGATCAAACCAACGCAGCCAGACCACGCCCCAACGCCTCATGAGAGTCAAAGCTTTTCCCGCCCTCGTCCCCGCTCCCGGCCTCGCTGCCGACCTCGCCTCGGTCCCCTACGACGTGATCAATACCGAAGAAGCCCGCGCCCTCGCCGAAGGCCTTCCCAACAGCTTTCTCCGGGTCGAGCGGGCCGAACTGGAACTCCCCGCCGGGGTCGATCCCTACAGCGAGGAAGTCTACGCCCACGCCAGGGCCAACTTCGAGAAGATGCAAAAAGACGGCATTTTCATCCGCGAGCCCGAGCCCTGCCTCTACCTCTACCGCCAGATCATGCACGGTCGCGCGCAGATGGGCATCACCCTCGCCTGCCACATCGAGGACTACGAAAACGACATCATCAAAAAGCACGAAAAGACCCGCAAGGTCAAAGAGGACGACCGCACCCGCCTCACCGACGTGCTCAGCGCCAATACCGGACCGGTCTTCCTGACCTACAAAGACGTCGCCGCGATCGATACCTTCATCGACACTTGGATCACCTCGCACGAGCCCACCACTGACTTCGTCGATGACGTCGCCGTGCAGCACACCGTCTGGCGGGTCACCGGGACCGAGGCCGCCCCGATTCTTTCCGCTCTCGGCGAAGTGCCTTTTTCCTACGTCGCCGACGGCCACCACCGCAGCGCCAGCGCCGCCCGCGTCGGCAAAGAGCGCCGCGAGGCGAATCCGACCCACGACGGCACCGAGGACTACAACTGGTTCCTCGCGGTGATGTTCCCCGCGAGCCAGCTCAACATC
>JBDNIL010000193.1:0-3565 GCA_041688355.1 Verrucomicrobiales bacterium | reverse complement strand
TTTGCGGTGATCCTGCTCCCCCGCGAGGAGGAGCCGCAGATCAAAGTGCCGATGATCGACGTCATGGTCGCGATGCCCGGAGCGACGGCGAAGGAGGTCGAAGAGCGGGTCACCAACCCGATGGAGAAGCTGCTCTGGGAGATCGACGGTGTGGAGTATGTCTACTCGACCTCCAGGCCGGGCGAGAGTCTCGTCATCGTCCGCTTCGAGGTTGGCTACGACAATGATGTCGCGCTCGTGCGGCTCAATCAGAAGCTTCAGTCGAATTTCAACCGCATCCCGCCGGGGGTGACTGCTCCGCTCATCAAGGCGACCTCGATCGACGACGTGCCCATCCTCGCCTTGACGCTGCACAGCGAGCGTTACGATCCCGTGACCCTGCGCCGGCTCGCCGCTGAGCTCGAAGACGCAGTCAAGCAGGTCGCCGACGTCGCCGAGACGACCCTCATCGGCGGACAGCGGCGCACGATCCTCGCCGAAGTCGATCCGGCAAAGCTCGCGGCCCGCAACCTCAGTCTCGGAGGAATCATCCCCATCCTGCAGCAGGCCAATCGTCAGTATCGGGCCGGTGAATTCATCTCGGGAAATACCCAGGTCCTGATTGAGAGCGGCGCGTTTCTTCATTCGGCGGATGACGCCGGCAATGTCGTGCTCGGAGTCTACGAGGGAAAACCCGTCTACCTGCGCGATGTCGCGACGCTCTCGGACGGTGGCGACGATCCCGCGAATTACGTCCTTCACGGACACGGCGCGGCCTCGGGCAAGGCCGGAGCCGAGGAGAATGCGGTCACCCTCACCATCGCGAAACGCCCCGGAACCAACGCCATTTCCCTCGCCGAACAAGTCCTCGCAAAGGTCGAGGCGTTGAAAGGTCGCGTCATTCCGGCCGATGTTACGGTCTCAGTGACCCGGCACTACGGCGAGACCGCGGCGGAGAAATCCAATGAATTGCTCTACCACATGGGCATCGCCGTTGTCAGTGTCTCGCTTCTGATTCTGTTCATGTTAGGTTGGCGCGAGTCACTCGTCGTCGCGATCGCGATTCCCTCGACCCTGGCGCTGACGCTGCTGGTCTTTTACCTCTATGGATTCACCCTGAACCGCATCACTTTATTTGCCCTGATCTTTTCCATCGGGATTCTCGTTGATGACGCCATCGTCGTGGTCGAGAACATCGTGCGGCACTACCGGCTGCCCTCGAACAAAGGAAAATCGGCGAAGGATATGGCCATTGAAGCGGTTGGCGAGGTGGGCAATCCCACGGTCCTCGCGACCTGGGCGGTCATTGCGGCGATCCTGCCGCTCGCGTTTGTCGGGGGTCTCATGGGGCCCTACATGCGGCCCATTCCGATCGGGGCGGGCGCGGCGATGGTCTTTTCCCTGCTCATTGCCTTCATCGTGACGCCATGGGCGGCAGTGCGTATCCTGAAGCGGTCCGAGCCCGATGCCGCAGAGGAAGGCGCTCCCGTCGATGAGCACAGCCACGGCGAAGAAGGCTGGATGACTCGTGGCTACCGCCGCTACATGGGCTGGCTCCTCGGGGGGCACCTCCATCAATGGGCCTTCCTCGGCATCATTGCCGCGCTCCTGCTCGGGAGCATGGCCCTCGTCGGGATCGGATGGGTGAAGGTGAAAATGCTGCCCTTTGACAATAAGAGCGAGTTCCAGGTCATCATCGACATGCCCGAAGGCTCGACGCTCGAGCAGACCACGCGGGTCGCCCGCGAGATGGCGGTGGAGATTGCGGCGGAACCGGAGGTGACGGACTATCAGGTCTACGCAGGAACGGCTTCGCCTTTCAATTTCAACGGACTGGTCCGCCATTACTTCCTGCGCAAAGGAGCGAATGTCGCCGACATCCAGGTGAATCTGCTTCCGAAACAGGGCCGCAACGCCGACAGTCACGACATCGCGAAGCGGATCCGGGTGAAGCTCGTGCCCATCGCGGAAAAGTTCGGGGCCGCCATCGCCGTGGCCGAGGTGCCGCCGGGCCCGCCGGTGCTGCAGACTCTCGTCGCCGAAGTCTACGGACAGAACCGGGCGGATCGCGAAGCGCTCGCGATGGAGGTGAAGCGGATCTTTAAAGAGACACCCGGCGTCGTCGATGTCGACTGGTATGGCGAAGAGGATCAGAAGCGTTTCCTCTTTCACATCGACAAGGAAAAGGCCGCGCTTAACGGCATCACCGCCGAGACCATTTCCCAGACGCTGAAGATGGCCGTCGAGGGTATCGATGTCGATCTCGCACATTTTCCCCGGGAACGCGAACCCGTCGTCGTGCGGGTGAAGCTGCCGCGTGAGATGAGGACAGATCCGGCTCAGCTCCTCGGTCTGCGGGTCCGATCGGGCGATGCCAATGGACTTCCCGAGCCCGGAGGCCAGGTCTCCGCGCCCGCTCTCGTGCCGCTCGGAGAACTCGTCACCGTCGAAGAGGACGTCATCGACAAGAGCATCTACCACAAAAATCTCCAGCCCGTGACCTACGTGACCGGTGACGTCGCCGGGGTGAAGGAAAGTCCCGTCTATGCGATCTTCGAGATGAATGAAAAGCTCGCTCAGCTCGACATGACGAAGTACGGCGCGACCGATCCGAAGCTGAAAATTCTGAACTCGACGCAACCCTTCCTCGATGCGGAACCGTCGATGAAATGGGACGGCGAATGGCACATCACGATCGAGGTCTTCCGCGATCTCGGGATCGCTTTTGGGGCAGTGTTAGTAATCATCTATATTCTGATGGTAGGGTGGTTTAAGTCTTTCATGACGCCGCTCATCGTGATGGCGGCTATTCCCTTTTCGCTGATCGGCGTGTTGCCCGCCCACGGGCTGATGGGCGCCTTTTTCTCCGCGACCTCGATGATCGGCTTCATGGCCGGCGGCGGGATCGTGGTGCGGAACTCCATCATTCTCGTCGACTTCATTCAACTGCGTCTGAGACAGGGCATGCCCCTGCGCGAGGCGGTCGTCGACGCCGGGGCAGTGCGTTTCCGTCCCATGCTGCTGACCGCTCTCGCCGTAATCGTCGGGGCCAGTGTTATTCTCGTGGATCCGATTTTCCAGGGCCTCGCGATCGCGCTCATGGCAGGCGAGATCGCCTCGCTCCTCGTCAGCCGCATCGCGGTGCCGGTGCTCTATTTCATGGTCAATCGTCACGAGCATCCGGAGGAAGCGTAGCGGATGCTTTTTCCCGAGGGTCTTTTCTCTCTCACAAAGCATTTGCAGCGCCATTGTCTGTAGCTGGCCTCTGTGAGGCCGGTATGCGTGCTCGGATAAAAGGTGTATCCGCGACGATCAATGATGCCGGGAATCAAGCGCGGCCTCACAGAGGCCACCTACAGGAAGAGCCGGGCGTGGAAGAGTTCCCCAATCACTCCACCCGCAACTCCACGCTCCCGCTGTGGCTGTTGAACTCGGGCGCATACAGGCACTGGATCCCGGCGACGCCGCTCTGGTATTGCCCTCTCAATTGCACCCGGGCGCTCGTCTCAAAAACGTAGGCTCCTTTCGGGAGATACTCGATGAAGAAGTGGCTCGCGGTGTCGCGGGTTGATTCGTAGTAGGCGAG
>JBDNIL010000192.1:0-1904 GCA_041688355.1 Verrucomicrobiales bacterium | reverse complement strand
TTGTCCGCCGGCACGTCACGCAGGGTCAGGGCGACTTCACCTCGAACGGCGGCGGACTCATCATCAGCCAGGCGCGCCGCCATCGCGAGGACATCGTGATCCACAAAGCGCAGGGCCCGGTAAGCGACGAGGCGAGTCGCCTCGTCTTTGGAATCCAACAGGGTCAGCGTCTCCGGGGACACGTCTCCGGGGACAGACACGTCTCCGGGGACAGGCTAATAATAACGCCAGCGACTCCCTTGCCGGAGCATGAGATTCCGTCGACCCTTTGCCCTCGCCGGAGCGCGACGATCCCTCGTCGCTGGTGGGACCATCCCCTTCTCTCGCCCGGCTCCCTCGCCTTCAGATTCCCCGCTTCGGCGCTGGTGAACTCGAGTTTGCGGACGTTTGCGGGTACGACATCAGGCGATCTCGCGATGGGTGCGCAGATAGCGGTGATAAAATCACAAGCCGTGGCTTGTGGTTCAAGCGTGCCTCATGATGGAGTGATCTAACGGAAATTGGGAAAGTGGGTGCTTTTTGATTATTTGCCTGTCCCTGTGAATTCATGTCCCTGTGAATTCAAGGCGAGCAAACCTACGATCCCAAAACAAATGGCGATTGAGGCGTCTTTACCCGAATAAGGCCGAGACGACCTTGCCACTCTCGACGATAGGAACAGGACGCCCCTGACGGTCGGGGAGGAAGAGGTCGGGATTGATGCCCAGAGACCAATAGATCGTCTTCGCGAGGTCCTCGGGCGACACGGGGTTCTCGTCAGGATAGGCCCCGAGACGGTCGGACTTTCCATAGACGATCCCGCCACGAATCCCGCCGCCCGCGAGAAGCGCCGGAAAGCAGGTGCTCCAGTGTCCCCTCCCCCATTTCGCATTGGCTTTGGGAGTGCGCCCCATTTCACCGATGGCAACCACGAGGGTCTCGTCGAGCATCCCCCGTTCATCGAGATCGGTCAGCAGAGCCGAGCAACCCTGGTCAAAAGTCGGGAGGAGATGATCCCTCACATCAAAACTCGACTGGTGCGAATCCCATCCATACCCGTCAACACAATCGTAATGCACCGTGACAAAACGTGTCCCCGCCTCGACGAGACGACGCGCCATGAGACAACTCTGCCCGAAAAGATGGCGGCCATACTGATCACGGAGCTTGTCGGACTCCTCCCCAATCTCCAACGCCTTGCCCGCCCGATCCGAGGCAACGAGCGCCAGAGCCCGCTGCCGGTGTCTGTCCATCGAGTCGGCGGCATCCCCGGCCTCGACCTGACGCTGCACCGCCTCGAGCTGATCCCGCAGCGTCGCCCGCTGCTGGATGCGTTTGATCGGCATCCCCGGGGAAAGCCCGTCGATCTTAAAAGTCAGCTCCTCGTCCGTGCAGTCGCGCCAGTAGGGATTGTCGGTGTTGTCGCGTTTTTCAATGGAGGTAGTGAGCGGGTTGTAGCCGTTCCCGAGCCAGCCTCCGTATTGACCGGGTCGGCGGTACTGGCCGCGATCCTGAAGACGCCCGAGCCAGTTCGGCAGCGCGGCGTAAGCGGGAAGATCCCGTGCCATGCCGCCCTTCGACTGTTGGGTGAGGTACTCGACGACGGACCCCATCGAGGGCCAGTCTTTCGGGGTTGAGGAAAAACCGCCGCCAACCGGGACGTGCCAGCGTTTTCCCGTCTGCAGGTAATGCCCGGCCCCGCTGTGGTCGTTGTAGTCGTGAGTCATCGAGCGAACCACGGCGAACTTGTCGGAGATCTTCGCGAGACGTCCGAGATGCTCGCTGATGAGAAGGTCCGGCGTCTTCGAGGGTATCGAGCCGAAAGGACCGCGTATTTCCGAGGGAGCACCCGGCTTCAGATCAAAGGTCTCGAGCTGACTCGGCCCCCCGAAGAGAAAGAGAAAGATCACCGACTTCGCCTTACC
>JBDNIL010000191.1:0-13151 GCA_041688355.1 Verrucomicrobiales bacterium | reverse complement strand
TCGCTTATCACCTCTTGAGCTGGGTGCGTCGTCGCCTCGAGGAGAATGGAGATCGGAGAGAATGGAAGACGATCCGTCGCATCCGGAGGAGCCACGCACTGGTCTCGACGCGGCTGCCGTTGGCGGACGGGCGAGTCATCACCGTGCGCAAACCGAGCGTGCCGGACGCGGAACAGGCGCAGATCTTCCGCATCCTCGGAGTTGATTGGAAGGCGCTCTGCCCGGCGACGAAGACGGAAATCAAACCGTGATCGATTTTGTAGTGCCTTTTGCGGGAAGATCGAGGGTTTACGGGCGATACACGGGCTGAATAAGAAACTTGGGTTAGAACCTGTTTGCTCTTCAGGAAAGCGACAGGTTTTTCCCTTGGTCTGGAGGGTGGGGCGTCGAGCCTCGCCCTCTTTTTTGTCGATAGGGAAAACTACATCCCCATCTCCACCCTTTCGCCCTCAAGCGACTTCCGGAGCGCCTCCATGCCGTAGCGATAGCGCGAGGCAGCGGTGTTGGGGGAAATCTCGAGCGTTTTACCGATCTCGTCGAAGGTGAGATCCCCCCAGACTTTCAGGGTGATGACTTCGCGGAACTTTTCGGGAATCTTGGACATCGCCACTTGAAGGGCGCGGTTGATATCGTCCTCGGGCAGTTCGAACCAGGCGACCATTTCGCCGCGCTCTCGGACCGATTCCTCTTCCCGGCGTTTCCGCCTGTCGTTGCTGCGGCCGAGATCGATGGCGCACCGGCGGATGTTGGTGTAGGCGAGACTGACCACCTGCGGATCGGGGGCACCCTGATGGGTTTTCCACGTCCGCACGAGGGCTGCCTGGAGGACGTCTTCCGCATCCGCTTCACAACGCGTCTGCTGGCGCGCGAAAAGCATGAGCCTGCCTCCGTATTCGCTTAGCCAGTCACGCCACTCCTGAGAAAATCGCTGCATAGGACTATGAGACGTCCGTTCCTTCGGAAATGTTCAGAAAATTGCGAAATTTATCACCGGGTTGCGCGGTAGAGCAGGGAGAAAGGGAGGCAGTCGCGTCGAGCCAGCGAGGTCATGAGCCGTCGTCCGCGATCACTCGTGAGAAAGGGATGTAGGAGGCGGGAGAAGCGGAGCCGCTTCCGAAAGGACCGCTCCAGCAGTTGTTCGCTGAGGAGAGACAGTCGGCACCAGTTGATCGATCCCCCGGCGTAGTCCCGCAGCAGCGGCAGGATAAGAGCGGAGGACTGGAAGGCCATGCTCATGCCGTGGCCGGTGAAGGGTCCGATGATGGAGAAGCGATCGCCGAGGCGGACGCCGTCTCCTTCCTTTTTTTCCTGCTGGCCGAACTGAAAGGCGCTCACCCCGACGAGCGAAGCAGGATCGAGTCGGGCCTCCGCCATGCGGTGAGCGAGAGGTCCCAGGCCGCAGGCCTCGAGGTAGGCGAGGAGCGCTTCGCTGCCGCTCACTTTGAGCTCGCCGCGCCTGCGGAACAGGCCGCACGCATTGACCCGCCCGTCTTCGATGCGACTGAGGCCGATGTAACCACCGTCGCCGAGATGCATCTCAAGGTCGGAATCGAGCGGGTAGTCGAGGAGATGGCCCTTGAGCCCCACCCACGGGCTCGTAGTGTCGCGGGCGCGACCGGTCGCGAAGACATAACCCTCGGGAGTGGTCTCGCTCTCGCGATACCGTTCCCCCTCGCGCAGCTCGCCGCCGAGACTGCGAAAACGCTCGACCATGCGCTGGTCGAGCCGGTAGCGCGAGATGCCAAGCGCGGGGGAGGGGAGCGACTTTTGCAGGACCGGTCCCGAGGCATCGTGCCACGTCGTCCTGCGGCAGATCTCGGCATCGTCTAGGAGGTCGGCGATCCCGAGGGTTTCCAGCGTCTCCAGGGACACTCCCGAAATGAACTCACCGCAGACACGATGGCGTGGATAGGTGGCGGCTTCGAGGAGGGTCACGGGCACTCCGGCGCGACGCAGTCCAATCCCGAGGGAGAGTCCGGCGATGCCACCGCCGATGATAGTGAGAGGACGTTCCTTCATGCCTTCCAGGCTTCGAAACGATACGCGCCGAGCGGAGTGACGGTCTCGCGGGTTTGCCACGAGTAGTCAAGTCCGAGCATCGGCGCCAGTTCGCCCCGGCGGAAGCCGGCTCCGATACTGACCTGGAGGTCGTGCCGGGTCACGGAGTTGACGAAGGGGAAAAGGCCGTAGCCCAGCACGCGAAAAAGCATCTCGCGAGCAGGCTCGACGAAGAAAAGTCGCGAGACCCGATCGTTGAGGATCGCACCGAGGGAGGCGAGCATCGCGTCGTCGAAGTGGTGCAGGAAGAGGTTGGCAACGAGCCCCGATTGCCGAGCCTCTTGAAGAGCGTCGGGGAGGGTTTCGAAAAGATCCCCTCGAGCCCATTTCCAGGCAGTCGGCCAATCAGGAGGTCTCGGAGCGAGGTCGAGTCCTGTGACTTTTTCAGAGGAACTGCCGAAAGCGGTAGCGAGCGGACCGTCGCCCGCCCCCGTCTCGATCCAGTGGTGCGGTGTTTCCTGATCAGCATCACGCATCTTCCCCGAGAGCCAGCGGTAGTTTCCCATGATCGCATTGATCAGCACGAGATCGCGGCGGGCGCGCATGGCCTGCGGGTCGTCGGCAGAGAGGGAGTCGAGAATCTCGGGGATGACGAGGCGTTGCTTCACAAGAAGAGTCTACGCCCTATGACGCAGGGGGGCGACTGAAAAGCCAGTAACTGGACACGAAGCAGGGCGGGCCATGGGACCCACCCTGCAAAAGCGCATTTTTCTTCTAGTTGCGGCTGAAGATGAGACCGGGATCGCCTTCGGGGCTGCCGGCGAGGAGGAAGTGGAGCGTGCCGTCCTCATTCAGGGTGATGTCCCCGACGAGTTGGACGTCTTCATCCGCGAGGACGAGGAATCCTTCGTCGTCGATGGACCAGTCACCTTTGAGGACTTCACCGGCCGAGGCTCCTTCGTAGGCCCACGAGAAAGTGCCGATGTCTGTCATCGAGAGGGTGATGGCTTTTCCATCAGCGGAGGCGGCCTTCCAGATACCCTGAAGTGCCGTTTTCTCGACGGGGGCTTTCTTCACTTCGACCATTTCCGTGCCACTGGATTCCTCAATGAGGGGCTCGTCCGTGGGGATAGAGTCTCCGACGAGGGAGCGCAACTGGCTCGCGACGGTGTCGCGGGGCTGCAACTCGTGGACCCGGTCAAACATGGCGTAGGCATCCTCTAGGTGACCGCCGACCATGTAGTGATAGCCGAGGAGGAAGCGGGCGTCGGCCGCATCGCCCTGTTTGAGGACATAGTCCTCGAGCTTGCGGAACTGATCCGTGTAGCGATCAACCGAATCGTAGAGACCGATCATCGTGTCCCAGTCCCAGCCCGGGCCGGAAGCGAGGACGGGGTTCAGCACCCCTGCGGCATCACCGTAGCGACCGAGGGCAAAGAGGACGAGGGCGCGATACTCGTGGAGCGCGGCGTCGGCGGGCTCCCAGGAGATGGCTTCGTCCACCGCGGAGGAGGCAGCGAGGTAATCGGCAGCCCGGAAGGCATCGCGTGAACGCTCCATCGCGGCGGTCGACTTCTCGGCATTGCTCAGGGCGATCTCCTCCGAGGCGGGCTCGTAGCGAGTCGCGGCCACAGTGATCGGCTCGGAGTAATTGATAACCGTCGTCTGCGTCTGCACGGGAGGGGCGTAGTACGGATTATAGTAGCTGTAGTAGCCGGTGTCGTAGGCGAGGCTGCCCAGCGACCAGGAGGCCAGTCCCCACGGGATGATCGCCGAAGGTCCCGCATAGTAGCTGCGATAGCCGGGAGGGTAGTAGGAAGCGGGACGACTGTAATAGTGGTAACGATTGCTCCAGTGGTTGTTCCACCCGTAGTCCCAACATCCGTTGTGCCAGGTGTGATTATGTCTCGCTCCCCACCATGGGCTGGTTCCCCAGACGCTGGGGCGGTAGGCATAGTTCACCGAGTAGGCGAAGTTCGAGTTGTAGTAGCGTGAACGGTATTGGCTGGTCTGGTAGTCGGGGCGCCACACGCTGTATCCGCGGGTCCAGCGGTCATCCCTCGGGAGATTGACCGGCTGGCGGTAGGCGAGGGGCCTTACCTGTCCGGGACGGTAACGGTTCTGATCGTAACGAGTCGCGGTCCGGGTGGGCTGGTTGATGTAGCCGCGGGGGCTCATATTATTGACCGCCCTGTTGTTGTCGTTTCCGGGTCGTGGAGCGGTAGCGGCGACAGGCCCTCGTGGGCTGGCATTGCCGTTGTTGTTCGCACCCTTGGCGATAGACGAGGAGGGTTTCGGCGCGGCGTTGGGTCGACTGCTATTGCTCGGACGCTTGCTGTTCGAGGCTGTACGGTTGTCTCCCTTGCCAGCCGAGGGCCTTGGGGAAGCGGCGACGGGTCCTTTAGGGCTGGCATTGCCGTTGTTGTTCGCACCCTTGGCGATAGACGAGGAGGGTTTCGGCGCGGCGTTGGGTCGGCTGCTATTGCTCGATCGGTTGCTGTTCGAGGCGGTACGGTTATTTCCCTTGCTAGCCGAGGGCCTCGGGGGAGCGGCGACGGGTCCTCGAGGCGCCGCGCTGGAAGGCCGCGAAGTGACGCTCGAAGAGGGCTTTGGTGCGCTCGAGGGGCCCTTGGCCTTGCTGTTGTTATTGTTGTTCGAGGGTTTTGCAGCAGGACGCGGGGTTGGTGCCGAGGAGATTCTCGGAGCGCTGCTGGGCGGACTGCTCGGACGTGCCGCAGGGCGCGCTTCGGGTTGCCGATTGTTTTTATTGTTACTGCTCGTATCGGGGCGCTGAGGCGCACGATTTGGCGAGCTAACCGGGCGCTGCGGGGCCTTGGGCGCCTGCCGCTGTACGACGCTGGGCTGTCGAGACGGAGCCGAACGGTTGACTGTGGGGCGCTGCTGAGGAGCGGAACGTTGCTGAGGAGCACGGGGAGAACTCATGCGGGGACTTGCGGGCGCAGATTGCCTGGGTTGGGCGCGATTCGCATTGGCATTACCATTGCGATCATTCTTGTTCTTGTTTTGCCCCTGCATGGGTAAGGGCGCTAGAAGGAGCGTCGCCGCAAAGACGAGCAATTGACGGGGGAGTTTTTTCATTTCAGAGGGGGGGGGAGAGATGAGCCGCGAAGGGTTCAAAGCTTTGGACGTTCGGGGAGCCTCCAATATTCAATTCATTTCGCAGTTTCGCGTCGCGCCTGAAACTTGCGGGGCTTTCGGGGGAGCCCAATCACCCGTCCAAGAGGGGGTTGACTCTCTGGTGGGACCCTGTTGAGTCTCAACATGCCCCGAAGCACCCTATTTCATGCCCGACTTTACGGCATCGTCGATCTCGGTTACGCCTCCGCTGCGTCTCTTATCCGGGTCACCGCCGAGATGATCGAGGGCGGTATCGACGTCATCCAATTGCGGGCAAAAGGCCATTCGACCGATGAGGTGGAGAAATGGGGAGCGGCTCTCCTCCCAATCTGCCGTGAGGCCGGGATTCCCTTTTTCATCAACGATCATGCGGCCGTCGCCGCTTCGCTCGGAGCGGACGGCGTCCATGTCGGGCAGGATGATGCCCCGATGGATGAAGTCCGCACGGTCGTCGGTCCGGAGATGCTGGTGGGCCGCTCCACCCACAGTCTCGCGCAGGCAGCGGCGGCGGCGGCGGATCCGCGCACGGATTGCATCGGATTCGGCCCGCTCTTTGCGACGCCGACCAAGCCGACCTACCAGCCGATCGGCACGGCCGAGATTCGCGAGGTGCATTTGCTATACCCCGATCTACCGATCTTTTGCATTGGCGGCGTTAAAAAAGAAAACCTCGCCGATCTCGTCGCGGCAGGGGCAAAACGTGCCGTCATCGTTTCAGGGATCTTGCAGGCACCCGATATCGCTGCTTATGTCCGCAGCGCGAGGTCTCTCCTCTCTTGAACCCTGACATTTTTACCCCCCCCAAAAAAGCATCCCGTATCCCATGAGCGTCCTCGTATCCGGTTCCATAGCCATCGATAATGTCAAAACCCAGAAAGCTTCGCAGGAGAATCTCCTCGGTGGCTCTGCGTCTTATGCCGCGATCGCCGCGAGCTTTTTCTCACCTGTCGGCATCGTCGGGGTTGTCGGACACGACTTCCCCCAGGAGCACCTCGACGTCTTCAAAGGCCGCGACATCAACCTCGAAGGGGTCGAGTTCTCCGAAGGCGAGACCTTTCGCTGGGCGGGGGAATACATGGAGGACATGAACGACCGCGAGACACTCTCCGTCGCACTTAATGTGCTCGAGTCATGGCAGCCGGCCGTGGCCGATTCGCAAAAGGCCGCTACGACGGTGAATCTCCTCGCGAACTCGCACCCGATGAATCAGCACTGCGTCATCGATCAGCTCGGTGATGGCCCCGGCTTTACGATTGCCGACACCATGGATCTCTGGATCCAGGTCTCGCGTCACGAGCTCGAGAGTCTCCTCAAGCGCATTGACTTGCTCGTCCTCAATGACAGCGAAGCGAAGCTGTTGATGGACACTTCGAACGTAGTCGCGGCGGGCCATCAGCTCCGCTCGATGGGGCCGAAGTATGTCATCATCAAGAAGGGTGAACACGGAGCGATGCTCTTCGGTGAGGGCGAATTTTTTGCCTGCCCGGCTTTTCCCCTCCACGATGTCTTCGACCCGACCGGCGCGGGCGACAGCTTCATCGGAGGATTTGCCGGCTACCTCGCGAGTCTCGGCAAAAAGAGCTACGACTTTGCCGACCTCAAAAGCGGGATCGCCCGCGGCACGATCCTAGCGAGCTTCACCTGCGAGAGTTTCAGCACGCACTCGCTGCACGATCTGACTCAGGAAGGCTTCAATGAGAGGCTGGCGACATTCCGGGAATATTGTGGGTTTGTTTGATTCGGGCGGGACTCAATCCGACCGCCCGAGCTCGCGGATCCCGCAAAAGAGAGTTCCGTCCTCGCCCGGTTCTTCGGCGAAAAAGTCGTCGCTCTCGAGGTGGCGACGACAGGACTCGTCGTATCCTGCCAGGGTCGTGGCCCGGCGCAGTTCGTTGTTGAGCGCCCCGCAGCTGATGCCCGAGGCGATGTAGTTCGTGAACTTTTTCATGCGATTCACGATCTGCGATTCGTTTGCGAAGTCCCCTTCTCTGACGACTTCCCCGGTCAGCTCGCGCAGGTAGGCGAGGACTTCGTAGAGGCGGCGGCGCTGCGGTTCATGCCCGGCGAGGTCGTCGCGGATGCCGTCGAAAAGCCACGGATCACGGATCGCCCCGCGCCCGATCATCAGGCCGGCCGCACCGGTCTTCCGCAGCATCGACCGGGCACTGGCGACCGAGACGATGCTGCCGTTGGCAACGACAGGAAAAGGGAGCGTCGCTACAGCGCGTGCGATCTCGGCGGTGTGGACGTCGGACTGGTAGCGCTCGCGCACGGTGCGGCCGTGGATTGCGAGACTGTCGAGAGGGAGAGAGGCGAAAAGCTCTAGAAGAGCCTCAAACTCGTCCGCCGACTCGAACCCGATCCGCGTCTTCAACGTCAGCCGTCCCTCCACGACGGGGCGCAACTCGAGAGCGATGCGGCGGATCAGTTCGTGATTGCGCAAGAGTGCACCGCCCGCCTCCTTTCCGCAGACCGTCGGGGCGGGACAGCCCAGATTGATGTCGATCCCGGCACAGGGGACGAGGCGCTGGATCGCTTTCGTGGTGCGGACGAGGTGCTCCGGATCGTTCCCTATCATTTGCGCCATGATCGGCTTTGCCGTCTCGAGTTCGCGGATGGAAGAGAGGATCCATTTTTCCGGGTGGGAATCCCGATGGACCCGGAGATACTCCGTCACGTAGACATCGGGACCGCCGCGCCGCTCGAGGCATCGCCAGAGCGGGAGGACAGATACATCCTGCATCGGGGCGAGCAGGAGCTGGGGGAGAGGATGCACCCGACGACGAAACAGGGTTGTGCGCGGGAGTCAACCCTGTCAGATCTCATAGATCACTGCGCTCTCGGCTCGCGCCCGGCGGTTGAGCTTGGAACAGACGAGCTCGCAGAGATCGAACACGAGCGGCTCGCTGATGCTGTAAAAGACCTGGGTGCCGCGCTGCTCGCGGGTGAGGAGGTCGGCCTCGTAGAGTGTCTTGAGCTGCTTCGAGATATTCGCCTGCGAGGTCGAGAGCGATGCCACGATGTCGTTCACCGAGGCTGGTCCCTGCCGCAGCATTTGCAGGATAGCGAGGCGGGTGGGCTCGGCGAATACTTTGAAAAAAGACGCGATCTTTTCAAGGGATTGCCGATCCAGTTCTGTCGTTTGAGCCATGATTTTACCAGGTGGACGAGGAAGAATCGCCCCCAACTCGGTAATCTAGATCAAAATCAAATAAAAGAAATAAAATTGACCGTATCGCTATACGGTGATATTAAGGAAGATGGAAAAGTCCCCTCATTCCCGGCCGGATGCTTCATCTGGCCTGCATGCCGGTCATGGAGTCCTTACCTCGTGGGTGTCGGCATCGGGGTGCTGAGTTGGGCCGCTTTTTACTTCGTCGATAAACCCATCGGGATGTCGACCGAGGTGTCGAAGCTCTCCGGATGGCTCGCCTCCCTCTTTATGGGCATGGATAAGGTCACCGCGAACGGCTACTGGTCAGGTACAAAACCGGCCTTCGGCTACGATACTGTCTTTCTCATCGCGACGGCGCTGGGAGCGTTCCTCAGTTCGATCCGCTCGGGCACCTTCTCGTGGGAGAAAGTGCCGACAGTGTGGAGCGCTCACTACGGGAACGGAGTCGCCCGGCGCATGGTTGCGGCCTTTCTCGGCGGCATCATCATTCTCTATGGTGCCCGCCTCGCCGGCGGATGCACGAGCGGTCACGGCATCAGCGGCACCCTCCAACTGGCGGTCTCGAGCTGGGTATTCTCTGTCTCCATGTTTGCCTCGGGGATTGTCACCGCGGCGCTCATGTTCCGCTCTGAAAAAGCCTAACACACATACATTTACATGAATTTTCCCCTCTCGACCTCATCCCCGGCGGGCCTCCTCCTCGCCGGGGTCTTTGGCCTTGTCTTGGGCTTCCTCCTCGAAAAGGGGAGGGTTACCGATTACAACGTCATCGTGAACCTCTTCCGCTTCCGGGACTTCACCGTGCTGAAGATCATGCTCACAACCATTCTCGTGGGTGGCATCGGGGTGGCGCTGATGATGGGGGGCGGGATCCTCGAAGGCTGGCATATCAAAGAGATGAACACCCTCGGGGTAATCCTCGGTGGGCTCCTCTTCGGGGTGGGCATGGTCCTCTACGGCTACTGCCCCGGGACCGGGATCGCCGCGATCGCCACCGGGAGTATCCACGCCCTCGTCGGCTTTCTCGGCATGGTCGTCGGCGGCATCTTTTACGCCTTCACCTACGGATGGGTGAAGAGCACCATCCTACCCGTCGGAGCGGTCGGCAAAGCGCGGCTCACAGACGCCACCGGCATTCCGGAGTTCGTCTGGTGGATCATACTCGTCGCTGTCTCTCTATTTGTTTTCCGAATGCTGCCGAAAAAAGATCGCGCCGCCGGGTAGCGGGGAAAGAAAAAGATGGCAATTTGAACAGTTTTCTTTAGGGTGTGGTCATGTCACCGCCATTTCCCGTCGCTGCCGGGCGATACGAAGCCTTTCGCCACCGGATCTGGTCGCTCGCGCGGCTCGTCGTCTGCGGGGGAGAGCGCCCTTTCCGGGATGAACTCGATTTGCAGGCCCAGTGGTTCGGCGGGGAGTTCGGACGGGTTTTCACCGGAACGGAAAACGAGAAGATCGAGATCGTCCAGTTCGGCCATTGGAATCGCGGTGCCGGTCCCGACTTCACCGAAGTGGCGGTGCGCATCAATGGCGAACTCCGGCGCGGGGCGGTCGAGGTGGATGTCGATGTGCGGAATTGGGAGCGGCACGGGCATCTCATCAATCCCGATTTTAACGAAGTCGTTCTGCACGTCTTCACTGACCAGCCGGCGATGAACCGCTTCTTCACGCAGACCGAGGACCATCGCAATATTCACCAGCTGCTCCTGCCGCAGTTCACCGGGCTGGAGGGGCGCCCCGACTTTCTCCCCGAAGCCTTTCCCGGTCGTTGCGTCGCGCCGCTCAGCCGCATGAGTGACGCAGAGGTGGACTCGCTCCTCGTCGCCGCAGCCCAGCACCGCCTGCGGCGGAAGAGCGAGCGGCTGAGAGTCATGGTGGATTCGACATCGGGCGAGCAGGCCATGTTTCAGGCTTTCGCCGAGGCGCTCGGGTTCCGCCAGAACAAGACGGCCATGGCCATCCTCGCGCAGCGGTGCCCGGTCCGCAGTCTTCTCGCGATGGATAAGGGCGAGCGCGAAGCGAGGTTGTTCGGTGCGGCCGGGTTCCTCGATCCGGGCTTCTGCGATACGGCCGCTGCCGATGACGCGCGCGCCTACCTGCGCCAACTCTGGGATCACTGGTGGAAGATGCGTGACAGCGTCGAACCGAGCCCCCGTCGCGCGATAAACTGGCGCTACGACGGCACCAGGCCACTCAATCATCCGCAGCGGCGGGTCGGGGCCCTCGCCGGTCTCGTCGATCATTGGGAACAACTCCGCCCGATCTGGGAAGAGAATGTGAATAACCTCGAGAAACGTGCGAATAAGTTGTTGAAAGAGCTCTCCCATCCCTTCTGGGAACATCACTACACCCTGAGCTCTGAACCCTCCCCGGCTGCCCTGCGACTGGTCGGGAAAGACCGTCTCCGCGACATCCTCGGAAACGTTATTTTCCCCGGTGCGATCGGCCTGGAGCCCTCTTACTGGGGCGAATATGCAGCCCTCGGGCGGGTCGATTCCAACCAGAAGCTCCGGCGGGCCACCTTGCGGCTTTTCGGGAGCGACAGCCAGCGCCAAAAGTTATTCACACGTTATTACCACCAGCAACAGGGCCTGCTGCAAATCTACGAGGACTTTTGCCTCGAGGACGCGTCTGACTGTCGTAACTGCCCGTTTCCTGAGCAACTTACCCAGTGGCGCGGACTGTCCCCGTCCCCGGCGGCCCTTGCCGGTGAGCGCAATGTGTAAAAAATGTCGATGTTTTGTTTACCCTCCCTCGTCCCGCTTTCGTAAATTACTCACCGACGTTAGCCCGCCGGTGTAAGTTTATTAGAAACCGCAGCGTCGTAAAACGCGCACCAACCCATCCCTCCACGACCATGTCAGTTGCCACCCTCGAACGCGAAATCATCTTGAATCCCGAGAAGCGGGTCTTCCCCGAGTTCAGCCTCGAAAGGTTGCTCGGCACGGTCTTCGAACCGACCGGGGGAGCAAGGGTTTGCATCCTCATCGATCTTGAAGACCTCAGTCTCATGAGTGGCTATGCATTTCTCGATGCATCCGGCCACGAGATCCAGAAGAAAGCCTACGAGGAGTTCTACCTGGGACTCAAGGATGGCGGGCTCGACGCTCTTGGCATGAGCGGCGGAGAGATGTATGCCTTCCCCATGACCTACGGGTCGAATCTCGATCTCAAAGACGAGTGCTACGACGCGAGCGGGGCACAACTCAGCCTCGATCGGGACATCTACCCCCATTTCGACATCATCCTCTGCATCTCGACTTACTCCGCGACGGCACCGCTCACCGCGAAGTGTAAAGAGTTCGGCTTCCGCGGCGCGACTTTGCACGGGGTCAATGACGTGATCCTGAAGTCCGGTCTCGCGGTGGACTACCACGAGGTCAGCGTCGATGCCGAGCGCATGCGTCTCGCCATGACCGGGGCCGACACGATCGAGATCGATTTTGCTCTGGAAGACGGGCGAGTCCTCACCGCCTCGCTCGATCTCGCCGGGCAGGAAGCGCAGAAGTCTCATGGACTCTGCACCGGGACCGCGCCCGACATCGCGAACCTCCCCGCCGGCGAAGTCTATTTTGTGCCGGTGGACGCCAATGGGCAGTTCCCCATGAAATACGCTGACGGCACCCTCGGTGTGCTCGATGTGAAAGACCGCAACATCATCCACTCCACTCTCATCTCGGGAAACCAATCGACCATCGACGAGCACAACGCCCGACTCCTCGATGACCCGATGACGGGGACACTCGGCGAACTTGGTTTTGGTACCCAGGTCCTGCCAGTCTCGGGTGCCGACATTCAGGATGAGAAAGTTCTCGGGACTTGTCACCTCGCCACTGGCCGCGACGATCATCTCGGCGGAGACATCGTTCCCGGGATGTTCAAGAAGCACGAGAATTCGACCCACGACGATATCCTCTTCGCGCCTCACAAGACGCCGAACTTCAACATCAGCGAAGTCCGGATGAAACGGGGCGATCAGGAGGAGATCATCATCGAGAACTTTCGCCCGAGCGAGTACATCCTGGCTGCCCTGCGGGGCTGAGACGACGGCAGAGCACTGGTCTCTTTGTCCCGGATTTGGAAAAGGGATCTCATCGGTTGGTGAGATCCTTTTTGCGTCTGTGTGACACGAGCGGTGGCACGGGGAGGGGGGAAAGTGGCTCGACCCAGATTCGAACTGGGGACACAAGGATTTTCAATCACTACCTTGTGCTGTCTCAACCTGTCTGGCAATGTCCCTCTATGGCCACTTCAACAAGCGATTCAACCAAGGAAAATAGAGAATCTGAGACGATTTTAGACCCTCTTTAGATTTCGGTGGGGGACAAAGGTAGGACAGTCGCGGACGGAAAAAATGGCAAAGGAATGGCAAAGCCAAATGCGCTTTGCCACAGGGTGTGACCGCCACTCTATTTAATAACCATAAGAGGGCGGTCATTTTATAACCTGTGCTCTCGACGCATTGTGTATCAGTGTGTTATCGGCCCACGCATCCTTCAAGAAGACGAAGACAAGATCCTCGTCGAAATCACGATTTCCAAGAATTCGAACTTCCTCGAATTCGAGGAGCAACTCCAGGGACGACTTAGCGAAGCAGGGCGGACGGTCACCGAGCGTGCCCTCGCGGATTTTGATGCGGATGGTTCCCCTTTTTTGTCGGCAACACGAAGTTCACCGCGAAGAGGAAACGGGTCGCCAAAAAAAATACGAAACTCCTTTCGGTGCCGTCCAAGTGGAACGCTTCGCCTACCAGAGTTCCGGAGGTGGCCGCACCTACATTCCTTTGGAACAAAATGCCCGTATCATCGGCAACTCTACCCCGAGATTTGCCAAGCTCGTT
>JBDNIL010000190.1:0-6361 GCA_041688355.1 Verrucomicrobiales bacterium | reverse complement strand
GGCGATGGGCTGCCTGCCGCTCGCGGAGCGGGGGCTGCAGGTGACGCAGCGGCACAAGGCTCTGCCTGCGGTGGCGGTGTTCTCAGCCGCAGTGGTGGCGGCGAGTCTGGGCTGGATTTATCTGCCGGTCGCCCTGCTTGCCGTGGTAGTGGCCTACATTGGCCTGCGCATCGTGCCGCTGCGCCAGATTTACACTTCGGTCGAGTGGTCGGTGATCGTCCTGCTGGGCTGCCTGATCCCGATCGGCGGGGCGCTGGAGTCAACCGGCGGGACCGAATTGATTGCCGGCAGCATTGTCGACTGGACGACGGGCCTGCCGACGGTCGCGGTGCTCACCCTGCTCATGGTCGTCACCATGACCCTGTCCGATGTGCTCAACAACGTGGCCACCGCTCTGATCGCTGCGCCGATTGCCGTTGGCATCGCGCAGCGTCTCGAAGTCCATCCCGATCCCTTTCTGATGGCGGTGGCGGTCGCCTCCTCCTGCGCCTTCCTGACCCCCATCGGTCACAAGAATAACACGATCATCATGGGCCCGGGAGGCTATCGCTTTGGCGACTACTGGCGCATGGGCTTGCCTTTGGAGGTGCTGGTCATCCTCCTCGGTGTGCCGGCTATCCTGCTGTTCTGGCCACTTTGACCGATCTTGAGGACTTCGCCATTGCTCCTATAAAAACGCGGTGGTCGGGCACCCCATCTTCCGTTACCCGGAGAACTTCGCGCACGGACAAAGCGCCGCGTGGTATTTGATACTGCTGTGGGAGACGAGCGACCGGGTGTCGCGGGGATGGATAGCCGGGCCTGGAGCTATCTGAACCGCGCCGCGGAGATATCGGTCGAGTTACCCACTCCCCTCACCCTTGCGCCCTTCGAGGCTTCCGCCCTGTGCACCTGGCTCAGCGACCTCGCGGAAGAAAACATCGTCTTTCGTCGCGATGATAACGCTCAGGTGGTGCTCGACCCGGTGAAGGATTGCTCAGCAGCCTGCGAGTTCGAAAACGGAAACGGAAACGGGAACGGGAACGGGAACGGTCGGCGGGACTTCATCCAGGTTCTCGCTGCGACCAGTCGCGGTCACCCGTGGCTGGCCTGGCGCCTTTTTCGCCAAAACAAGCAGGTGCGACCAAAGAACGGCACCACCAGCACTGAGCGGGATCGCGGTCGCACTGTCCGGGTAAGCCCGAAGTTTACCCGGGACCTTCCGGAAATGGAGAAGCGCGAGCGCGCGGCCGCTTTGCTCGTCTTTCACGCGCTCCTCATCCACGGCGAACTGGCTCTCTCTGAACTCGAAACGGTTATGCCCCCGATTCGCACCCTTCACGTCGTGCATAAACTGGCGACGGGAAAAATCCTCGTTTCCCGCGAAGGCAAATGGAGCGTGGCGCCGGTAGCTTTTCCCTTTCGTGGCGGAGCGAAGCCCCAGTCGCGTGCGGCTCTACGTGCTCGGTGCCGTCCCGATTCTGCGCCTCGTCCCGCTTTCGACCGCCGCGGTCCTTATCGTCCCGCTGGGCATCAATCAAACGATGCAAAATCTAGTCGTCGTCTTCGGCGCGGCCAGTGTCGCAATCGGTTTCGCTTTTAAGAACTACGTCAGCAGCCTCATCGCCGGGGTGGTGGCCGTGACCGAGCGGCCCTACCGGCCGGGAGACTGGGTGAAGATCGACCGGCCCGTCGCGGTCATCGTCGCGGAGAAACCGTGGGCGACTCATTATCGATGGAAGGGTTATCCGATCGATGCGCGCGACCAGTTTCAGTTCATGAGCGATCTGACCGTCCGTGGGAAGGAAGCGCTGCGACAGTTCAATGTCGCCTCCGCGCAAGCTGTCGCGGCAGCTCTTTCCGGAAAAGACGAATAGCCGAAATCGCAACGCCGGCGTCCACCTTGGCGGCGCACTCTTCCACCTCGAATTGCCAGTTTAGCCCATTCAACAGCTTGCACATTGTGGGCATATTTGAGAGGTTTGACCGTTTCGTGCTTTGCGGCGGCTTACTTTTTAATCGAGGTGACCCTCTTCCCATAGCGCCCAATCTGTTGGATGGACTACACTAGCGTTTCAACACGATGCGGTGGCGGGCCTTGCCGGCGCGCAGGTGGTCGAGGGCGTCATTGACGTCGTCCATGGCGAAGGTTTCGGTTACGGGAGCGATCCCGTGCCTGGCGCAGAACTCGAGCATGTCGCTGACGGTGGACGGCGAGGCCAGCGGAGAGCCGGATACGGACTTCCGCCCCGTGATGAGCGAGAAAGCCTGAACAGGGATTGGTTCCAGGACGGCGCCGACGAAATGCAGGCGGCCGTCGGGGCGGAGTGCGTTGATGAAGGCGTCCCAATCGAGGGGCACGTTCGCGGTGTTCAGGATGAAATCGAGGGAGCCTCCGAGTTTTTCGATTTCGGATTTTTTGGTGCTGTTGACGACGTGATGGGCACCGAGTTTCTTCGCCTCTTCGGTTTTCGAATCGCTTGAGGAGAAGGCGGTGACCTCGCAGCCCCATGCATTGAGGAACTGGATCGCGAGGTGGCCGAGGCCGCCGATGCCGATCACGCCGACGCGATCGGTGGGTTTCACGCCGAAGTCGGCGATCGGTGAGAAAACCGTCGCACCGCCGCAGAAGAGCGGGCCGGACTTGAGGGGGTCGAGCTTGTCGGGGAGCTTGAAAACCCATTCCCAATTTCCGCGGACGCGGTCGGCGAATCCACCGTGCCGGCCGATGATGGTTGATTCGCTGTCGGAGCAGAGCTGCTGGCGTCCGGAGAGGCAGGGGTGGCAATGCAGGCAGCTTCCGGAGAACCATCCAAGTCCGACGCGATCACCGACGGAAAGGCCCTTTGCCTGATCGCCGAGTTTCTCGATCGTGCCGATGACTTCGTGGCCGGGGACGAGCGGGTACCCGGCATTGCCCCATTCGTTGTCGATGACCGAAAGGTCCGAGTGGCAGATGCCGCATGACTCGATCTCAATCTGCACCTGCTCCGGCCGCATCTCACCGGGATCGAATTCGAACTCCTCCAGCTTGCCGCCCTGCTTCTTCGCCGCCCATCCGTGAAATGTTTCGCTCATGTTATGAAGGATCGTAGGGAGATGAGGGCACGCAAACGGCTATTCCGCAAGCTCCCGGGGTTCTGCGGGTTATTGCCAGGTTTCTTATCAAACCTTCCGCACCCACTCCGCTGAAGGCCAGGGGTCGGAGGGGGATCGTCCACATGTTTGATGCGGGGGTCTCGGGGCATGAGGCGACGGTAGCGGGGAGGAAATGGGGAATCAGATTCTAAATTTTAGGACTGGCCCCCGCCTGGTTTTCATGGATTGGCGGGTGATGTTGATTTCTTGCGCTCCGCTTTGCCAGGGGTGGCGGGTTGGGCGGGATAGCGTTTCACCTTGACATCATTTTTCTGCGACGCACCGGGTGTGCTGCGGCCGTCGGTGATGAGCTTTTCGAGTAGCGCCTGCATCTCCGCGACGCGTTCGGGTTGAGCTGCGGCAAGGTTCATGGTTTCGCCGATGTCGTTGGCGAGATCGTAAAGCTGAACCGGTTGACTTTGGTCGCCGCCCTTGCCCCATCCACCGGAACCAGGTGCGGCGATGTATTTCCATGTGCCGGAGCGAACGGCCGGTGTGCCGCTGATGGAGGCGCTGATCGCACTCTCGCGGATCGGTTGGTTCTCACCCTTCAGCAGCGGCAGCAGGCTGAAGCTGTCTTCGCCGTTGTTGTCGGGCAGCTTCGTTCCGAGAACATCGGCGAAGGTACGGAGGAGATCGGCCTGATGCACGAGCTGGTCGCAGGTGCTACCGGGCTCCACATGGCCCGGCCAGCGCACGATGAAAGGAACGCGGTGACCGCCTTCCCAGGCATCGGCCTTGTAGCCGCGGAGTGGTCCGCTGGGATAGTGGCCCATTTTTTCGAGTTCAGTCACTCCTATGTAGGGCGCACAACCGTTGTCGCTGGTGAACACGACGAGCGTGTTGTCCGCCGTGCCGCTCTTACCCAGCGCGTCGAGAACCCGGCCGATGACGGCGTCGGTCTCCATCACGAGATCAGCAAAGCGATTGAGGCCGCTCTTATCCCTCCACTCCTCATTCACTGCCAGCGGAGTGTGAGGAGTGGTGAAGGGGAGAAAGAGCAGGAACGGCTCCGGGGTCTTCGCTTCGCGCTCGATGAAGGAGACCGCACGATCGCCGAGCGCGGGCAGGATGCCCTCGAGCTTCCAATCCGTCAGCGCAGGACCTTGCGTGCTGGCACGATGGTCTTTGAAATCCTCAAGTGGCAGAAATTCACTCGGAACGCCAACGGTGCGGTCGTTTTCGATGAAGCAATACGGTGGCCAGTTGGGCACGTCGGTGCCGAAGTAGCTGTCGAAGCCGCGCGTCGTCGGACCTCCGGCAATGGGCTTGGTGAAAACATCGCGCCAGGCGGCGATGTGCTCGCCGCTGGGAACCGGTGCCTCGTCGTTCCCGCCCTTCTTGCCCGCGCCCTGAAAAAATTTCATCTGGTCGGCGGCAATGGGCCAGTCCCAACCCAGATGCCATTTGCCGACGATGGCGGTGTGGTAGCCATTTTGTTTCGCCAAAGTGCCGATGGTCATGCGATCCGGCGCAATCAAGGGTGCGCCGAACACCCCCACGATGCCGCTTTGCAAACGCGAGCGCCAGTGATAGCGCCCCGTGAGAATCGTGTAGCGCGACGGCGTGCAGACACCGGATGACGAGTGCCCGTCGGTGAATCGCATGCCCTGCGAGGCGAGCTTGTCGATGTGCGGCGTGGGGATCCTGCCGCGCTCAGGATTGTAGCACTGCACGTCACCGTAGCCCAGGTCGTCGGCGTAAAGGACGACGATGTTCGGCTTGCCTGCGGCATCAGCGGCGGCAAGGGGAGGCACCAGGCCAAGAGTGAATGCGGTGAGCAGGAGGGTCGTGGTTTTCATGGGTTCTCGGGTGTGGTCGATTTCTTGCGCTTCGCCCTGCGCGGGTTGGTGGATTCTTCGCCCGCGATCCACGCGAGATCGGGCCACCACCCAGTGTCGTTGGCCTGCACGGTTCCGGGCGAGGTGCGGCCATGCTGCACGATAGCACTAATGCGTTCGGTGAGTCGAGCGGCGATATCCGGGTGCTGGGAGATGACGTTTTTTTCTCACCGGGATCTGCTCTCATGTCATACAGTTCGCGCTCGTCGCGGGCGTGCTCCATGATCAGCTTCCACCAACCTTCTCGGATAGCAAAACGGCCATTGGAGGCGTGATGAATCATCGCCGTGCGTTCGGGTGCCTGTGTCGCGCCGGTCAGCAGGGGGTAGAAACTCACGCTGTCTTCACCGGCGTCGTCCGGTAGCCCGGCTCCGACGATTTCGGCAAAGGTCGCCAGCAGGTCGATCTGGCCGACGGGTTGATCGACGACGACGCCCGCCTTCACTTTGGCAGGCCAGCGTGCGATGAACGGCACGCGATGACCGCCGTCGTAGATGGAGCGCTTGCCATCGCGATACACGCCGCTGCTGAAGTGATCATACTCGGTGATGCGCTTTTCCCACGGATTCTCCGGGCCGTTGTCGCTGGAAAAGATGATGAGCGTATCCCGCGTGAGTCCCGCTGCCTCCAGCGTGTCCAGCAGACGGCCCACATGCCAGTCAGTCTCCATCATGAAGTCGCCGTAGGCGCCGCAGCCGCTCTTGCCGCGAAACCGCTCCAACGGAATGACCGGCAGGTGCGGCGAGGTGTAGGGTAGATAGAGGAAGAACGGCTTACCGTCCTTCGACGCCACGCGTCCGTTGATCCACTCAATCGCCTTGTCGGTGAATCGCGTCAGGCATTCGCCATCCACAAAATCGGGAGCGACCTCCATCAACCCTTTTTTTCAATGCAGGCTCGTAGGGCGGCATGATACGGTAATCGCCAGGATTGAGTTCGTTGGGCTTTTTCTTCGCGAACATGGTCGGCGGCACTTTCGCATAGCGCCCCTCGAACCACGCGAGCACGCCGGTAGATCGAGAGGTCCTCCCCTGCTTCCTCATTGCCTTCAATGACACCCGTGCAGGCGGCGACATGCCCGCCCGCCGAACCACCGGTCCCGACAATCTTGTTCGGATCGACCCCCAGTTCTTTGGCATGCTGTCGCACCCAGCGAATCGCGGATTTGGCATCCGCCACCGATTCGAACGGTGATGTCTTGTTTCGACTTTTCACGCGGTAGTCCGCCGGGATCGCCACCATGCCGAGATCAGCGACTTCCCGGGCTTGTTGGTAAAACTGCTTCGGTGTGCCACCCGACCAGCCACCTCCAAAGAAGAAGACAATGGCAGGACGCTGGTCCGTTGCCGCATGTCCATGCGGATTGAAAATGTGGAGTTGGAGTTCAAACTCGCTGGCCGTCT
>JBDNIL010000189.1:0-18232 GCA_041688355.1 Verrucomicrobiales bacterium | reverse complement strand
GTGCCGGAGTACAACTACACCCGCGAAAAGAACCCTGACATGTTTACCGATGACGTCGTGAAGTTCGACCAGACCCTGAAGCTCCATCTCGATCAGGACGCTCATCTCATCGTCGTCGCGATCGGGGAAAAGCACAGTCTCGTGACCGGCTTCGGCTCGAGCGGACAGGCGAAGCTCAATCCCATTGCCTACAACAATCCCATCTTTGTCGATGTCGATGGCGGTGGTTTCCAGGCCAATGGCGATACGCTGGGCTACGACCTGCCTGTCGGGGGACTGACGGTGGACGATGTTAAAGGGAAGTTGCCGGTGGAGTAAAACTGGTAGTGGTGATCTCCGGGTCGCCACCGTTCCTCTCACTTCTCCCGCCCGGGCTTTGTCGCAGACTTCGTCAGGGTCAGGGGTTGCGGCAGCGGTCCCTGTTTCCACGCGCCCGACAGCTTCCCGTCACCGCCTATTTCTGCGGCAAAAGTCGCTTGGATCGAGGCGATGGTGAGGGTTAGCTTTCCTTCATCGACCGAGAGGGAACTGACCGGCATCGGCTCCGGCGTCTGGTCGGGGCTGTAGAGGCGGGCCTCGCCGGTGCCGTCGAAGGCGTCGATTTCGAGAATAACAAAGAGACCCGCCTCGCCGCCGAGATATCCGGACCAGTATCCTCTCAGGTCTGCGGGATCGCCTTTGACACGCCTGGAAAGCGCAGCGAGCAGCGCCGGCGGGGCAGTCGCCGTCCGCGAGAGGGTCAGGGGAAGATCGCCGCCCTGTTTCCATGTGCCGACAAGGGTGTCGCCCTCGAGTTTCGCTTCGTAGCCGCCGCCTATGCTGCCGAAGATGGCACGCAGGACTCCCGCCTCGTGAATCGTCTTGTTGGCCGGGATCCCTGCTCCCCCCTGATCGATACTGTGAAGCACGATGCGCCCGGTCTGGGTGATACGGAAGACCTGCCGCAGTTTCACGTCCCCGGCGACGAGGGTGCCTTCCCAGTAGCCGGCGAGCCCGGAGAAATCGCCCGTGCTCCCTGCGTCGGCGGCCGGACCAGTGCCGTTCATCAGCATGAGCGATGCACTTTTTTCTTTGGGCGAGAGGCGAAACTCGCTGCGAAACCCTCCCGTGCCGCCGTCGTGGGAGAGCCCCTCGCCGCCGATGAACCAGCCCAGCCCCATCCCTTTTCGCTGTGGTTGCGTGGCGAAGAGGAGAGCTTCGCGGAGCGATCCCGGCGTGTCGGGCGACCAATGGCCCTCAGCGAAAAGCATCATGTCATGAGCGGAAGAGACGATCCCACCCGCACCCGCGAGTGTGGCGAGGTGCCAGGGAGCGACGGGCTTGCCACCCGCGTGCCCTGTGGCGAGTCTGCTACGGTGGCTCGCGGGAATGTCGCCCGCCCGGACCTGGATGAAACTGGAGCCCATCCCCAGCGGCTTGAAGATCGTTTCACTGATCAGGTCCGGGTAGGGCTTCTCCGTGATGCGTTCGAGAAGATACCCTAACAAGCCCACTCCGAGGTTGGAGTAGTGGATCTCTCCCCGGCCCGAGAAGTCGGCTTCCGTGAGATCCCTCAGGCAGGCGTGGAGCTTGGCTTCGTCAAAATGCGCATAGGGATCGAGCGGGTCGGCCCCTGCTTCGAGATTTGCGGGCAGTCTCGGCAGCCCCGAGGTGTGGGTCGCGAGATCCAGCAGGGTCATGGTGCGCAGGGGAGAATCGGCTGCAAGCAGGTCCGCGGGGAGGTGTTTGGAAACGGGATCCTCCAGAGACGCTTTCATTTTCAGGACCGCGTCGGCAAGAAGGATGCCGGTGAAGACTTTCGTGATCGACCCGATTTCGAAAAGGGTGTTCTCGTCCACGGGCGGTCCATCCATGCGAAGATGACCGGCAGATCCGTAGACCGGTGTCTCGCCCGCCCGCACCTCGGCGATGGAGATGCCTTCGCCCCCGGACTGGAAATCACGGTGATATTGATCCGCCTTCTCCGAAAGACCCGCGAGGAGGGACGGAGCGAATATCATCGGGACGAAGATGCTAAAATGGAAGAGACGGGCCAGTGCCTTGATGCGCATACCGTGAGGATGGAGCGAACCGTTGATTCCTGTCAATTGTCAAAGGTCGCAGCCACGCCAGGCGCCACTTCGACATCAGAACGGCGTCCCGATGCCGAGTGCCCGGATCGCGCACCAGCCCTTAACCGCCTCAAAGACGGCAAAAGCCCCGATGGCGCAGGCCCCGCTGCCCCAGAAGCTGTGATCGGTCCAGAAGACGAGGTAGATCCCGACTCCCAGCAGGATGCCGCCGGGAATCCCGCGGAGGAGCCGTCCGCGTCGGTCGATATTGCACTGCCAGTTCATGATGATTGAGGGAGAGAGCGGGACCGCCTTTACCAGCCGGCACCTTTGGTCGTCGTTTGGATACGACAGAGATACATATCCGCGGTGAGATAAAGCACGGTGCCGTCATTTCCCCAGGCGCAGTTCGCGGTGCGTTCGCCCGTGGAGATTCTACCGAGGAGTTTGCCCTCGGGCGTGAGCACGTAGACGCCACCGGGTCCGGTCGCCCAGAGGTTGCCCTTTTCGTCCACCTTGAGACCGTCGGGCAGGCCGGGAAGACCGTCTTTCACCGCCTGTGTCGCATCGTAGAGGACTTTGCCTTCGCCGAGGGTGCCGTCGTCCTTCACCGGGAAGGCTTTCCAGATCGCCGCGTCCGGATCTGACTGGGCCACATAGAGCGTTTTAAAATCCGGGGAAAAGGCGAGACCGTTGGGGCGGGTCATCTCCTTTGTCAGCAGGGTCAGTGTTCCGTCGGGGGCGAGGCGATAGACGCCGCAGTAGTCCAGTTCGCGGAGCGGATCTTCCCAGCGATTTGGCAGGCCGTAGGGTGGATCGGTGAAATAGATCGTCTTGCCGTCGGCCCCGAGACAGGCATCGTTCGGGCTGTTGAGGCGCTTGCCCTCGTAGTTGTCGACGAGAGTGCGCTTGCCGCCGCCGGCAGTGAGGAGAGAGAGGCGGCGGTCGCCATGTTCGCAGGAGATGAGCCGGCCCTCTTCATCGAGGAGCAGTCCATTGCAGCCCGGTTCCCCGCCGTATTCAGCCTGGCCGGTGTAGCCCGAGGGCTGCAGCCAGGTCTTCGCGCCGACGCCCTCATCCCAGCGCACCACGCGATTGTTAGGAATGTCGGAGAAAAGAATGCAGCCTCCGAAGGGATGTTCCTTCTCAGCAACCCAGACCGGCCCCTCGGCCCAGGCAAAGCCTGACGAGAGCACCTCGATGACCGCATCCTCGTCGACAAGCGCCGCGAGAGCGGGATCGAGAGAAATTACTTCACCAATGCTCGGAAAGTTGGTCGAATCCTGAGCCATTGTGGTAAAAGAGAAGCCGACCGAGAGAAAGAAAGCCAATAAGGGGACTGAGAGGATCAGTTTGCGCATCATAAGGAAAGGTTGGAGATATTAGGGGTATTCGGGTTATATCACTGTTAACAGATCGATGAAAGAAAAAGCAAGCAGTAAGGAAAGCGGGGAGGATCAGTTCCCCCGCGTAGATCCCGATGCCCCGGGTCTGTCGCCCGGTGAGGAGCTTACCATTGACCCTGTCAGCGGCGATGAGATCGACCCCATACGAAAGTGGTGGGACGAGGCCGAAGCGACGAGCAATAAAAAGACGCAGAACCGTCGCATTGAGGAGCTCGAAGCAGGGGCCGAGGGCATTCTTGACGCCGAGGGCCGTGCCCTGCCCCGTCGCCGCAAGAGGCCCGAGCCGCCTACTATCGAAGTCGATGAGATTCCCGGTTTGACCGGCCCGAAAGTGACGATGCCCCCTCTCGCATCGATCGCTGTGGAGGAGTCCGCAGAGCTTGTCCCTGCGGTCGAAGCCCCTGCGGTCGTGGACGACGACGCGCGCTCCCTCGATTCTTCCCCTCTAGCGCATCTGAAACGTCGTGCTCGTGAGGAGAGCGACGCAGAGGCCGCCTTCGATCTTTCGGAACTCTTCGCAGAGACGAACGACGGAGAAGGGGCACCGGCCCCGGCTGAAAGGGAAGAGGCGCCTGCCCATGCCGGGAGCGTTGAGATCCCCCTCGAAGGCCCCGCGATGGAGAAGAAAGTGGTCCTCTCAAATGAGGAGAAAGAGGTTCTCTCGCTCGACGTGGGAGACTCGTTGCAGTCAGAGTCCGTCGAAGAGCCTTCCGCTCTCTTGTTCGAGTTTCCCGATTTCGAGGACGAGCCTGTTCCGGCTGCGGAGGCTGATGTTCCAGTGGTAGATGCGGACAAAGCAGCCACCGTCGAGGACGGGGCGCCCCCTGCTGCTGACGAGGTCATCCCGGAGGAGGGCCAGTCGGACCAGTCGGACCCAAAAGCCGATCCCCGGACCGAAATTATGGTCGTCGTCGCGGTGGAGGAGACCGTCACCGAAACGAATCCTTTGGATGAAATCGTGGCTCTTTCTGAAGACACGATTTCTGCAAGATCCGAGGAAGCTAAAATAGGGGAGGAGACCGGCGAAACAGATCCCCCGGAAAAGGTAGCAGACTTAAAAGAGGCCGATTCTTCACCCGCCGAAGATTCGGTGCCGACTCCCGTCCCCATTTCAGAAGCTGCGCCCGCACCCACTGCCGCAGTGATCTCTGCCGCTGCAGCCGAGCTCCCGGTCACCCGGAAAAAAGCGGGATGCTGGACGATGTTCGCCACGCTCTTCTTTTTTGTCACTCTCCTCCTCATCGTCGGTCTCGGCGTGGCGGGATGGTTCGCCTGGTCCCGTCTCGGGGATTTCGAAAACGAGGTCACGACGCGGGTCAGGAGCGGACTCGAGGAGCGCGGCATCTACCTCGACTACGGCGACTGGGGCTACCGGTTTCCGCGAGGTCTCGTCTTTGACGAAGTCACCATCTACGATGATGCGACGAGAGAGCGGCCCCTCATCAAAGTGGCCGGACTCGGGATAAATGTGGATCTGATAGGGCTGGCAAAGGCGCCCGGTGAGATCGGGGCCGGTGAGATCAATCTGCAGGATTCCACGATCAGCCTTTTCGAAGCAGGCAATCCCGTCACCACGATCGAGGGCGTAGCCGGCGAGATCTTCGCCAGTCAGGAAAGCGTCCGCGTCGATCGGCTCACAGCCCTCCTTGGGGGATGGCAGGTCAATCTCAGCGGCCTCGTGACCCTGCCTGCGACGACGGGTGAAAAAGAGCCTGCCGAGGCCTCAGCCTCAGCCGCGAAGCCCGCCGCCGCCCCGCTCACGCTGGATTTCTCCGCCATCAAAGCGCTCGAACCCTGGCTCGCGGTCGCGAGCGCTAGTGAAAGTGCTCCGGTATTGAACCTCACCTTTGCCATGGATGCCGCTCAGCCCGATCTCGCGAGGATCGAGGGCAATCTCCACGGGCAGGATATCACCTGGAATGGGATCACTTTCTCCTCCGCCACGGCCACTTTCCATGTCGTGCCCGAGACCGGCGAACTCAGCGTCCCCACTTTTCAGATTGGCCACGGGCAGGGGTTCATCGGAGGCCGCCTCGCCATCGATACCGCCACGCAGCGGCTCCGCATCGAGCAGCTCCAGTCCACCGTCGATGTCCTCGCCCTGCTCGCTCAATACAAACCGGCGTGGGCCGAGAGCTGGAAGTCCATCCGCCTCGTCGATGCCCCGTCGCTTCAGATCACCGGTGAAGTCCCGCTTGAAGACCCCGCCGGGGCCGACCTCAAGGTTCGCTACGATCATCGCCAGGGAATCGTTCTCGCGCTGGAAAAAGGCGACCTACCCCTGCGTGACCTGCGTGGAAACTTCACCGTCAATCGTGGCTCGGTCGAGACCAACGACGGGGGTTTCGAGCTGTTCGGCGGTTCAGTTCAGCTCAATGGAGCGACGCGACTCACCGACGAGTCAAGACCCTTCAACGGACTGATCGAGATCACCGGGCTCTCCCTGGAAAAAGCCGCCGCCTTCTTCGGTAAAAAAGATAGCGCTATGTCAGGACGACTTTCCTTCGTCTTCCGCGGAGTGGGCTACCGCGAAATCGAGAAGGTCCGCGGCGGCGGAACTCTGCGGGTGGAAGAGGCGATCATCCCCGATTTCCCTATCCTCGGTCAGATTCAGGACTACGTAGGCAGGGCCGTGCCCGCCTTCGGGGTAAAAGGACAGGGCAACATCGCCGGGGCCTACATCATCGAGTCGGGCGTGCTCGTCGCGAGTGATCTCACCGTCGCCAACAGCGCCGCCCGCATCGTCACGAACGGCAGTGTCAATCTCAGCTCACTCGAGACGAACTTCACCGCGAAGGCCGATCTCGTCCCCTCGCTCGCGGCGGCGACCGGTCTCACGGACAAAGCGATCACCTTTGAGGGGAAAGGGCCGCTCGGAGATCCGACCGTGGTGATGAAAAGTTTCCCCATCGAGTTCGCCTCGGTCTCCCTCGGGAGCATCCTCGGTACCTCGCCGCTGTCTCTAGGGACGCTGCAAATCGTGCCCGGTGTCAAAGAGACCGTAGGTGCCTTTGCTGACCAACTCGGCGGTCCCGGGATCACGATCCATCCCGAAGTGATGACGTTTTTCAAAAGTCTCCTCGGCGAAGCAGCCCCGGCTCCCGAGCCCCCCCAGGAGCAGCCAGCAGAATAACTGAACTTCGTGCAATCTGCAACGCTAGTAAAATCGAGGATTACAGCCCCGGGTGACCGTCTTTCCGATTGCGATGAGAGGCGCTTTCGACTAAGCGCTAAGAGCGCACGATTCGGTCCCGGCTGATCGTCGTTCTCCCCTCCTTTAATGAAACAAACTCTGTTGGCGCCCTGCGGCGATTGGCGGCTTCTTCGTCACGCCTGCGGTGTAATCTCTATCGCCAGTGCGCTCCTTCTCAGCTCATGCTCGACGGTAAAGGTCAAGACCGTGCCCGACGAGCTCACCGATGAGGCGCTGGATTCTGCCAATGTTCTCGCGGATCTCGTCGCCGCTCCCTTCGACGCGCTCCCTTCGACGCGCTCGCTGAATTCGCCGATGAGACGTCCAACCTCCTCAAGCGGGCAAAGCGAGCCGAGTTCAAGGGGCAGAGAACTGCGGCAACGGGAGTGTACCTGAAAGTCGCGGCTGACGCGCATTTTCGCCTCACTTCCGGAAAGGTCGTCCCCGGTTCGGAAGAGGAAGCGGCACTCATCGACATCTACAACAGCGCTCTCGCCAGCTTTGCAGCCCGATGGATCGAGGATCCCATGCGATACGAAGCCGGTCGGCAAGGCTACACCTGCGGGAGCGAGGAGTTCGAAATCACGCTCGCGGCGGACTCGCCCTATGCCGCAGATTATTTCGATCACGTCATCCCCTCGAGCGCACTTCAGAAAAATGGAATCGTAAACAAAACCCGTGAAGGGGTCGGTGCCGCTCTCGTGGCGATGCGCGAGCAGCGCCCCGATCGGGCGGAAGAAATGCGCTTTTTCCCCGGCCGCGGACTTCACGTCCCCGTGACCGTGACGATTGATTCGGTCTCGATCTCCGCCGTCGATGGCGGGACCAGGCGGGTGACCTTTTCCCTCCGCAATCCGCTCGTTGAAGGGACTGTTGTGTTAGGGGATCAATCACTGCCCCTCGCAGCGGACTTCAGTGCGCCGCTTGCGATGGTGTTGCGCGGCGGCAATGAGGTTATCTCGGGGATTCATGGATTTTTCAGGGCGGACGAGCGCCTCACCCATTCCGGATTTCTCCTTGTCGAACCCTACGATCCTGATCGCATCCCTGTCATTCTCATCCACGGGCTCTTCTCCGTGCCCATGATCTGGCGCGACATCATTCCGGAGATGACGTCCGATCCGGAGATCTCGAAGCGCTATCAGTTTATCCTCTTCACCTACCCGAGCAGCTTCCCTGTGATGGAGTCCGCCGAGCTGTTGCGCGATCAGCTCGCGTCCCTGAGGGCAGTCTACGACCCTGACGGCAACGATCCGCTCTCGCGCAATCTCGTCGTCGTGGGGCACAGCATGGGCGGCATCCTCGCTCATTCGCTGGTCACCGAGTTTGGCGACAATCTCTGGAACGAATACAGTGACGTGCCTGTTGAGGGGCTCGACATAGCGGTGGCCGAGAAGGAAAAGATCAGGAAGCTCGTCTATTTTAAACCCGATCCCGGGGTGACCAGAGTGGTCTACTATTCCACTCCGCATCGGGGATCTGACTTGGCGAGGAAGGGCATGGCCGGAGTGATCTCCCGGACTGCGAAGCTTCCCGGCAATGTCGTGCAGTTCACCTCGAACTTCCTCGATCCGCGGATTGAGTCCAGCCTTGCCGTCCCGATGAAGGAAAAAGTGACAAGTGTGCAGTCCCTCGAACCCGGCTCACCGATGGTGTCGGCAATGGATCGCTCGCCCTACAAAAAGGGCGTCACCTATCACAGCATCATGGGAGACGGCGGTCGGGGAGACACGCCCGAGAGTTCGGATGGTATCGTCGAGTACTGGAGCGCCCGGCAGGATGGTGCCGCCTCGGAGCTCATCGTTCCGAGTGACCACAAATCGTATCGTCATCCCGAGGGGGTCGCAGAGCTGAGCCGCATTCTCCGCGAGCACGCTGGACTGTGATTTGTCAGAGCCACCAAGTCGCGAGGCTGAGATAGGTCAGAAGCGTTGAGATATCGGTGATCGCGAGGGTGATGGGGCCTGAAGCGAGGCCGGGATCGTCCTTACCGGAACATCAGCACCGGGATGTGGCAGGTGCGCACCATCGTGGTGGTCGTGCTGCCGAGGATGAACTGGCGGATGGGGCTGTGCCCGTAGGCACCCATCACGAGCAGGTCGATGCGGTGCTCTTCCACGGCAGAGGCGATGACTTCCTCGACCGATCCGGGGACAGCCGTGCAGGCGACCTCGAACCCGGCCTCACGCAGCCTCGTGGCGGTTTCTTCGAGATCGCGCAGGGCCTTGTCGTCCACTTTGCCGGAGCGGAGGAGATGGCACTCGAGTTCCGCGAGGAGCGGGTTGGCGATGATAAAATCGATTGCTTTGAGGATGCTCGGGCCGCCGTCGTAAGCGATCAGGAACTGGCTCACCGGTTTGAACTCGCGCGCGGCGACGAGGACGGGCCGCACGCTCGTGCGGATGACACGCTCGAGCTCGCGCCCGAGGTGGGCCTTTGCGAGGCCGGAGTCTTCCCCGCGTTTCCCGATGACGACGAGGTCCGCGTCGGGCTCGAGTTCTCCGAGCGTCTCGACGAGGGAGCCGTGACGATGCAGCGTCTCGACCGGGGCGATCCCTGCCGCCTCGAGTTGTTTTACCGCGTCTTCGAGGATCGCGTTGCCCTTCAGCTTCGCGACGCGGGCGCGGGCTTCTTCCAGCTTCACGAGTTCCTCCGTCAGTTCGAGACTGGCGTCGAAGCCTATCATCCCGGTGAGATTTGTCCCGGGCGCCAGCTCCCGATGTGGATCGATGACATGGAGCACGCTCACCCCCAGGCCCATGCGGGTGGCGGCCCAGGCACTGTGCTGATAGATGCTGGGAGCGTAGGACGAACCGTCGGTGCAGGCGAGGATGTGCGACATGGGATAGGGCGGGGTGGGATGGACTTAGTGGGAGAGCAAACGCTTCAGCGCACCGGGTTTGTCGTGCATGGCGAGCCGATCAACGAGAGTGGCGCTCGCCTCGTTGAGCCCGAGGATCTCGACTTCGGCTCCCTCACGACGGAATTTCAAGACCACTTTGTCGAGGCAGGAAACCGCCGTGAGATCCCAGAAATGAGCATGGCTCACATCAATGACTACTTTGGAAAGCACTTCTTTGAAATCAAATTCGTTCACAAAGGCCTCGGACGAGGCAAAAAAGAGCTGACCGCTCACGGTGTAGGTGCGGCACTCTCCCGCGCGGATGCCAGTGACCTGCAGGACCTGCGAGACTTTGCGGGCAAAGAAGAGAGCGCTGAGCAACACGCCCACTCCCACCCCGATCGCGAGATTGTGCGTAAAGATCACGGTGATCGTCGTGGCGAGCATGACGATGCTCGAACTCTTGGGATGCAGTCGCATATTCTTGAACGAGGCCCACGAGAAAGTCCCGATCGAGACCATGATCATCACGGCGACCAGTGCGGGCATGGGGATCTGTTTCACCCAGGGGCTCAGCAGCACGATCATGATGAGGAGGAAAACTCCCGCCACGAGGGTCGAGAGGCGCCCGCGCCCGCCCGACTTCACATTGATGACCGATTGGCCGATCATGGCACAACCGGCCATGCCGCCGAAGAGACCGGCGACGATGTTCGCGAGACCCTGGCCGCGGGACTCGCGATTTTTATCGCTCGGGGTATCGGTCATCTCATCGACGATCTGCGCGGTCATCCACGACTCCAGCAGACCCACCGCGGCGAGACCCAGAGAGTAGGGCAGCACGATCCAGAGAGTCGCGAGGCTCCACTCGACCTGTGGCCAGAGGAAGATCGGGAGCGAGTCGGGGATCTCGCCCAGATCACCGACGCGACGGACATCGAGCTTAAAGAGGAGCGCCAGAATCGTCATTACGATGATCGCGACGAGAGGCGAGGGCACCGCCCGGGTCAAGCGCGGCAGCAGGTAAATGATCGCGAGGGCTCCGGCGACCATCGCATACATCGTGAACCCGGCCCCTTTGAACTCGGGGAGCTGGGCCATGAAAATGAGAATCGCGAGCGCGTTGACAAAGCCCGTCATGACCGATTTCGAGACGAATCGCATCACGTCCGCGACGCGAGCGAGACCGGCGGCGATCTGGATGACACCGGTGAGCAGGGTCGCGACGAGCAGATACTGGAGACCATGGTCCCGCACGAGAGTGACCATCAGCAGAGCCATCGCCCCGGTCGCGGCAGAGATCATGCCCGGTCGTCCGCCGAAGAAGGCCGTCACCACCGCGATGCAGAACGAGGCGTAAAGCCCGACCTTGGGATCGACCCCGGCAATGATGGAAAAGGCGATCGCCTCGGGGATGAGCGCGAGGGCGACGACGAGACCGGCGAGGAGGTCGCTGCGGCTATTGGCGAACCATTCCTGATAGAGATTTTTGGGCAGCATGGAGACGGCAGGGCGTTGGGGAGTCGGGAAATGGCGCGTGAGCGGAGGAGCGGGGCGGTGGGAGGATGCAAAGGAGATGCAAATGCGTGAGAAAGCGAAAGCGTCCTTGGATCCTGCGAATCTCACTGTTACCCGAGGCCGGGCCGGGTCAACCCTTAACCCGGATGTAATCTCAAGTGATGAGGGTGGCGTGCGGATCGTGGGGCAGGGGCTGGCCGGGCGGGGTGAGGGGCTGGCCGGCGGATTCTTTGGTGGTGAAAGATTGAGTGAGGGCGAGGGCGAAGGCGAGGATGTGCCAAGCTGGCGGAGCGATTTGAGGCTTGCCTTCGCGGGCCGGGCCGGGCAGGATGCGATTCGTCCACAAAAAACTGTGGACGAATTTGATTTACCCACAATATTTTGTGGCTAAACAACGTTAGGCTTTGAAATAATGCGGAACGAAGAGGTAGCCCAACTTAATTTTACCGATTGGCCGGTTCCTGATAGGTTTCTTACTGAGATTGGGCGAGTCACGACAGTTTGGGCCAGCCTCGAATCACTCCTGAATCTGTGCATAGGAAAGCTTGCCGGATTTAATGAACCTGATGATCCGACTCCTTACGTCTTGGTAGCACATTCAAGCTTTCCACAACGTGTTGACATCCTCGCGACTCTCTGCGAACAGCTGATCGCAACGTCTCCAGCACTCCAAGACTACAAGACTGTGGTTTCGAAACTCAAGACCGCCCAGAAAGCTCGAAATTGCTATTCGCACAACACTGTCAACTATGACGAGGAATCTGACTCACTAAACATGCCAGTCGGGTCAGCGCGCGGGAAGCTTAAAGTCTCGACCGAACAGGTTTCACTTGAGGACATTAAGCGTGCAGCTATCGAGATTGAAGAAGCAAACAGAGCCCTCTACAAACTGGTCCTAGGGCGTGAACTCCAAGCCGCATGGACGCAAAACAGATCCACCTTATGAGCCGGCGCTGGACAACCCGTAAAACGCTGTGAGTCGATTGACATCACTGATTAGAATCCTTACTTTCCAGTCGTGGTCGCGCTTCCATTTACGGTTGGCAGGCGTCGACGCTCTGCTATAAAATGACTTCCATCAAACCCCGGAATACTTGGTTCAACGAGGTGCAACTTTTCGACGGAGAGGAGATGATCCTTTCCTACCCCTCGAATCACTCTCAAGGAAATCGAGCAGTCGGAGGGAAGCTTTTCATAACGAATCAACGTATTGCTTTTGCTCCCAATCGACTGGACGCAAACATGGGGGGTATGGCGCTGGAGTTGCCTGTTTCAGAAATAACATCAATAGATACAGACAAGCCGCATTTTACGATAATTGAAAGTTTTAGGGGCGCATGGCGCACACGGCGTTGATTCACTGCAGCGCTAAGCCCCTCAGTATTTCGTGGCCAACGATCCTGCTGCAATTGCTTCCAAAATCAGGGCCGAGGTAGAAATCACTGCAGAACAAGGGTCGAAAACCAGGGGCTAGCGGTCGCCTGCGACCGACCTTCGCCAACGAAACGAAAAAGCTGTCGAATGCGTTTTCATGATCCCATTCTGCCGATTGCTTTGATCGCGTTGTTCGCGTTGTTCGCGTTGTTCGCAAGCGGGTCGATGTCGATATGCAACACGTTCTTCGCCACTTCACCGAAGATTCCCGACACCCAGACACGTTTTGCCTTCGCCCAGATCACAGCACGGCTAAACGGCGTCGGGGGTGATAGGCTTCCGCGGACTACGGCGGAGTTGCTCAGCACAGTGAGCGCTTCCAAGATTGACTGGAACAGCTGCGGAATAGAGGGGGATCGGATTCTGGATGGCTGGGGACAACCCATCATTGGTTTCACTGACTACCCCATCCGTGTGATTCGGAAACACTTGCTTCCCTGCGCCTCGGACCGCACCGTGGCAGTGTTCCCATGCTCCGGATCCTTCCCGTCCTCCTCGCTCTCTCGCTGCCCGTCTTCGCCGTCACTGCCGCGGAGCCGCTCACGACTGCCCTGGAGCTGCGCTCGCTCAGTAAGGAAGAGGCCGACTCGGGCGTCGCGGTGGACTTGCGCGGAGTCGTCATCTTTGCTGAACCGCATGGAACGGTCTTTTTTCAGGACGCCACCGCCGGGGCCTTTTTCCAGTTAAAGGGCCTCACCGCCCCTGCTCCTGGAGACGAGATCAGGGTGCGCGGCATTTCCTACCCCGGCCTCTATTTGCCCGGGATCGAGGAGGCAAAACTAGAGATCCTCGGTCATCCCGGCTTACCCGCTGCGGTGGCTGTCAATTTTGATGATCTCATCTCGGGGCGTTACCACTATCAGCGGGTCAGTGTGGAGGGCATTGTCAGGACGGTCGAGCCCGACGAGGAAGGGGCCAGCCTCCTGCGCATCGACCTCGGCTCCCGCGTCGTTGAGATCCGAATGGAAGAGCCGCCGCCGGGAGACGATTCGCTCATCGACAGTCGCGTCCGGGTCAGCGGGCTCGCCGCCGGCGATCTGAACAATCGCCGCCAGCTCGTCGCGCCCTATCTGCGCTGCCGCAGTTGGGGCGACATCGGGATCATCGAAGCGGCGCGTGATCTGCATTCCATCCCCGAGGTCTCGCCCGGGGAGATCCTGACCTTCGCCGTCGGCGGACAGGAGCGGCGCCGGGTCAAGGTCACCGGCGTCGTCCTCGCCGCTTTCGGGGACGGCGATGTTTACCTCAGGAGTGGTGAATCCGGGATCGGGATCGGCCGTATCACGATCGATCCTCTCCTCGAGAGCGGGGATTATGTTGAAATGTTAGGTTTCCCCGAGATGGATCGGTTCAGCGCCAGGCTCGTCGATGCGGTGACCCTCGACCACCTCCTTGGCGACGGCCCGGCGCCCCCCGTTGCGGCGCGGATTGCCGACCTCCTCGACGGGCGGCACGACAGTGACCTCGTCACTCTCACCGCCGAGCTCAGCGAACAATATCGCAACGAGAGCGGCGGTGTCCTCGTGCTACGGGACGGGGCGCAGATCATCCATGCCGATACGCCCGCTTTGCCTGAAGATCTCCTTCCCGGAGCGACGGTGAGTGTCACCGGCATCGCCGTGGTCGAGTCGACACGACGTTCCACCCAATATCGGTCAGAGCCCGATCAGGTCTCCCTGCGGCTGCGTTCCGCTGAGGATATCGTCGTGCTGCGACCGGCCTCGTGGTGGACCTCGCCGCGTCTTGCGACCGCGCTCATTATGCTGCTCGTCGCGACCATACTCGCCGGACTTTGGATCACCCTGCTGCGGCGTCAGGTCGCACGGCAGACCGGCGCCTTGCGCGAGCGCATTGGGATCGAGGCCGCCCTCGAGGAGCGGCAGCGCATTGCCCGTGAGTTCCACGACACCCTCGAACAGGATCTCGCCGGCCTTTCTCTGCGGCTCGACGCGGCGGCGGTGCGGGGCACCGATGAAAAGCTGCGCGGCTTCATCGAGGGCTCGCGCAGCCTCGTCTCGCGGATCCAGATCGAGACGCGCAACCTCGTCTCGGACCTGCGGCAGGAGCCCGGCGAGGAAGCCGATCTCATCGGCGCTCTGGGGGAACTGGTGACCGGACAAGGCCGCGAGATTGGTCCCGGGATCGCGATGGTCTCGCCCGTTGAAGGCATTCCCGCCCTGCCTTCGCGCACTGTGCACCACCTCCGCATGATTGCGCAGGAGTCCATCACTAATGTCCTCAAGCACGCCGGTGCGGCGAAGGTTGTAATCTCGGTCGGCTATGACGGTGGAGATCTCGTCATGCGCATCACTGACGACGGACGGGGATTCGAAGTGGATAAAAACACCACGGGCCGGGCCGGTCATTTCGGCTGCATGGGGATGCGGGAGCGCTGCCGCAAGATTGGGGCCGGGATCGAGTGGGAGAGTTCGCCAGGGCAGGGGACCTCTGTCATCGTCACCCTTCCATGGGAAAAGAAAGGAGCCGGAGCATGAAAGTCATGATCGTCGATGACCACTTTGTCGTCCGCAGCGGGCTCGTCGCCTCGCTCGAGCTCGAGGATGACATCGCCGTCGTCGCCGAGGCGGAAAACGGCGAGACTGTCGTCGAGCTGTTTCTCCAAACCGCTCCCGACGTCGTCCTGATGGACCTGCAACTCCCCGGGTGGAACGGCATTGAGACGACCGAGCGCCTCCTTGAAGTGGCACCGCAGGCACGGATCCTCATCTTTTCCACCTTCGCGCGGGACGACGAGATTCAGGTCGCTCTGGTGAGCGGCGCTCTCGGGTATCTCCAGAAAACAGCCGGACGCGACGAGCTCATCACCGCCCTCCGCCACATCGCCGCAGGCCAGTCCTACCTCCCTGCCGGACTCGCCACCCGCCTCGCGGGTCTGAAGCTCGGCCCCGCCATCACCCTGCGCGAACGCGAGATCCTCGCCCTCGTTGCAAAAGGCCGGGCCAACAAGGAGATCGCGGCCGAACTCGGCATCGCCGAAGACACCGTGAAACGACACATCAGCAACGTGCTCCAGAAGCTCGAAGTGAGCGACCGCGCCCAGGCCACCGCCGAAGCGATCCGTCGGGGGATTGTGCGAGTGGAAAAGTAAGTAATAGACCGTGACGAAAATACCGCTCAAATCAATTCTTCTAGTCTCCCTCCTCCCCGCGATCCTTCTCTCGGATGACCCCTCGCGGAGCGATCAGATCAAATCGGCGATGCTCGATCAGGCAGGGAAGAATGTGCTCATCGCTGCGCATCGTGGTGGTTATGTTAATGACAAAGCGGACCAGTCTCCGGAGAACTCGGTCGCAAATGTTGAGATTGCCGTTGCGAAAGGTTTCGATCTCTACGAGACCGACATCCAGCGAACCAAAGATGGTGTCTTTGTCATCATGCACGATGAGACTATAGACCGCGAGACGACCGGAGAGGGTGAGGTCAGTGACTTGACCCTGGCAGATCTCAAGGCGCTCCATAAGCGCTACCGCGACGGCTCGGTCTCGGAGGAAAAAGTGACGACTCTCGAGGAACTCCTCCACGCCGGAAAAGGGCGGATCCGTTTTAAAGCGGACCTCAAACCCGGCCTCGTGGAGCATTTCGATGCGCTGGCGAAGCTCATCACCGGGCTCGGGATGGAGCAGGTTGTATTTTTGCGTTGCAGCAAAAAAGAAGCGGCGGTCATTGGATTCCATTTTGCGAAGGGGACGCTAAAGGTCGAGCTGATGGTCAAGGTCGATTCCGCAGACGAAGTCCGTAACATCGTGAAGCGCTTTTCACCGAAGACGATTCAGATCAATGTGGAAAAAGACGAGGTGCTTTCTCCCGGGAAAACTGAGGCGATTAAAACCGCAGTTGGACTTGGTATTCTCGTCGGGACACATAGCTACGGCGATCCGATCCAGCGCGAGTCCCTAATCGAAGCAGGCGTGCGGATGTTTCACACGGCCATTCCTGACGAGACTCTGGAGTGGTTGCGGGAGAAGGGGTGGAGAATGCTGTAATCTCAATCTACTGCTTCAGCAGCTCTTTCAGCCTCACCTCAAGCTCATCCGTTCGAAAGCCCTTCGGACCCGGTGCTCCCTGATACGCGACTTGCTTGTCGGGGCCGAGAATATAAAGCCGGTCCGGCCAGGCTCCATAGGCGGTGCTGACGGTGTCGTCCATGTCGTCGATGAGCTGGGGGATTTTCAGATCGAGGGCTACGGTGCATCCCTGTGCCACTTCCACCCGGCGTTCAAAGGTCGTCGGTTGCTCAATCTCCACGTGCCTGGCGGGCCTCGGTGAATCGAGCGCGTGTGCCTCTTTGATGTAAATCCACCAGAAGTCAGCTTTCTCGCCGTAGGTTTCGTAATTTTTTTGCAGACGCACGGCCTGCTGAGTGAAGGGGCCTCACGTGTGTGAACCGAAGACGAGGACGGCGTATCGCTCCGGGTTCGAGAGATCGACCGATTTTCCGTTCACGTCTTTGGCAGAGACCTTGGGCACCGGTTGTCCTTCAGCGACCCCCATTCCCCGCATCATCCGAGGAGCTCCCTCTTTGCGCTGAGCTTGCGCTGAAAACGCGAGTCCTACGATGGCAATGACGAGGGCTTTGCTTCGAATGTCGACTCCGATGGGGCGAAAAGCAGGTCTCATGGCAATTGAACTTGCCTCGTTCGATTGAGTTGCGGAAAATTTGCAGAAACTCCATGGCGACAGTAGTCTTACTCGTTCAGCAGTGGCGATGCTACGGCTCTCAAGAGTATGCTGAATGACCGGGGAAAGTCGGAGATGCCAGGAAAAAAGGCAGAGTCGGGAACTCCTCTTTAGTCCGGTTTCGCGCTAAAGAACACGTTTTTGTGGTCGGATTTGGGGTGGTCGTGCGGGGCACATAATTGTAGCGATCAGGCACAATGGGAGCAAATGATCACGGCAGGAATTCGGCTATTCCACACGACCTGACTGGGAAGACGCTGTGTTGGCTGGCGGAAAAGGGCCGGCGATGATTTGAGTAGTATTTTCGTCAAGCGCTTCATTGGCCCGCGATCAAGCCCCCCCGAAAGTGGTAGAGGACGCGGGGTGCAATCCGGTATGCTCTCGTGCTACAGTGATACCGTGAAAACTTCCCCCCATTTTTCTCTTCGGTCGGTCATGCTGGCTTTTGCCTTGACCGGTCTTTTCACCTCCCTCGCGGCCGGGGACAAAATCGCGGTGCAATGGAAGTTCGACGGCGCGGAAGAGGTTGGTGAATGGCAGGGCAAGAAAGGCAAGGCCGAGGCCGCCGAGCCCGGTCCGCGGGCGCCGCGTTACCCGAACTTCGATGTCAAAAACCAGGCCGGTCTTTTCCAGGGGCACGAGGGATTTCTCGTGGTGAAGGACAAGGAGCGCGGCGGGACGCAGGACATCCGCTTTGGCCTCGGCGAGTCGATCACGATCGAGGGATGGGTGAAGGTGAAAGATCTCAAGAGCGGGGAGATGGACTACCTCCTCGGCAAAGGCCGTCACGGCAAGCTCGGGGCCGATCTCGGCGAGATGAATCAGAACTATGCGGTGCGGCTGAAGGGCATCGGCGGCGGAGCGGAGATCGGATTCCTCTTCACCAGCAACGACCCGGCCAACGGGAACAAGCGCGACTGGCATCGCTGGTGGAGCAAGGCGACGGTGCCGACTTCGGGATGGCATCATCTCGCGGTCGTTTACACTTTTGGGCAAAAGGACAGCCTGCGTGCCTATATCGACGGCAAGCCCACGGACGGGGTCTGGGACATGGGCGGGGCGACTGGTCTCGGGCCGGGCACCGATGTCG
>JBDNIL010000188.1:0-3475 GCA_041688355.1 Verrucomicrobiales bacterium | reverse complement strand
GTTCGCGGGCCGGAGAGCTGGAGGAGGCGATTGGTGAGGACGTAGGACTTGTTGTCTTCACGCTGGGCCGCGTAGCCCATCTGCACGAGCGTTTTGAGGATGCGGAAGACGAGATTCTGGGTAAAGCCGGTCCGTCTCGCGGCCTCGGCAGCGGTGAGACCCTCGCCATGACCCGAGAGCAGATCGAGGAGGACGAGCGTCTTGGCCCCGGTCGGTGAGGGCATATCGTCCATCGTCGCGGCAGCCGCGGGGAGAGATTCGAGCAGATTTATCATCGTATAAACGACTTTAGTCGCAAATAAGATGCTTTGGAAATGGCGTCATCGTGGGGCGTGGTTCAAGGAGGTGCGACATTCCTGTCGCCCTCGGAGTATGATGCGATGAAACGAGAGGGACAGGAGTGTCCCTCCTCCTTGGGGCGCAAGGGGGGAGTTGGTCACGAGTTTCGCTACGGCCTCACCCGAGGGCCGGTTCGGCGAGGCCGAAGATCCTCCCGGGATTGCAGCCGAGGGGGCGGTCGCCGAGCCACATGCGGGTCAGTTCTCGGACGGGTTGGAAACCGAGCGAGGAGGCGAGCTCACATGCTGCCGTATTCTGATCGGGTAGATCCCAGAAAATATCGCGGTGCCCCGGGCAGGAGGCCACGAGCGACTCGGCGAGGGCGAGTCCGCTTCCGGTCGAGGCGGCGGTGACGGGTCCGAGATAGACGGCCCGCTCGCCGTTGCGCAGGAAGCCGAAGCTCCCGTCCGCCAACGCCTCCCCCGCGAGTGATCCCGTAGCGAGTGAGCGCAGAAGAGCGGATCGATCCGCACCGAAGACGAGTTGGTCGAGGGTGAGCGATTCGGATGAGATGTCCTCTTTTGAAACAAGAGCGACGTCCCGCTCGACTCCGCCCTCGCGCCGCCACCGCCGCAGTCCCCACTCCGCCTGAAACCCGAGCCCTTCGTAGAGCGGGCGTCCCGCCGGGGTGGCATCGAGTCGCACGCAGGTGATGCCGCGCTCTTCCCGCAGATATCGGATCGCTTCATTCAGCAGTTCCGTGCCGATCCCGCGTCGCTGGAAGTCAGGATGGACGAGGACCATGCCGATCCAGGCGAGGTCGGTCCGGTAGGAGATCGTCGTCGCGGTGCCGGCGGGCCGGCCATCGTGCTCCGCGAGAAAACATCCGCCGTCGCTCAGGGTGAGGAAGCGCTCCCAGTCCGGCCGCGTTTGATTCCATCCGGTGCTGCGGCTGAGATCGTGGGCGAATGGCAGGTCGTTAGGGACGAGGGGGCGCAGGCGGGTGGTCATGAGGACGCTTCCTTTCATACGAGGATTTTCCGGTAATGTCACCTTCGCAAAGGCGGTAAATCTTCCCCCACTCCCCTCTCGCCGCCGCTTGCACTTTGTCCTTTCTCGGCGACGAATATCCCCATCCGTGGTCGCGGCGGGGAACGCACGATCACTCCTTTACTCCATGATCTCCGCTCCGTTGCGCTTCCTCAGTCTCCTCCCGGTCATCACCGTCTTTTTCCTGACCTCTCTTCCGCTGCGTGCGGCGGACAGTGATGCGGCTTTCACCGCGATGAGAGACGAGGTCCGCACGATCGCCGCCGCTCCCTACGCCCCGGCGCCCGATCTACTCGCCGACTATTGGAAAAACCTGAACTACGACGGCCATCGCGACATCCGCTTCAAGATGGAGTCGGGTCTGTGGTGGGCGGAAAAAGGGCCATTTTCGATCGACTTTTTTCATCCCGGCTGGACCGCTCGCCAAACCGTGACGCTGAGCGAACTGAGCGGGACTACGGTGAAGCCGCTCGCTTTTGACCCCTCGCTCTTCGACTACGGCAAGCAGGTGGTGCCTCCGGGGACCCCCGCGCCTCCCGGCTACGCGGGCTGGCGGGCGCGGACGCATCTGAACTCGACCGACTACATGGACGAGTTCCTCGTTTTTCTCGGCGCGAGCTACTTCCGGGCAATCCCAGCGAGGGGGAATTACGGTCTCTCCTCCCGCGGGCTCTCGATCAACAGCGGCATCCCAGGGGTGCCCGAGGAGTTTCCGAACTTCACCCGCTTCGTCCTGCAGGAGCCCAAGCCGGACGATAAATCCCTCACCGTCCTCGCCATGCTCGAGGGCGAGAGCGTCGCGGGGGCCTATCGCTTTGTCGTCACGCCCGGCGAAGAAACGGTGATGGAGGTCGAGGCCGAGCTGACCCTGCGACGTCCCATCGGGCAGCTCGGGATCGCGCCTTTTTCCTCGATGTTCTGGTTCGGTGAGGATACCCATCCGCGGCCCTACGACTTCCGCCCCGAGATCCATGACAGTGACGGGCTCCAGATGGAACTGGCCGGCGGTGAGCTGCACTATCGTCCGCTCGAGACGACGAAGGATCAGTTCCGCCACACCGTTTTCTCGCTCGAGTCGCCGCGCTCGTGGTCGCTCCTCCAGCGGGACCGGTCTTTTTCCTCCTACGAGGACAGCGAGGCCGCCTATCACCTGCGCCCCGGGGTGAAGGTCGAGCCGGTCTCCGGTTTTGAAAAAGGCCGGCTCCACCTCATCGAGATCCCCACGCCCGACGAGACCCACGACAACATCAGCCTGCTCTGGGAGCCGCAGCCCGCCCTCGAGGCCGGAAAGCCCTATCACTTTCACTATCGGCTCCGCTGGATCCACGATCTGCCGCCCTCGGGTCTCTTCGCGGTGCGAGCGACGCGCTCAGGGACGCCGGTGCAGACGCCGAAGCAGGTGCTGATGACGGTCGAGTTCGCAAAACCGCTCGTGCCGGAAAAGAAGGTCGGCGACCCGAAGTGGGATGATATCACGGGCTACAAACCCGTCGTGACGACGAGCAATCCCGGGGTGAAACTCATCCACGTCGGTCTCACGGACATGAGCATGGCCAAGGTCGATGATCTCCCCGCCGGCCTCGGCCACAGTCCGGATATCCACATGCCGCAGGTGCTGCGCGCCTTCTTTGTCTTCGAAGCGGAGGACGGGGTCAATGACGTGGACTTCACCTGCGAAATTCAGGACGGTGACGGCAAAGTCGTCTCGGAGCGATGGGTCTATTTCTGGAAGCGGGCTCAATAAGGGCGGCGGTAACTCCTGAGAGTGGCCGTAACGGCATGGCCGATTCATCATAGAATGCGGCGGGTCGAAGCAAGACCTTGCCATGGGCGGGGGCGTAGAGTCATACTGGTCCACCCCCGCAATTCCCTGATGAAAGCCCCCACTCTGATCTTCGCTCTCACCTTTCTCGTCGCCGCGCTTTTTCTGCCGATCATAGCGCAGGCCCGTCCTGTCGAGGGACCGGTCCGTGTTCTCTTCGTCGGGCACGAGGCGCAGAACCATCGTTCGGATCTCTATTACCCCATGCTCGTGACCGCGCTCGGCCGCGACGCGATCTGGTTCGACTACGTCACCACGCCCGAGGCGGCTTTTGGCGACGCGGAGTTCCTCGCGAACTACGACGCCGTGCTCCTTTACGCGAAT
>JBDNIL010000187.1:0-14875 GCA_041688355.1 Verrucomicrobiales bacterium | reverse complement strand
GAGAGAGACGATGCTCGAAAACATTCCCGCATTCATGCCTGCATCGTATCGATTCCCGCGCTTCCCGTCGAAACAAAAAAGCGACGCAGATCCTTAAACCTGCGCCGCTCTTAAATTTTCCTTTTCAGGAAAGGCCGTCGCCTCAGAGCACTTCGGGCACGGTGTAGGGCGCGCGATACTCGCAGGTTGCGAGAGCGTTGGCGGGCGCATCGAGATCACCGTTGCCTTCGGCCCATTCCGTCTCCGGATTGAACTTGAGCATGGGCCCGAGGATGATGCTCTCCTTCGTCAGGTCCACGCCATTGCGACCGAGGTGATCGGACATGGAGCCGAAGCGATCCGTGAGGAGGGCGTCGTCTTTGATTTTCTCGAGGATCTCATCCTTCTTCAACGCCGCGCCAAGACGGTGCGAGATGAGACCTGTGTGGCAGAGGGCGCTGGAAAGGTGGGTCTCCTCACAGTCGGCGTATTGCTCCTCGACCTTGCGGCTCTTCACAGCGCTGATGAAATTTTCGAAAATGTCTTCGGTCTTGAAGGCCTCGGGCGCGGGCAATTCCTTGCCTTCGAGATCCTTGACCTTCACCTTGCCGCCGGCGTCGGTGAAGACGAAACCACCCTCGCAGGCGACGACGACGGAGACGCCGCTCATCCCTTCGAACCCGTCGGGCGACTCCATGCTCTTGGCCCAGTCCTTCTGCGCTTCCTTGCTCTTGGGCAGGCCGCGGGTTTCAAAAATCAGCGGAGCCGCGTCGTAGTCGTGGTAGACGACCTGGGTGTTCGGGGTCTCGCCGTCGTCCTCGTAGCCGAGGCGGCCGCCGATGCTCATGGTGCGGGGGGCGATGGTGTCCTCACCGAGATACCAGCGGGCCACGTCCATCTGGTGGATGCCCTGGTTGCCCATGTCGCCGTTGCCATAGGCGTAGAACCAATGCCAGTCGTAGTGGAATTTCTTGCGGCGCAGGGGCGACTCGAGTTCTGCCGGTCCGCACCAGAGATCGTAGTTCACACCCTCGGGGATCTCGCCGTTGCCACCCTGACCGATGGACTGGCGGGCCTTGTAGCACATGCCCTTCACATACTTGATCTTGCCGAGCTTGCCTTCGCGGACAAACTGCACCGCCGCCTGGATCGAGCCGAGCGAGCGACTCTGGGTGCCGCCCTGACAGATCTTCCCTTCCTTGCGGGCGAGCTTCACGAGCTGACGGCCTTCCCAGACATTGTGCGAGATCGGCTTCTCGATGTAGGCATCCTTGCCGGCCTGGATCGCCCAGACTCCGGAGAGGGTGTGCCAGTGGTTCGGAGTCGCGGTGGACATCACGTCGATGTCTCCCTTCTCGAACATCTCGCGCATGTCGGCGTAGCCTTTCACCTCGATCTTCTGCTTGTCGGCGGCGGCATTGACGCGGGCGTCGAGCACGGCGGGATCGATGTCGCAGAGGGCGGTGAGCCGCACGCCCTTCATCCCGGAGAAGGCGCTGATGTGGGACTGGCCGCGGCCATTCACGCCGATCACGCCAACGCGGATGTCGTCATTGGCGCCGAGGACACGTGAGTTCGGCCAGGCGAGGGCGAGACCGAAACCGGCTCCATATTTGAGGACTTGGCGGCGGTCGAGAGAGTTGGGTTGATCCGGGGTTTTCATCATGGTGGGGAGAGACTACGGAAAAGCGCGGCCTTCGGCAATCCTTAAGAAGTCCCGCAGTTGCGGCGGCGTCTACCCTATACGAAGGCGTTCCGGCGGAAAGACATCGGAGGAGCGTGGCGGAGTCAAAAAGATAAAAAAGGAGTTCCTGCAATACAAGTGAGAACGGACCTTCCAGCCTGGTCCGCCTCATCCCGCTCCCGCGCAGGATCCGCTACTGAGCCGCGAGCACTTCAGCGATGTCGGCGGAAGATAGATTGGACGTGCCTGCGACTTTTTTTAGGACGGCATTATGCAGCGGAGACTGACTGATGAGCAACACTTTTAGCTCCGCAGGGCCCAGCTTGATTCTGGACGAGGCGAGCGCCAATATCATCGTCCCGTTACTGATTTTTCCCTGCACCGCGAGGAGATCAGTGAGATGACCCTTTTCCAGCGCCGGTTCCCGCTCGAGAGCCTTAAGGATATCCTGATCGCTGAGTGGAGAGTTCTGGAGGAGAATGTCGAATACCTCCCCGGACCTCAGGGTGGCGTTGGCGAGGGCAGATGCGGGACTGGTCGTTTCGCTGCCGGGCAAAGAGCCGCCCTGAGTCCCGGAATTCGCTCCGGAAGGAGGAAGAAACCCGAGAATCTCTCTCTGCACTGCGGCCGGATACTGGCTCATCGTCCTCGCGAGTCGCCCCGCATAGTCGAGATAATCATCGGGCGCGCCATTCCCGTCAGCGGCAATTTTTGCCGCGACCCACAGGGCAGACCCTTCAGAGTCGCTGAGCTGGGCATATGCGCTCCCAACGAATGCCCACAAGCACATTCCGATTACAATGGCAAAAATGAGACCTCTCATGAGATCACTGCATTCAATAAAATTATAATAACAACTAAATTTTTAAGAATTTACTTCAAAAGTTCGGATGGTAACAAAACCCGTATGAAACGCATAATACGTCCGGGGATCCTTATTCCTTATCGCCCATCGCGGGGCCGTGGTTCGGTTGAGAGCCGCCGTTGTTCCCGGTCTTTTCGTCCACGATATGCCAGGGGCGCGGTCTGACCAGAACGGCTGACTGCGGTCGTAAGGTTGGCAAAGGGGAGGGAGACGCTCTCCGGGCCGAATACCTACAGTGGCGGAACGACGATCGCGAACGGCACGCTTACTCTCGACGTTGGTGACAACCGGCTTCTTTCCACCGGCACGGTGGTAATCGGCAGTGTCGGAACCACCGGGAAACTGATCCTCGGCGGAACGTCGGTCTCGAACCAAACCCTGACGAGCGCAACCACGACCGGCCTCGGAGGCAGCGTTGTCGGCGGAAATGCCGCCAACAACTCCCTGTTAACTCTGAACATCGCATCGGGGTCCAGCACGTATACCGGCACTCTTGGTGGTGGCGGAGCGAATGAGAACAGACTCGCCCTGACGAAAGCCGCGGCTGGCACTCTTCTCCTCACTGGAACTAACAATAATTATGCAGGCCTCACCAATGTGATTGATTCTGGAGTGCTCGACGTGGGGACAATCAGCAGCGGGGCTTTGAGCTCCAATAGTGGCCTGCTCCTTGGGAGTTCAGTTAGTGCGAGCGGTAACTTTGGTATTCTCCAAGGGAACGGAACCTTCACTCGTTCGGTGGGCGGCGGCGCTACTCCGAATAGCACGCAAGTGGCAAGTGCCGCCGGTGGATTCGCAGCGAGGGGCGGGAACCTCACCGTGAACTTCGGCGGTGCCGGAGCCCAGATCGCGCTCAACCAAGGCGGTTTTATATTCGGCAACAACTTCATTTTCGGTTCCTCCTCTGCTGATAGCAAGGTGATCTTAATCAATTCGATCAACCTGAATAGCGGTGGCATCGACGGCACGCGAACCTTCACGGTCCGGGCTGGCATCGGCGGGGCGGAAGCTACTTCGGCGGAACTCCGGGGAGTGGTTGCAAACGGGCCACAGGCCAACGGAATCCGCAAGGAGGGAGACGGCATGCTGATTCTTTCGGCGGAAAACACTTATACCGGCCCGACCCTGATCAACGTCGGAACGGTGCAGATCGGCACCGGAGGGACAACGGGATCAATCAACGCAACGGGGGCAGTCACGATTGTCACCAACGCGTTCTTAAATCTCAACCGGTCCAACACGATGACTTTTAGAAATGCCATTGGCGGAGGAGGAGCGGTCAGGCAGGTGGGAAGCGGGACTACCATCCTCACCCAGCCGAACACCTATGGCGGCGGGACGACGGTGGCGGCGGGCAGCCTATTGGCAAACAACACCACCGGGAGTGCCACGGGAACGGGAGCTGTAGGAGTGAGTGGCGGTGCCACTCTTGGTGGAACCGGGACGATCTCGGGACTGACCACGATTGCGCCAGGGGGCAAGATCACGGGCGGAATCGATACCAGTTCCGCAATTACCGGCACCCTCTCCTTCCAGAACGGTCTTTCCGCCGCCGGAAGCACCTGGCTGGTTGATCTGGTTCAGAACATGAACATGGACTCGGATCGTATCGCCGTGACGGGGAATCTCGACATCACCGGCGCGATTTTCATGGATCGATTCAGCGGTAGTTTTGTCGAGAACAACGCCTATACCATAGCCACCTACACCGGCTCGTTGACCGGAACTTTCCTGGGATGGGACGATGATACGGAAAGGGCCTTCGCCGATGGACGCTATCTGATCAAGTACAACGATGGAAATGCCATCACCCTGAGGGCTGTGCCCGAGCCAGCGAGCGTGCTGTTTCTGCTGTTGATCGGACTTCCTGCGTATCGGTTTTATTGGAACCGGCGTTCCGTCAAAGTGCTCGCCATGGAACGTTGAACGTTGAACGTTTCAACGGAGCGTGCCTGGAATTTCCGATCTGCCCGCCGGTGTCCCGTGGGAAGATTGAGAATGGAGATCGCTGCCCACCTCCACCACAGGCTTTCGGCAGGATGGGACCGGGAGGGATGAAAAAGCGAATTCCGAGCAATAATCTTCTTTCCCTGACATCGCCGGCTTGTTAGAATCCCCGCCTGGTGAAAACGGAAACCAAGGACTGTCTCAAGACAGCCGGAAATCTGCCCGGTCCGGTTGTTAGCGGAGGAGTGTGTTGCGAGGTCTTGCGAGGGATTGTTATTTTCATCGCCTATCTCGGAGCGGCGCTCCTGAGTATCCTGGTATCGGGTCCGTTCGGGGGGTGGTCGGTGATCTGGCTACCCTACGGGGTGGGGCTGGCTGCTTTTCTCACCTATGGAATGCGGGCGTGTCCCGCCATTGGTCTCGCCGCGCTGTCGGCCAGCCTCCTTGAATTAAAGTGGCTTGAAACCTCCCTCGGTGCCTCGCAAGTCACGCTGGCGATGGCCGGGTCGCTCCTCGCGGCGTTGACCGGTCCCGGATTGGGGGCCTTTCTAATCCGGCGATGCAACAGCTATTCCGGCAATCTCTACTCGGAATCGGGTGCGACTCGATTTTACCTGCTGGGAGGACTGGCCAGTGGAGTGGTCGGGACCGTTTTGCTTACGGTTTCCTGGATTCCGGCAGGCGTGGTTCCGCTCTCGATGACAGGATTTTTTCTCGCCAGCCAGATTCTTGCCCGGTCTCTCGGGGCTGTGGCGATTGCGCCCATCCTTCTCCTTTCCCGTTCGAGTCTGAATCAGCCAAGGGTCACGCAGGTCCTGGCCCTGCTCGTGCCCCGCCTTCTGTCCCTGGGTGCGGTGCTCGCGGTCCTCGCCTATGTGAGTGCGACCTCGGTGGGTGAACTTCACACCGTCTTCCAAAAGGCCGCTCTTCGAAAATTTTCCCACTTCGAGCAGCAGGCAGCGGCCCACCTCGAATCCCTGAAGTCGGTGAAGAGTCTCTGGGACAGCAGCAAGGAGGTCGAGGACTGGGAGTTCCGGACTTTCGTTGAGCGTCCTCTCGAGCAGAACCCGGGGTTTGATTGCCTCATTTGGTCTCCGGTCATCAATGTCTCCGAGAAGGAACCGCTGAACCGCTGGTTGGAGTCAGGGGGAAAGATCCCGGTCGGAACTGTCGGCGAGGTTCCGAATGATCTTATCAGTGCCTTCAACGCGGATGATCTTGGAAACGCGGGCGGGAAGGTCCTCTTCCCCGTCGTTTACGCGGAATCAAGAAAGGGAGGCACAGATTTCATCGGAGAGGATCTCTCCAGCCGGGATGAAATCGCCGAGGCCATCCTCATGGCCCGCGATGAGAAAAGCCCCATCGCAACAAGACCCTTCAACTGGCAGGGCGAGACCAGGGTGGCGATCCTGCAATGGATTGACCGGGAATCTCTCGACGAGGAGAAGCCTCGCGAGAACTGGATCCAGGACCGTCCCGGTCTTGCCGTTGCGATCGTTGATCCGCTTGTGATGCTTTCGTTGTCCGGAGACGACCCCGACGAACCTCCCCTCGAACTCTCGCTCACGGATCTCGGCGATAAAGACGCACTCTTGGATCGCGAGGATCCCGGGTTAGAAGCGGCACCCGATTCCGAATTAAGCGATGATCAATACGGAAACCTTCCTCCCTTTCTCGTCTTGAACCCCTCGGGAGGAAACCCCTCCCCTATCTCCCGGGACTTGATGGGCCGGAAATTCGAGTTTGCAGGAAAAGTCTGGTTGATCTCTGCGGCGGCGCATCTGCCGGTGATCATGACCAATCCACCATGGAGTCTCGTCGCCACGCAGCTTGCCTGTCTGATCCTTCTTGCTCTGCTCGGGATTCTCCTGATGTCTTCCATGGGCCGAACCAATCAGATCAGGAACGAGGTCGAGACGCGAACCGCTGAGTTGGCCGACTCGCAGAGCCGATTCAACGAGTTGGCTGACAATGTCGGCGAAGCATTCTGGATCACCGGCCCCGAAGGTCGCGATATCGACTATCTGAGTCCAGGTTTTGGAAAGATCTGGAAACTCGATCCGAAGGAGGTCGAGGCAAATCCCGCGGCATGGCGCGAGAGCATCCACGAAGAAGACCGTCACCGCTATGACGAGCTCGTTGAATCCGGAGGGATCAAGCGAGACTTCGACGTGGAGTATCGGATCGTACGACCTGATGGGTCGATCCGCTGGATTCGCCATCGTGGATTCCCCGTGAGATCAGAGTCGGGAGAGACCATTCGGATCGCAGGAGTGGCAGATGATACGACCGACCTGAAGACCGCCGAGATAAAACTTCTCGCCGCGAAACAGGCGGCGGAGGAAGCCAGTGAGGTCATCGAAGTCTTTTTCCGGGTTTCCCTCGACTTTCTCTGCGTTGCCGGGGCCGATGGTTACTTTAAGCGGATCAATCAGAGCCTCATTGATGCACTGGGTTACACGGGGGATGAACTTCTCGATCGGCCCTTCACCGAATTTGTCCATCCCGAAGATGTCGCCGGCACCCACCGCGCGGTCGCTCAACTCGCGGAAGGAATTCCTCTCATCCGGTTCCAGAACCGCTACCGGGATTCATCGGGGCGCTACCTTTGGCTGGAGTGGAGCGCAGTCTTCGACGCGAAGAGAGATCTCATCTTCGCGGCCGCGCGCGACGTAACGGAACAGAGGAAGATGGAGGATGAATTGCGCCGCTCGAACTACGAACTGGAGCAATTTGCCTATATCGCCTCGCACGACCTCCAGGAACCGCTCCGTCTCGTGACGAGTTTTGTGCAACTCCTGCAACGGCGCTTTCGGGGAAAGCTGGACGGGAACGCCGATGAATATATCCGTCATATTGTCGAGGGGAACGAAAAGATGCGAACGCTTATTCTCGGGTTGCTTGAACTGTCGAGAGTTGAGCGGAACAAACATCCCTTCGAGGCCGTGAAGTCAGCGGAGGCTCTTGATTCCGCCATCGAAAATCTGAGTGTCGCGATAACCCAATCCGGTGCGACCATTAGCAGGGAAGAGTTGCCCGTCGTCCTCGCCGACCCCGCTCAACTCACGCGCCTCTTTCAGAACCTCATCAGCAATGCGATCAAGTATGCCGGGACCGCCCTCCCGAAAATCTCGGTCAAGGCGGTCAAGTCGGAGGGACTCTGGGTCTTCTCAGTGAGCGACAATGGTCCCGGTATCGAGCCGGTGCAGAGGGAGCGGGTCTTCCAGATCTTCCAGCGACTGCATTCCCAGGCGGAGGTCCCCGGAACGGGAATCGGCCTCGCCGTCTGCAGCCGCATTATCAGCCGGCATGGAGGGAATATCTGGATTGAAGGATCCGACTCGGGAGGCGCGACCTTCTGTTTCACTCTTCAACCGGCTCAATCGGTTGAACGCCGGAAGAATAGGGTTCCGGCTACAAATTGATTTATATCAAATAGTGCTGGTAAAATCGCGGAAAGTGTGAGGAAGTGGTAGTAGATTAGAGAGTCCGAGAGGGGGATCCAATGCGAATATTGCTGGTTGAAGACAACCCGGCAGAAGCACGACTGACCATGGAGGCTTTGCACGAAGCCGGGGTGGAACACGAGTTGTTCACGGTTGGAGATGGGGAGACCGCCACCGCCTATCTTCACCGGGAAGCAGGTTTTACCGATGTGGCACGCCCTGATCTGATTTTCCTGGACCTGAACCTTCCGCGTAAGAAGGGGTGCCAGGTGCTCCGCGAGATCAAGGGGGATCCGTCGCTCGCTTCAATACCGGTGATTGTCATTACCAATTCGAAAGCGCCAGAGGACATCGTGGAGGTCTACGATCTCAGAGCGAACTGCTACCTCGTGAAGCCGCCTGACCTTGAGGACTTTTTTACAATGATGCGCCGAGTCGTTGAATTTTGGTGGCTGACAGTGCGCTTGCCCGACAATAACGGTCTGCTCAGCCCCCCGGAGGCTTCCAATGAAGACATTCCTTGATAAGAAAGAAGACAGAGGGCCCAGGCTTGTTGAACCGCGCGCCGTTGCGCTTCGCATGCTTTGCATTGAAGACAGCGATGGGGATTTCGCCTTATTGAAGGAGTATTTGCGGGATGCCGGCTTCGAGCTCTTGCCGGAGGTCACCCGGGCGACCTCCCTCGGCACTGCCGTTGCCCTACTGGAAGAACCGGAGAAGACCTCCACCGCCTTCGATCTGATCCTGCTCGATCTTTCATTGCCGGATTCCCACGGACCCGAGACGCTGGAACACATCAATCGAGTCGCTAGACACGTCCCGGTAATCATTCTCAGCGGAAATGAGGATCGTGAGCTTGCTGTCAAAATGGTCCAGCGAGGTGCGCAGGATTTCCTCCCTAAATATTTTCTCAGCGGCGAGCTTCTCTTTCGCTCGATCCTCTACGCTCTGGAGCGTCATCGCAGTCATCTCGAAATGAAGGCTCTGAACGAGAAATTGAGCAAGGCGACCCACGAACTCAAGACCGCCCAAATGCAACTGATCCAGGCGGAGAAACTCGATTCACTCGGGCGTCTCGCCGCCGGAGTGGCTCACGAGGTGAAGAACCCCCTCGCCACTCTTCAGATGGGCGTGGACTATTTTGATCGGAGGATTGAAGAAGTCGGCGACTCCGCCGCGATGATGGTCAAATACATGCAGGAGGCGATCACCTGTGCCGACGGCATTATCAGGGGGATGGTGGATTACTCGCGTTCCGACGCGCTCGAAATGGAGCTGCACAATCCGAACATCGTCGTTCTGAAGGCACTCCGAATGATTCGGCACGAGATCCTCAAGCATAATGTCAGGATTGAGCGAGATCTCATGCCCCTGATTCCGGCCGTGCTCGTCGATGAGGGAAAGATGACGCAGGTTCTCATCAATGTGCTCGTCAACTCCATTCAGGCGATGGTCGGCGCGAATTCCGAACCGGTCGTTCATATCAGGACCTTTTACGGAAGACTGGAAACGATCGACCGCGACCTTGGTCTCCGTGACTATGACCGGCTTCGGGTCAGAGACCTGGCCGTTGTCCTGGAGATCCGGGATGAAGGCCCGGGAATTCCCGAGGACAAGATAAATCGTGTCTTTGAGCCTTTCTTTACAACAAAACCAACCGGAGAAGGCACCGGGCTCGGGCTTTCGGTGGCGAAAAACATAGTCAATCTCCATCGCGGCCACTTTCAGATTTTCAACGTGGAAAATCCCAGAGGCTTCTGTGTTCGCATCTTCCTCAAAGCCCGCAAGAGAAGCGGCGAAATGAAAGAAGTCGCCTTGGACGGCAAAGAAGCGGTCCCAGACGCAAACCCCGACGAATCAATACCCAACCCGAAACCGACATGAATAAGACACGAATACTGATAGTAGATGATGATGTTTCCTTGACCCAATCCATGAGGATCAACCTTGAGGACACTGGAGAATACGAAGTAAGAATAGAGAACAGCTCTCAGAAGGCAATCGCCAGCGCTCGCCAATTCATGCCGGACCTCATCCTTCTCGACGTGGTCATGCCCGAGCTCGACGGCGGAGATGTCAGCGCCCTGCTTAGTTCTGACCCATCGCTTCGGAAAGTTCCCGTCATCCTCGTAACCGCCCTCGTCTCCAACGAGGAAACCGGTTCCGGAGCCACCCTGAGCAGCGGGAAACAGCTCATGGTGGCGAAGCCGGTCCACTTCGACAAACTCCTCCTCGCAATCGAGATTACGATCTCAGGCGTCGCGACCTGATTCCTGTCGAGGGAACTCAACCTGGTTACTCCGTAACCGGAATTCACAGGGACAATTCCCGGGTAATTTGTCGACCAGTCGCCTTTTCTTAAAAGTGTTGCGCTGAGGAATAGTAATGCGAGCTGAAACAAGGGCGAATATCATGAGATAAGCACGCGTCCGGAGAGAGGGTCTCAGCTACTGCCGCTGTATCTCCCATGTCGCGGGTCGTCGGATCGTCCCCCGCGACGAATCCCTTGAAACGATGCGCTGTTGTGAGCTACCCAACCGTGTGTAACCGGCTCGACGATGTCATTGCAAAACTAAACCGTCCTGCCCCACCGTCCTCATGTGCGCACCCCATCAGAACTTCCCTGTTCTCTGAAGTGGCCCTCTATGCCATGCCGCCGGGGTGCTCCTACCGTCGACGCGGTTCCGCTTCATTGACCTCGCCGGCACTCAGGAACTGGCCCGCGCTCAGCACCCTCAGCACCCTCAGCACCCTCAGCAGTAAAACTCGTCCGCGCCCGGTCCATCCCCGTTCACCCTTGTGCAGAAGCCGTTTGCGGCGAGGTGATTGAGACAGTGGTAGACCTCCTCGACGTCACTCTCGCCGACATTCGATGCCATCGCTGCGGCTCTCACACCGCCCGATCCGGTCTCGGCCATGTGATTTTTGACTTTGGTCAAGAGAGAGAGAAAAGCCCCCGCCGCTTTTTTTCCCGCCTCGACTCCGGGCTGGTGATAGGCGTTCACATGGATGAGGCTCGCGTAGAAAGAGACGGCGCGCTCGTACAGGCCGATGAGCAGTCCGAGAGAAAAAGGAGTCAACTCGTCAAGCGAGAGGGTGATGGACTGGCGGCCGTTTCCGTAAAGGGCGCTCCGGGTTCCGCGGAGGAATCCCTGGAGGTAATCGCCCGTGGTCGAGCCCTCACCGTCGACGAACATCGAGACCGTTTTCCGCGAACAGCGCACTTCGATGAAGGTCGCAAAGAAATTCGGCAATCCGTCGCGGAGTTGCTGCACGTAGGCGTGCTGATCGGTCGAGCCCTTGTTCCCGTAGACCGCAATGCCCTGATTGACGAGCTTCCCATCAAGGTCGTGCGCCTTGCCGATAGACTCCATCACGAGTTGCTGCAGATATTTGCTCATGAGGTCGAGCCTGTCGCTGTAGGGCAGGATGACCATGTCCTTTTTCCCCTGCCCATCCCCGGCGTGGTACCACATCAGCGCGAGCTGCATCGAGGCGTTTACCGCCGCATCGTCGATGCGGGTCTTCTCATCCATCGCCGCCGCCCCGGCGAGGAAAGCGGCGATGTCCAGCCCGAGCAGAGCAGAGGGGAGCAGCCCCACCGCGCTCATGATCGAGGTGCGTCCACCGATCCAGTCGGCCATCGGGAAACGGGCGATCCAGCCTTTTGAAATGGCATACTTGTCGAGCTGGCTGCCGTCACCGGTGACCGCGACTGCCTGCTTCCCGAAGTCGAGCCCGCGGGCCGCGAAGGCCGCCTCTGCCTCGAGCATGCCGTTGCGGGTCTCGGCGGTGCCGCCCGACTTCGATATCACGATCACGAGCGTCTCGGCGAGCCCGTCACCGAGTCCGGCAAAGACGTCATCCATCCCGCCCGGGTCAGTGTTGTCGAGAAAATGAATGCTCAGCGGCGCGTTCGGCGGCAGCAGCGCCTTCGCGACGAGCTGAGGCCCGAGGGCGGAACCGCCGATGCCGATGAGGAGGACATGGCGGAAAGCCCGGTCGTTCGGGGCTTCGATCTCTCCCGAATGCACCTTCGCGGCAAAGGCTTCGACCGACGCACGCACCTCGCGGATCCATTTGCCCTCGGCCGCGGGCGCGAGCGCGGGATTCCGCAGCCAGTAGTGACCGACGGCGCGACCCTCGTCAGGATTCATGATCTCGCCCGCCTCCGTCGCGGCGCGGTCGCGGAAGGCACCCGCTATTTTCCCCTGCATCTCCTTGGACCATGCAGCGGGCGCGTCCATCCGGCTCGTGTCGAGAGCAAAGCCGAGTTCGGGGTAGCGGAGGACGGATTTCTGGAAAGTTTCCCAATTGCTCATAGATGATTTTTATGATCGACAGTTCAGCCGCTTTCGCAAAGGGTTTCCTCATGAAACTCGTGAGTTTCAAAGACAAGGCCGGGCTCGAAGTCTACCTCCCCCACCCCGCTCACGAGGACTTCGTAAAACTCCTCAAGCCGCATCTGGAGAAAGTCTATGTCTTCGACTATGTGGCGAAGAAGTGAGGCTCGGACCACCTCAGAAAATCACCCAGTCCGCGCCATCCTGCGGCGCATAAGGCGGGACCAGGTCGGTCAGGGAGATCTCGCCGCAGCGCTGCTGCATCGCCTCATTCACCCGCATCCACGCGTCGCGAACCATCCCGGCTGACTTGCCTCCGTTGCCGGGGCTGCTCTCGATGAGCGACCCGCCCTCCATCGCCGCGGCGATCTCGGCGAGGGTGATGTCTCCGGGATGCCGCGCGAGCAGGTAGCCGCCGTTTTTCCCCCGTCGACTGATCACCAACCCGGCCTGTCGCAGGGTCGTGAGAATCTGCACGAGGTAGTTCGGCGAGAGCGACTCGGCTGCCGCGAGCTCCTCAACCTGGCGCACATCCCCGGCTGCATAAGTACTCGCGAGCTGGGCGAGGACCTGGCAGGCGTATTCTGTTTTTAAAGGAAGTCGCATCGTAAAAATCACTTGCTAAACGGGAGATACAATACATTAGTAAACAACGCAACTTTAAAATCTTTGCAACTCTCTCTCCCCAACCCTCGAGAATTATGACCACAACCCTTGGCAAATCAGCGAACGAAGGCATAAAAGACGTGAGCAATTACCTGCGCGGGACCATCCTCGACGGGCTGGCGGATGCCAACACTGGCTCGATCTCGAAAGACGATCAGCAGCTCACCAAGTTCCACGGCATCTACCAGCAGGATGACCGCGACATCCGCAAAGAGCGCCGCCACAAGAAGCTCGAGCCCGCCTTCTCTTTCATGATCCGGGTCCGCGTCCCCGGCGGCGTTGCCTTGCCGGAGCAATGGCTCGAGATGGACCGCATCGCCCTCGAGCATGCCAACGGCGCGCTGAAGCTCACGACCCGTCAGGCCTTCCAGTTCCACGGCGTCATCAAGAGCAATCTCAAAAAGACCATCGCCGAGATCAACCAGTCCCTCTTCGACACCCTCGCCGCCTGCGGCGACGTGAACCGGAACGTGATGTGCAATCCGAATCCGCATCAGTCGCGGGTCCACGCCGACGTCCTCCGGCTCGCGACCGAGATCTCGAATCACCTCAGCCCCCGCACCAGCGCCTACCACGAGATCTGGCTCGACGACGGGACCGGGGAGAAGGTCAAAGTCACCTACGACCCGCCCAAGATCGATGATACGGACAGCGCCGCTGTCGCCGATCCCGAAGAACCCATCTACGGCAAGCACTACCTGCCGCGCAAGTTCAAGACCGTCATCGCCGTGCCCCCGAGCAACGACGTCGACATCTACGCCCACGACCTCGGCTTTATCGCCATCATCGAAAAGGATAAAATCGTCGGCTACAACGTCACCGTCGGCGGCGGAATGGGCATGACTCACGGCAACGAAGAGACCTTCCCGCGTTTGGCCGATCTGTTAGGCTACTGCACCCCCGAAGAGGCCGTCACCGTGGCCGAGGCCGTCGTCCGCGTGCAGCGCGACCACGGCAACCGCGACGTGCGGGCCAATGCGCGACTCAAGTACACGATCGAGACGATGGGCATAGACGCCTTCCGTGTCGAGGTGGAAAAACTCCTCCGCTACGAGCTCGCCCCGGTCCGCCCCTTCCACTTCGAAGACAACGGCGACCGCTTCGGCTGGATCGAAGACCACAAGGGCAACTGGCACTTCACCCTCTTCGTCGAGAACGGCCGCGTCTACGACACCCCGGCCTACGGGATGCTCAGCGGGCTGCGCGAAATCGCGAAGGTCCACACCGGTGACTTCCGACTCACCGCGAACCAGAACCTCATCATTTCGAACATCACTCCGCAGAAAAAGGCGGCCATCACCGAACTGCTCGAGCAGTTCAAAATGATCGATGCCCACGAACGCTCTGCCCTGCGCCTGAACTCGATGGCCTGCGTTGCCCTGCCCACCTGCGGCCTCGCCCTCGCCGAATCCCAGCGTTACCTGCCCGACCTCATCACCGAGCTCGACAGCATCCTCGAGGAAGCCGGGCTGCGTCACGACGCCATCACCATCCGCATGACCGGATGCCCCAACGGCTGCGCCCGCCCCTACATCGCCGAGATCGGCTTCGTCGGCAAAGCCCCCGGGAAATACAACCTCTACCTCGGCGGCGGCCACGCCGGCCAGCGCCTCAACAAACTCTACGCCTCCTCCGTCGAGGGCCACGATGCCGCTGAGATGCTGAAGCCGCTCATCCAGGACTACGCCAAAAACCGCGAAGACGGCGAGCGCTTCGGCGACTTCACGATCCGTGCCGGCTACGTCAAAGCGACGGAGAACGGCCGCGATTTCCACAAGGAATTGGATCTAGCGGTTTAGCTATTAGCCCTTTTGAATTTAGCTTTTTAGCTTTTTAGCATTTAGCCCTTTTGCCATTTAGCTTCTTCCCTTCCAACTTCCTAAACCGCTAAACCGCTAAACCGCTAAACCGCTAAACCGCTAAACCGCTAAACCGCTAAACCGCT
>JBDNIL010000186.1:0-6025 GCA_041688355.1 Verrucomicrobiales bacterium | reverse complement strand
TTCGACGTCATCACCGACCTCACCGAACTGCCCGGGATGACTCCGCCAGAGGAAAACGCGCCGACGTTTGCCGGGAACTCGACCATCAAGGCCCTCGACGCGAGCCGGGCCATGCCCGGGGCCTTGGTCCTCGCCGACGATTCTGGACTCGAGGTCGACGCTCTCGGCGGTGCCCCCGGAATTTACTCCTCACGCTACTCCGGCGACAACGCAACCGACGCCTCGAACCGTGAAAAACTGCTCAGCGAACTCGCCCGCCCCGAACACGCCGCCGCGCCCCGCACCGCCCGCTTCCGCTGCGCCGTGACGATCGCCCGCGGCGGCGAAGTCATCGCCCAATTCGACGGCGCGGTGGAAGGCCGCATCGCCGAGACCATGACCGGCGAAGGAGGCTTCGGCTACGATCCGCTCTTCATCCCCGAAGGCCACGACCGATCTTTCGGAGAATTGCCCGAGGAAGTGAAGAACAGCATGAGTCACCGGGGCAGGGCGCTGGAGCAGTTTCGGGAGTGGTTGGGGAATCACCCCAGCTCAATCACAACCGGGCAGTGATCGGACCCGATCACTTCGGGGAGGATTGCGGCGGAAGTGACACGCGGCAAAAGCAGGCTCGAGACGCAGAAGTAGTCGATCCGCCAGCCGATATTTTTTTCGCGCGCGCCGCCGCGGTAGCTCCACCAGGAGTAGTGGTCGGGCTCGTTGGGATGGAGGTGGCGGAAGGTGTCGATGAATCCGGCCGCGACGATGTCGTCGAATCCGGCGCGCTCTTCGTCGGAGAATCCGGCGCTCTTGCGATTCTGTTTGGGCCGGGCGAGGTCGATCTCGCGGTGGGCGACATTGAGATCGCCGGCGAAAATGACGGGCTTCGTTTTTTCGAGCTCTTTCACGTAGGAGAGAAAGGCGGCGTTCCACTCCATGCGGTAGGGCAGGCGGCGGAGTTCATCCTGCGAGTTCGGGGTGTAAACGTTGACGACAAAAAAGTCCTCGTGCTCGGTCGTGACGACGCGGCCCTCCTGATCGTGCTCGGGCGAGCCGATCCCGAGACGGGAGGAGAGCACCGGCACTTTGCTGAAGGTGGCGACACCGGAGTAGCCTTTTTTAACCGCGGGATTCCACTGCACGTCCCATCCCGCCTCTTCAAAGGCGTGCTCGACCTGATCGGGACTCGCCTTCACCTCCTGGAGCAGGATCATGTCAGGCTGGTGCAAATCGAGGAAGTCGATGAAGCCCTTTTTCAAGACGGCGCGGATGCCGTTCACGTTCCAACTGATCAGTTTCATTCCCATGGTGCGGTCACTTCCTTACGTCTCCCCGCCATCCTGTAAACAATTTTCCCTTGCGATTACCCGAGACGCGAGGAAATACACCTGACGCAACCCCCCGCCCGCGTTGGGAAAAATGAAAAAGTCATTTAGACGACATTTTTTCGAGACAAATGCGCGACGAGGGAACGCTTTCAAACCCAAAATCAATCGCTTTCAGCAATGATAGTAGTCGAAAATCTCCATAAACACTTCGGTTCAAAGGTGGCGGTGGACGGGGTCTCGTTCACGGTGAAGAAAGGCGAAGTCCTCGGTTTCCTCGGTCCCAACGGGGCCGGCAAGTCGACGACGATGCGCATGGTCACCGGATTCCTCCCCCCCACGAAGGGCCGCGTCACGATCGGCGGCGCCGACATCGAGGAAAACGAGATCGAGGCCAAGTCGAAGATCGGCTATCTCCCGGAGGCGGCTCCGCTTTACTCGGACATGACCGTGGAGGGATTTCTCCGCTTTGCCGCCGAGATGCGTCGGGTCCCCGCGAGGGAGATCAAAGCGGCCGTTGATCGCGCCATCGAGACGACCTTCCTCGAGCCGGTCCGCCACCAGAGCGTCGATACTCTTTCAAAAGGCTACCGCCACCGCACCTGCTTCGCGCAGTCCATCATTCACGATCCGGAAGTGCTGATCCTCGACGAACCGACCGACGGTCTCGATCCGAACCAGAAGCAGGAGATCCGCCAGCTCATCCGCCGCATGGGCGAGACGAAGGCGATCATTTTCTCGACCCACATTCTCGAGGAAGTCGAGGCCTCGTGTACCCGCGCGATGATCATCGACCGCGGGCGCGTCATCGCCGACGGGACGCCCGCCGAGCTGATGGCGAAGGCGAGCAATGCCGGCATCGTCACCCTGCGCGCCCACGGGCTCGCCGGATCGGGGATCAAGGCCGAGCTGGAAAAACTCGCCGCCGCCGCTTCCGTCGAAGTAATCGACTCCGACGAGAACGGCATCACCGCGAGGATCACTCCCGCCAAAGGCAAGGCCGACAAGCTCAGCGCCGCCGTCTTCGGCGTGTGTAAGGACAAAAACCTAACCATCGACGAACTCCGCGTCGAGGAAGGTCGTCTCGATCTGCTCTTCCGCGAGATCACGAAAACCGACGCTGACAAATAATCCCACAGGTCGCACTTCTCCGTGCGGCGTCTTCTCCTGTCCCCCCCATCGGATCCCTATCCCACCCCAATTCATCTGAGTCATCATGGATGCCTTCCTCACACTAATCCTGGATTTCGCGATTCCGACGCTGATCGTCTCAGCGATCTTTGTCGCGATCCTTTTCTACGTGCTGCCCCGCGAGGTGCGCGTGATCTTCAAACGCGAGCTGAAGAGTTACTTCACCTCACCGATCGCCTACGTGCTCTTCGTGGTCTTCCTCGGGATCTCGAGCACGCTCTCGTTCTTCTTCACCGGCGTGCTGGAGGGTGGTGAGGCGGACCTCTTCCTCCCCTACTTCCAGTACCTGCCCTGGTATCTCGTGCTCATCGCCCCGGCCGTGGGGATGCGCCTCTGGTCCGAGGAGCAGCGCCTCGGCACGCTCGAGCTGATGCTGACGATGCCGCTCGCTCCCTGGCACGCCATTCTCGGGAAATACCTCGCGGCGGCGGTCGTGCTCTTCGGGATGCTGGTGCTCTCTTTCCCCATCGTCTGGACGATGAACTACCTCGGTGATCCGGATAACGGAGTCATCATGGCAGGATTCGTCGCGACCTTCTTCGTCGCCCTCTGCTTCCTCGCCGTGACCTCGGTGATCTCGGCGATCACCCGCAGCCAACTCGTCGCCCTGCTCGTCTCGGTCGCGATCTGCATGATGCTCTGGCTCGGCGGTCTTCCGCATCTCAGCGAACTCCTCATGAACCTCAAAGGCGGCTGGCTCGTCTTCTGGCCGATCCTGAAGCTGATCAACGTGATCGGGGTGATGCCCCACTTCACCGAACTGGCCAAGGGTGTCCTCGGCCTGCGCGACATCGTCTTCTTCCTCAGCTTTATTGCCTTCTGCCTCTTCGCCACCTCGGTCGCGATCCGATTGAAGCGTGCCTGAACCATCCTTTTCAATACTACCTCTTACGATCAACGACATGAGTGAATCGAAAGACCACAAAACCCCGAAACTGAGTCGCCGCGCCACCGCCCTGGTGGGTCTCGCCGCGATCTTTGTCATCGCCCTGCTCGTGAACTTCCTCGCCGGGAAAGTGAGCCTGCGCGCCGACCTGACCGAGTACAAATCCTACACCCTCTCCGAGGGCACCGGGAACATCCTCTCGCGTCTCGACACCCCCGTTCAAATCCGATACTACGTGACCGATGACAGCAAGGTGATGAGCCCGGGCGAGCGGTCGCGAGCCCGGCGTGTCGAGGATCTCCTCGCTGAATTCGTCCGCGCGGCGCCGACCAAAGAGATCGAGGCCACCAATGAAGCCGGCGAGTTTGAGACGAAAAAGGTCAAAATGCTGACGGTGAAAAAACTCAATCCCGAGCCCAACACCGACGCGGAGGATTCCGCCATAATCGACGGTCTCCAGGCCGGGGTCTCCGGCGAGACGAACAACGAACTTTTCTTCGGGATCGCGGTCCAGTGTCTCGACTCGGTCGAGTCCATTCCCTTCGTCCCGGCCCGTCCCGAGACCGCCCTCGAGTATGATCTCGCCCGCGCCGTCTCCAGCGTGCACGGCGGCAAGAGCAAGAAAATTGTCGTGATGTCAGGCATGGCCATCGGCGGCGGATTTGGCGGCAACTTCCAGGCCCCGCCGCAGCAGCCCTGGATGTTCTACGAACTGCTCAGCAAAGACTACGAGGTCGAAGTGATCCCCCCGACCACCACCGAGATTCCGGCGGGGACCTCGACCCTGATCGTGGTGCATCCCTTCGACGTCACCGCCGAAGGCCAGTTCGCGATCGACCAGTACCTGCTCCAGGGCGGAAATGTCATCGCCTTCGTTGATCCGAATTTCTTCTACGCCCGCGCCCTCGCGCCGCAGGATCAGCAGCAGATCCCCGGCATGCCTCCCCAGGGCGGACCGGCCCCGAGTTCGGACATGGAGACGCTCTTCAAGGCATGGGGCGTGAAGTATGACCCCAACCGTGTCCTCGCCGATCTCGATTTCGGCTCTGAGATCATTCGCCGGGGCAACTTCTCCCCGACCTTCCTCACCCTCGACCGCAAGGCCCTCGGGACGGACCCGGATTCCCCCGGTCTCAGTGACCCGATGACGAGTATGCTGAACCAGCTCAACATGCTGACCCCGGGCGCGTTTGAAGTGTCGCCCCCGCCAGGCGTCACCGCTGATTCACTCGTCGTCTCCTCACCCACGAACCAGCTCGTCGGGTCCTTCGACGCGGATCCGACCCAGGAGGGCGGGGCCGATCGCATCCGCGAAAAGTTCGAAGCGCACGGGACTCCGCGAGCTCTCATCGTGAGACTCTCGGGTGAATTCTCGACCGCTTTCCCCGAAGGCGATCCGGCTCCGAAAGAGGAAGAAGCCCCGACGCCCGAAGAGGCAGCGAAGCCCGAGGGAGAGAAGAAAGAGGGCGAAGACGCCGCCAAGAAAGAGGATACCTCGCTCAAGAAATCGACTGCTCCCGGCCGCGTCCTGCTCATCGCAGACGTTGATTTTATCTACGATGCCAACGTCGTGCGGCGCAATCAGATCCCCGGGCTCAACATCGTCATCCCCGAGATGCTGAACGAGAACCTCACTCTCGTGCAGAACGCGGCCGAGCAGATGTCGGGTGATCCCGATCTCATCAATGTCCGCAGCCGCACGAGCGTGCGCCGCCCCTTCACGAAGCAGAGCGAGTGGTATCGCGAAGCCCAGGAAATGTATGCAGCCGAGGTCGCCGACTTCAGCGCCAAGGCGAAAGAAGTCGAGGGCCGTCTCAGTGACCTGCTCTCGCAGACACCCGAGAACATCGACCAGGCGCTGCTCTCCCCCGAGGTCCAGGCCGAGATGAAAAACTTGCAGGAGCAGGAGGTCGAGTTCAGCCGTCGCGCCCGCGACCTGCAGAAGGAAGTGACCCGCGAATTCCGCCGCAAGCTCGCCACCTACAAGTTCGGAAATACCCTCATAATGCCGATCGTAGTGATCCTCTTCGGCATCGGCCTTGCCATCTACCGTCGCCGCCGCACCGCGGCCCGCTGAGCCGGAACCGGCACGGCACTCCCCTAACCTTAATCCTACCGTTGCACGCATCATGGGAACCAAAACATTGATCCGACTCCTGCTCGCCCTCGCCGTCATCGGCGCGGTGGCGGCGATTATCCATTTTACCGGCGGAGGATCTGTCTCCACGGTCTCTTCATCGACCGACAAAAAGAAGGTCTATCCCGACTTCCCTCTCAATGATGTCGCCAAAGTCGTCATCACGGAGAAAGACGGCGCGCTCACTCTTGCCAAAGGGGAAAGCACGTGGGAAGTGAGCGAGCGCGACGGGTACACGGCAAATGCGGAGCCCATCATCCTGCTCCTGCGCAAGGTCTGGGACGTTAATATCGTCCAGCCCATCACGATAGGTCGCAGCCAGTATGGACGGCTCGGTCTTCTCACCCCGGATGAGGCGCCCACGCAGGAAGAGGCCGCGACCCTGCTCACCTTTCAGGACAAAGAAGGCAAAGACCTCGGCGCCCTCTGGCTCGGAAAAGTCTACGAACGATCCGAAGGGCGGCCCGATCCTTTCGGCGGCGGCATGGCCACCACCGAGGCCGGTCG
>JBDNIL010000018.1:0-4217 GCA_041688355.1 Verrucomicrobiales bacterium | reverse complement strand
CTGTCTCGCGCTTCCCCTGCTCTCCCGCCTCCCGAAGGGCATGCCCTGGGTCGCGCAGTATTTTCCCGACGAGGGGTATGTCCTGATCGCGATTCTTTTCTTCGGCGGCTGTGCTCTCGTTCCGGCGGCGGTGGTGCTGGTGGCCTTTCTTGTGTCGCGCGGGCCGCGCTACTGGCCGGGGCTTTTTGCAGCGGTGACGGCTTTTGTCATGCTGACCTACTGGCATCATGACAATGACCTCGCCGCCGATGCCCAGTCGGCGCTGACGCTTGTCTTTATTCCGCTCTACGTCGCGGCGATCGCCGCTGCGGCTGCGTTTCTTGGGTGGCTCTTGCAGGTCTTTGCGGGAAAAGATCGCGGGGCATCGCCGCCGGATGCGAAGGATTGAGAAATTGGTCACGTTTTTTCCGGCGCAAACTGGGTTCTTGTCTTTGACGGCGGGAGTTCCTATCTTTGAAGCGTGAAAGCATCCCCCTTCTCAACCCTCGTCGTCCTCTCCCTCTCCCTCACCAGTGCCATCACCGTCGCGCCGCTCGCGGCCGGGGAAAAAACGGTCGAACGCGACCTCGTCATTTACGGGGGCACCTGCGCCGCCGTCATCGCCGCCGTCCAGGCGAAGAAGCTTGGCAAGTCCGTCGTCATCGTCAGTCCTGACAAACATCTCGGCGGCCTCTCCAGCGGCGGGCTCGGCTGGACCGACACGGGGAACAAGGCGGTCATCGGCGGTCTCTCCCGCGACTTTTACCACCGCGTCTGGAAGCAGTATCAGAAGCCGGAAAACTGGAAATTCCAGAAGATGGAGGAATACGGCGGCAAAGGGCAGGGGACACCAGCGATTGACGGGGACCAGAAGACGATGTGGATTTTCGAACCCAGTATCGCCGAGGCGGTTTTTGAAGAGTATGTGAAAGAATTCGATCTCGAAGTGCATCGCGACGAATGGCTCGACCGGGAAAAGGGAGTCATCGTCAAGGATGGTGCGATCCAGTCCATCACCACCCAGAGCGGCAAGACCTACGCCGGAAAGATTTTCTTCGACACCACCTACGAGGGCGACCTCATCGCCGCGGCGGGGATCGACTACCACGTCGGGCGCGAGGCGAACTCGGTCTACGGCGAAGAGTGGAACGGTGTCCAGGTCGGGGTGCTCCATCATCGTCATCACTTCGGCGCGGTCGACAAACCGATCAGCCCTTACGTCGTTCCCGGCGATCCGACGAGCGGCGTGCTCCCCCGCATCAGTGCGGAAGATCCGGGCGTCAAAGGCGAGGGCGACAGCCGTGTCCAGGCCTACTGCTTCCGCATGTGCCTGACCGATCATCCTGAGAACCGCATTCCTTTTCCCAAGCCAGAGGGATATGACCCGAAGCAGTATGAGCTCCTCATTCGCATCTTCGACGCCGGCTGGCGCGAGACTTTCGGCAAGTTCGATCCCATTCCGAATCACAAGACCGACACAAACAATCACGGTCCCTTCAGCACCGATAACATCGGTTTCAACTACGACTACCCCGAGGCGAGTTACGAGCGCCGCCGCGAGATCATTCAGGAGCACGTCACCTACCAGCAGGGCTGGCTCTACTTCATCGCCAACGATCCCCGCGTCCCCAAAGAGGTCCAGGAGGAAATGCAGCGCTGGGGGCTGCCGAAGGACGAGTTTACCGACAATGGCAACTGGTCGCACCAGCTCTACATCCGCGAAGCCCGGCGTATGATCGGGGACTTTGTCATGACCGAGAACGAGCTGCGTAAAAAGAAGCCCACTCCTGACTCCGTCGGGATGGGATCCTACACGATCGACTCGCACAACACGCAGCGCTACATCACCCCCGAAGGCTACGTGCAGAACGAGGGCGACATCGGCGTGAGCACCCGCGGGCCCTACGAGATCGCCTACGGCTCGCTCGTGCCGAAGAAGGAGCAGTGTACGAATCTCATGGTCCCCGTCTGCGTCTCGAGCACGCACATTGCCTTTGGTTCGATCCGGATGGAGCCGGTCTTCATGATCCTCGCCCACAGCGCCGCGACCGCTGCAGTGATGGCGATCGATGAAGGTATCGCGGTGCAGGACGTTGACTATGCGAAGCTGCGGGAGAAGCTCCTCGCCGAAGGCCAGATCCTCGAGCACGACGAACCGCTCGCGGACGGCAGAGGGACGGCTCCCCATGATCTTCCCGGTCTCGTCGTCGATGATGAGAACGCCCTCCTTACCGGGAATTGGGTGGAAAGCGGCGCCGGTCAGGCCTTCGTCGGATTCGGCTATCGTCACGACGGCAATGCCAACAAAGGCGAGGCCTCCGCGCTCTTTGAAACCAAAATCGAGAAAGCCGGACGCTACACCGTGCGCCTCGCCTTTCCCCCGAACAGCAACCGCGCCGCGAACGTGCAAGTCGAGGTCACCCACGCCGGTGGTATAGAGAAGCTCACCGTGAATCAGAAAAATGCGCCCTCGGATGGACTCTTCGAGCCGCTCGGGACTTTTGATTTTTCCGGCGGTGCGGCGTCGGTAAAAGTGAGCAACGCCGACACCGACGGGCACGTCATCCTCGACGCGGTGCAGTGGCTGCCCGCGGAGGGGTGACTTCTTCAGCGTCGTCCGAAGCGCGCAGCGAAGGTGGTGACACCTTCGGGCGACAGCCCCGCGAAGCCAAAGCTCTCACGAGATGTTGCAAAGCCCTTCATTCCTTCCTGCATGAGCTTCTGTGGCTGGCCTCTGTGAGGCCGGATTGGGTACCCGTGCTGCCTTGCCCGCGCAATCCGGCCTCGAAGAGACCGGCTACAGGGCCGCTCGGATGGGGAATGAGATTCGGCGGCACTTTTTCGATACGCGAAGGTGCCACCACCTGCGGGCCGTTTTCAGCCCACCTCATCGCGTCCCTGTCAAAAACCGCCCTCACCGTCCAGATTCTTTGGATGAAGGGATCCCTCCGTCGCTCAGCATTCTTTTTGGTCGTTGTCCTGACGGCGCAGGTGATGTCAGCCGGCGCGGTCGATGAGGAACTGCCCGTGATCCGTCGCAGCTTTGCCGAAGTGAAGGCGCCCGTCCCGCCCTTTCCCGAGGGCCGGTTCGAGCCGGCGCAGGGCGAGACTATCTCCTTTATTGGCGGCACCGAGGTCGCCGACCTGGATCGTCATCCTTTTCTTGAGAGCGCCATGCAACTCGCCTGGCCGACTCGGGATCTCCACTTCCGCAATCTCGCCTGGCAGGGCGACACCGTCTATCGTCAGGCCCGGCCGATGTATTTCTACACAAAAAAGAGCGATCCCCAGCCCGGGAGCATCCCCGACCACCGCGAGCGCACCGAGCCCGGCATCGTCTTCCTCGCCTTTGGCAAAATGGAGTCGCTCGAGGGGCCGGCGCGCCTCCCTGACTTTGTCGCCGCCTACACCAGGCTGCTCGACGATCTCGCGCCGCTCACTCGCCGCATCGTCCTCGTCAGTCCCACTCCGTTTTTTCAGAGCGGACCAGCGGCCGATCTCGCCGGGAAACGCAACACCGCGCTGCTCAGCTACGTCAAAGCGATCGAAAGCCTCGCGGCGGAGCGGGGATTGCGCTGCGTCAGCTTCCCCCGGGCCGAATGGACCGCGGGCATGTCTGATAATGGCGTTCATCTCAACGAAGCCGGTCATCGTGTCTTTGCTGTCGAGTTGTTGCGAGGGCTCGGCTCTCACGAAGCCGACGCTGAGGAGCCGCCCGCCGCTCTCCGGGACGCCATCGTGCGCAAGAACCTGCTCTGGCAGCAATACTATCGGCCGACGAACTGGGCCTTTCTCTTTGGTGACCGTCAGAGCGTCCCTGCCTCGCGGGATGACAAAAATCGCGACGAGCGCTGGTTCGTTCGGGAGATCGATGCCCTGCCCGGATTGATGGCAGAGGCCGAGACTGACATTCACCGATACGCGAAGGAGGCGGCGAAATGATAAAAGCGATTCTTTACCCCGTGATCTTCTTCGTCCTGGCCGGACCGCTCCTCGCGATCAGTCCTGACAATGCTCCCATTTCCGATCCCTCGCCTGCGGCCGAGCTGGCTTCTTTTGTCATTCATCCTGATTTCGAGGTGAGTCTCTTCGCCGACGAGTCGCTCGGCATCGCCAATCCCGTCGCGATCCAGTGGGATCATCGCGGTCGGCTCTGGGTTCTCTGCACCCTCGCCTATGCCCAGCTCAAGCCCGGCGAGAGACCCGATGACAAGCTCTTCGTCCTCGAAGACACCGAT
>JBDNIL010000017.1:0-3455 GCA_041688355.1 Verrucomicrobiales bacterium | reverse complement strand
TCGATCACGACGGCCCCCTCGAGATCACGCACGAGCAGTTTCACGACGGTCTCATCGCCCTTCCAATCAATCCCGACTTCGCCGAAGTTTTCGCGGTGCCAGGTCTTCGGGCTTTCGCGGTAGCGGTTTTCGGTCGGGGTTCCGCGGGGATGGATCTGGTTAAAACTGCTCGAAGTGAGATCGTAGATCGGATAGGGCACCGCCTCGCGCGCGACGGACAACTCGGCCCAGTGGCGGTCTCCGCTCAGGATGATGACCCCGTTGGCTTTCGTCTTGCCGATCAGGTCAAACAAGCGCTGTCGTTCAAAAGGCAGGTTCGCCCAGGTCTCGTGGCCGGAGGCCTCGGAAACACACTGGATGCTGGAGCCGATCAGCCGCACCTCGGCCGGCTTGCGCAGCTCTTCCTCGAGCCAGGCCCACTGCGCCGCCCCGAGCATCGTCACGCTTTTGTCTTCGTTAGGGTAATAGACTCCCCCGACGCGCTTCTCGCCTTTCTTCAACGGGCCGCGAAAGTATCGCGTATCGAGCATGATGACCTGGACCCGCGTCCCGGCTTCGCCGTAGATTTTTGCCTCGTAGATCCCGGGTCGCGAGCGTCGCGGCGAATCGGCCGGATCGCCCCAGAAATCGACGAAGACCCGCTGTGCCTCGTCGCGTTTTTCGAACTCCGCCCCTCCATCATTGATGCCGTAGTCATGATCATCCCAGGTCGCGTGGACCGGGCAGGCCTTCATCAGTTCGGCAAACTTCGGGGTCGCGGCGAGGACGTCGTATTTCGCCCGCATCACCGCCATGTCAGAAGTGTCGGCGTAAATGTTGTCGCCGAGAAAGAGGAAAAGCTCCGGCTCGTGCGCGAGGATCGTTTCGAAGATGGGCGAGGTCTCCGCTTCTTTCAGGCACGAGCCGAAGAGAATGCGGGAGAGGGAGGCGGGCTCATCGGCGGCAAGGCTCATGGGGAGCGTCGGAAGTGCGGCGAGAGCTATTTTCAGGAAAAAGGGGATTTTCATCACCCGTTTAGATGAACCGGAAACGCCGCTCTGTCTTTCCCTGAATCGCGGCCCGATCGGAGTTCGATACCCGGCACCTCTCCTCCTTCCTAAAGGGCCGAAGAGGCTGTCGGAAAACACCCCGGTGACCCTTGATTTTTTGCTGGAAGCCTGTAGCTGGCCTCTGTGAGGCCGGTCTCTATTACCTTGGACGCACAAACAACCGGCCTCACAGAGGCCAGCTACAGGGCGAGAATACCGATGGTTGAACGGGGGTTCGTGAGGTAATGACGAAGCACTAAGTCACGTAGAGGGCAGCTCAAACAAAGTGAGCATCTTCGCCATAACTGCCTCCAGAAAATCTTCGGGCACTTGGCCGAGAGGTTGCCATTTCCTTTCTTTCCAGTCGAGGGAACGCACCTGATCACAAAGAACGACCCCTTCCACCGGGAGGCTCGACGGGAGCGCCAGTTCGAAGGGGTAGCCCTTCACCCGACTCGTGATCGGACAAAAAACCGCGAGCCCGGTTCTTTCATTATAACGAGTGTGACTGAGCACGAGAGCAGGCCGCCTCCCCGCCTGTTCTCGACCTGCCTGAGGATCAAAGACGAGCCAGCCGATCGCGCCCAAAGCCGGAACCGACGCTCTCCCTGACTTCATAGCGGCAGCACCTCTCTGCCGAGATCGCTCCCCCAATTGGCTGATTCGGGAAGGTTATCCGCCGTGACTTCGGCAAGCAGGTCGTCGAGAGTGGGCCGCCGGGGAGCGGGCTTGATGGTAAGGCCGCCAACGCCCACGCTCAGCTCCACTGCGTCGCCTTCCTTTACCTTGATCTGACGCGCGACGGCAAGCGGAATACGCACCGCGAGGCTGTTCCCCCACTTCTGTATGTTGCCCTTCATGTGTCTACAATGAGGCTACATTGGTCCGCCGTCAACAGTAGTAAAGCTTTCCACCACTGCGTTCTTCGACACTCGCCTCAAGTATGGAATCCTTTTGAATCACTCCTCCCCGTGCCAGGCCATACCCAACACCGTCCCGCGCATTTTTCCTGCCAGCGTCTCGCCGAGAAAAGGTGAAACGGGGCTTTTCGTCCGTAGATACTCTCTGGTGATCGCCGTCTCCGCCGCCGGGTCGAAGACAAAAAACTCGGCCGCGCAGCCCTCGGCGATCACGACAGGTTCCAGCCCGATGAGCTTCCGGGGAGCATCGGAATAGCGCTGGATGAGAAGATCCCACCCGAAGACTCCGGTCCGGATAAAGCGATCGTGCAGCACCAGCACGCTCGTCTCGAGCCCCGTCGCCCCGAAAGGCGCGCTGCCGAAGTCGCTCGATTTTTCAAACTCCGTGTGCGGCGCGTGATCGCTCGCGATGAGGTCGATCGATCCGTCGATGAGCCCCGCGACGAGCGCTTCGGTATCCTGCACCGAACGGAGCGGCGGGTTGAATTTGAAATGGGTGTTGTAGTCCCTGATGTCGAGCTCGGTGAGGACGAGGTGCTGCGGCGAGACCTCGCAGGTCACCCGGGTCCCGGCCTCTTTGGCGCGTCGCACGGACTCGAGCCCGCGGGCGCTCGAGAGCTGCTGGAGATGAAGCCTCGCGCCGGTGTGCAGCGCTACGTGGATGTCGCGGTCGATCGCGAGCTCCTGACTGATCGCGGGGATCCCGGGCAGGCCGAAGCGGTAGGAAACCCGTCCCTCATTGACCACCCCGGCCTTGCTCAGAGCGGGCGTGTCGGTGTGCGAAGTCACGAGCAGGTCGAAGTCGCAGGCATACTCCATGCAGCGCCGCATCAGGTCGGGACACGCAACGGTGCGGTCGGCATCGGTCAGCATCGGGACGCCGCGCGAGGCCATCCCGGAAAAGCCCGCCATCTCGTTTCCCTCGCGTCCTTTGGTGAGGCAGCCGGACTGATACATGGGGATCGCACTGACCTCCGAGACGAGATCCATCGCGCTCTTGACGAGATTTCCAGAGTCCACCGGCGGCGACGTGTCGGGCATCAGGACGACGCCGGTGACGCCCCCGTGCAAAGCGGCCGCCGAGCAGGTGGCGAGCGTCTCTTTGTGCTCGTGCCCGGGCTCGCGAGCATGGACGTGGACATCGAACATGCCGGGGACGAGGAGACAGCCGGTGCAGTCGATCACTTCGCTTCCCTCGGGTGTCGCGAGCCCGGTGCCGATCGAGGTGATGAGGCCGTCTGCATCGACGAGGACATCGGCCTCGCGAAAGTCGGACGAGTTCGCCGAGGCGATCCTGCCGTTTTTGAAAAGTCGAGTCCGCTCCCCCATCTTTCTAGTCCTTGTCGGTTTCGGGTTTGAGCCAGTGCAGCACCGCCATCCGCACGGCGATGCCGTTCTCGACCTGGGTGCTGATGAGGCTGCGCTCGTAGCGCATCGCCTCGTCGGTGATCTCGACGCCGCGGTTCACGGGCCCGGGGTGCATGAGATAGGCGCCGAGCTCGCGCAT
>JBDNIL010000185.1:0-19452 GCA_041688355.1 Verrucomicrobiales bacterium | reverse complement strand
GGCCAAATTAGTTCAGACTTAATCCAGTTGTAGTCGTGCGAGGGCCTCCCTTGGCCGCGATGTTTCTTGAACTGGCTTTCAAGGGTGTTACCGGCGACATTGATCGCTCGGAGGAACTCCTGCGAGGGTTCATCGGGCGGGTCGATGGGGAAGCTGGGGCAATCAGTGGCGCTCATGAAAGGAAGTCAGGTGATGAAGTGGAACGGTGTGAGGAAGGGCGACGGAATTAATCGAACAGTTCTCCCTGCACCACGCTCTTTCGGGACCGTATCCATTGAAGAAGCTCCTCTCGCCCAACACCCTCCGGTGCTAGTAGCTTCGCAGCGGCATCAAGGCGCGCCAAGAAGCTCTCGGAATCCAACTGGCCCGGCGGCACCAAGGCGTCTAGGCCCGAGGCGATTAAATCCTCGCGGGAGTTCGAAGCCAACATGGTCACGATGTCCTTCCGAGCCACGTTCACCGGGAGGTCAATCGTCTTACTCCAAGACTTCTGCACCGAGCATCGAAGTCGCAAGTTCCCGATCAACAGGAATCCATCCTCCACCCGTAGCAGGAGGGGGTCTCCCTGGGGCATTTGCGCGACCAGGTCGAGAAGGAGCGGCCCCCGGATTTTTATCTGTCCCTCCCAATCTCCCGAAGCGGCCACGGCTATTCCGCCGCCTCCTACTTCGATGTGGAGGCATTCCCCGTCGTGGGAGAGTATCGCTTCTTCGTGCTTTCTCCTCGCCACGGTTTTTTTCAAGAGTCCCAGGCCCTCGATCAAGGAACGCCGGGGAATCTCAATTCGGAATGTCGGGTTGTTCATTTCGTTCGATGGTATCGGAAGTTCGGTTCTCAACGCGGCAATTCCCCACGCTCGAGCAGTTCAGCAAAGGAGTAATTCACACTCACCACATCAAAATCCGGCTCCCGCTGGAAGGGAGCCCTTACTGCTAGGAATTTGCTTTTTCATCCCTTCCGCATCCTTGGCACCCTTGGGCCGGGGAAGGAGGGGGTTGATTTTCGCATAAATCAGGTTTAGTGGTTCACAAACACGCTTTAAGTATATACTATCTGGCTTTGAGTTCAAACCCCATTTCCTCGCGCGTTTGAGCATCAGTAAGTTTTTGACCCTGCGCCGAATGAAGTTTTCTCTCTCCTTTTCCTTTTTACTGACCTTCACTCTCTTGCTCGCATCCCTGTCAATCGGTCAGGGTCAGGAAACCCCGGGCGAAGACCAACTCGCCAAGTGGCACGCTCAATTTCCCGACGCGGATCTCAACGGTGACGGCCGTCTCACGGTGGAGGAGGCCACCCGCTACCGGGAACAACTGCAGGAAAAACGACCGAAAAAAATTCCCCCGACACACGCCGACGCAGTTTACGGCAATCACGAACGAAATCGCTTTGATCTATGGCTCCCGGAAAAGCGCACGGACGGACGGCCCATCCCAGTGCTGGTCTATTTTCACGGGGGTGGATTTGTGGCCGGGGACAAGGGCGGAGTCGATCCCTCAATCTGGCTCGCCAACGGTATCGCCTTCGTAAGCGCCAATTACCGTTTTGTGAACGGATCCGATACCTTTGCGGATACCCCTCTCCTTGATGGAGCTCGAGTGGTGCAAACCCTGCGCGAAAGAGCCACTGAATGGGGACTGGATCGTGGCCGAATCGCCCTTACCGGGAGTTCAGCGGGGGCGGTCATTTCAATGTGGATCGCTTATCATAACGACCTTGCCAATCCGAATTCAGACGATCCCGTCTCCCGCCAGTCGACGAGAGTCACCTGTCTGGTCCCCTTCGACGGACCCACTAATCTCCTGCCCGAATGGATCCTCAGCCACATCGGCGGTTCCCCGGTCATTCACGAAAGCTTCGCACCCATGTTCGGTAGTCCCGCCACCGAACCGCTCACGCCTGATGTCCTTGCCAGAATCACTGAAGCATCGCCCTGGGAACATGCCAGTGCGGATGATCCACCGACTTTGTTCGTCTACACCGGACCGCTCGACGCCGTTCCCTTGCCGCCGGGGACATCAACCGGCAAAGTGATCCACCATCCCGTCTTCGGGAAGTTGCTGAAAGAGAAACTCGATGCCCTCGGAGTCGAATGTGATTTCAAAGCCGGTTTTACGCATCAGGGAGGAGACCACATCATGAACTTCCTGAAAAATCACTTCGCGATGACTGACTGATTAGCCCGTCCGTTACTGACTCTTATGAAACTTCCCTGTTGACCGGTGTCAAGGCGAAACCAAGTTGCTCGGCTTGGCGTCGAGGATAGCGTTCTCTCCGGGCTCGGGCCAGTTCGGGGTTACCCAGTCGCTTCGGATCGTAGGGGCGACGGTGCCTGACGATCGCCCAGAGGATGCGCGCCAGGTTGCCGCCGCCCTGCGGCGCCCTTCGGGCAAAGGCTCCGCCATTTGGCTGTCTCGCTCCGCTCGGCTGTGGGCGGCAGCGGTCACCGCCGCCTTTGTTCCGAGCTTGGCTTTCAACCTTCGGAACCAATCTCCCAGTTCCGCCTTCGACCGGTGGAGGGACTGTGCCGCCATGCGAAGAGCGTTCGCGAGACGGTCCGCAGAGCTGCTCGCGCATCGGTTCCTCGTGAGGCTTGTTGCCTTTCTTGCGGGTTACGGGTGCCAGTCCGGCTCCCCGATCTTCCAGCGCGTCCATCCGACTTGCGATCTGCTGATCGCAATCGGCCATGAGCTGCTGATGGAAGCGCCAGGCTTCCAGCGATTGGCGCAGGGTGAAAAGGTGTTCCGCGCGCCAGTCACCTCTCAAGGCTTTCGCGATTTCGACCTCACTCTTCTTGCAACGGTAGTGGCGCAGGCGGGCGAGCGCCTCCGGGTCGCGCTCTCCGGCGACGATGGCATCGAGGGTCGCCAGGCCCCTCTGTCCGGTGATGTCGGTGACGGCGTGGTGCAGCTGCACATTCATCTGGTCGAGCGCCTTCTGAACCCGCAGCAGGTGCTGGCAGCCGGCGCGCATCACGCTCTCGCGGTGGCGCATCAGCGAACGCACCGCGCAGATCGCTGCCGGAGGACGGAAGGACGCGTTGAGCAGGCCGACGCGGTGCAGGTATTGCAGCCACTAGCAACACCGGCGGCGGGGGAAGCCGCGGGGTAGGCTGGCCGACAGGCCAGGCCGAAGGCCGAGACGAGCGGGAGCGAGCGGGCCAATCTTGCACGTCGCTCTTGCGTCCCGGCACGTTCTTGACGTGGCGGGCATTGACCAGGCAGACCTCGAAGCCGCGCTCCTCGAGGATCTGGAACAGCGAGATCCAATAGACCCCGGTGGGTTGATGCTCCCGCCGCCTCCCGGCGGACGCACCCTTTCAGGGCTGCCTTGCGGCAGTCTATCTCGGCCCCGCGCCAGGGGCCTCGATTCCATCGCCACGGTGGTGATGCGGCACTGCTTGAGCCAGTCGGCCAGGGCGATTAGATCTTCAGTGAGCGTGCCAGAATGCTGCACCGGCTTTTCGTCGCGATCGGCGGGTACTGCCACGTAGTGGACGGTGGCACCGAGGTCGATTCCGGCGGCGTCCGGGTTAGTTCTGCCCGGCGTGGAAGAAGTTCTCTTCTTCAGCGTTCTATCTGTCTTTGGGGTGGCCATAATGCACTTGGATGTTCGGTTAGGGTTAGTGCATCCTGACTGCGGCGGCCCGAAGGGTGTAACTGCATGAGTATTCTCTTATGCGGGGTCGGCCCGGGCCATGCCCGGCTCGCCACCAATGACCTCACGCACGGCCTCCGGCACCAAGCTGCTAGACGGGCTTTGAAAAAGCACCAATGTAAGATCGGTGTACCGTTGCCGCGCAGCAGGATGCCCCGCCAGCATGAACGACGTCCGAACCGCCTTCAAGGAAGTTTCCTCAATGTCTTTCCCCGGCCACGCCCGGGAGGGGCTGCTAGGAATTTGCTTTTTCATCCCTTCCGCATCCTTGGCACCCTTGGGCCGGGGTCGGAGGGGGTTCAGTTATACATCGAGGATGATGACATGAACGCGCATGCCGACATCGTAACGGGTCCATTCTCGCTGATGAAGGTGGTGCCGGGGGAAAAAATCGACGTGCGCTGGGAGGAAACCCATTCGATCGGTCTGGGAGGAAGCAAGATTGTGGCATATGATCGGCTTCCGCCGGGGAACTTCCGGTTCACGGTGGAGAATTTGTCGGTGGTGGGAGTCCCGCTGGGCAGAATCAAACAAGTCACGGTGGATGTTCCCGGACCGCTCTGGGGCAAGTGGTGGGTCGGGCTTTGCTGCGTGAGCTTCATTGCCCTCTGTGCCGGCCTGTGGGGGCGCGCAGTGATTCGGCGGAAGATCAAGCGCCAACTCCGTCACGTCCAACTCGTCTCGGACGAGCGCCTCCGCATCGCAAGGGACCTTCATGACGACCTGGGGACACGACTGTCCCACAGTTCCCTGATCGGTGCGCACGCCCAGGCCGATGTCGAGGACGAGAAGGCGCGTGACTGCTAGGGATTTGCTTTTGGCGGGAGGCTCCTGAAACAGTCGTTGGCCGGACCGGCCTGCCGGTAGAAGCCTTGGCGAAGACTGGAGGGCGGGGAAAAGGGGGTTAGCGGCATGGTGATGCGCCGGGCGGACAATATGCGCAAAGGCAAGAACGAGCGCCGGACACGTCCGATCAAAGCTGAGTTCATCGAAGGCGGGACGATCGGGCCGGTCTTTGTCGGAAGATAACTAACGATCTGAAAAAACGTTGGAAAATCGATCCTCGGAGCATCGTTCTGGACATCCCGATGGCTTGCGGTTGCGCCCGCAGACCGGCAAGACCCAAACCGCTAGCACGGCAAGAGTTGAAGCTACCAAAGCGGCAGCAGGCAGCCGCAGTCCAAGGCCCCGATGATCATAAAACGTTCCTAGGGAACCGCCGCACCAGGGCTAAGAGCTTGCCGCCCACCTCCGTGGCGGACAGGGTGACCGCGACCGTTTCCACTTAATTGGAAGGATTACGGTGCGGTTTCAACCCTAAGGCGGGCGAAGAGCTTGCCATTGGCTGCCAGGGTTCGCTTGATTTTCACCTGCACCGAGTCGATGCCCGGGCCGGCACCATTAGGGGTGGGAGTGATGATGATGTTCGTGCCGTCGTGGGCGGCGGTGTTCCAGCCACTCAGGTTGCTGCTATACTTCACCGCGATGGTGATATTGGCGGCGGCGTTGGCGGCGGCGCTGCGGCGGTAGGTGAAGATGAAGTAATCGGGATCCGTGGTGTTGTCGAAGACCGGTGCCTTGCCGACGTCATCGCTGCCCAAGGTCGGGTCCCCGCCGACGACCCACTCGATGCCGCTGTCCAAGCCGCCGTTGTCGAAGTCGAGAGTCGGATCGGAATTTGTGAGCGTGCCGGAAAACGGCCCGGCGGCCCAAGTGGCATAGGCGCTACCCGGGGTGCCGGTGCTTTCCAGATCCACCATGGCGCGGCCGAGGGCGTCGCCGACGAGCATGTAGGTCCCGGCGCGCCCGTTGTAATGACTGTTAGACGCGCCTTCCTCGCTGAGCGGGTAGGAATAGACCGTCTTCACATTACCGGCAAACTGCGGGTATTTCCCGAAGGCTCCGTCCACGGCAAGCTGCGCGTCGAGGATCGCCTTATCAGCCGCATTTGTGCTGTCCATCGGCGTCTGACCGAGCGTGGCGAGGACGAAGGGCGCGTTGTTCACGACCTTGCCGGGGTAGCGGTTGGTGTAGTAGGAGCGCAGGGAATTGATCAGATTGACGAGGTTCTGTTCATAGCGGGTTGCGTGGCCCATGTCGTATCGGTCCTTGTCACCCTGCCACCAGACGAACCCGGCGATCTCGAAATCGTGGCCCGCGAACGGCTTGCCGGCGGCGCCATATTGGCCCACCCAGGCGTCGAGGATATCGACCACGTTGGTGCCCCCGGTGCCAGGATGTGCCCACTGGCTTTCGTGCAGGAAATATTCATCGTATTGCTTGCCCGCGTACCAATTCCCGGAGACCCAGGGTGTCGTGGGGTTGCCGATCGTCCAATTGAGCGGCGTCTGGCCGTAGCCAGCGTAATGGGAGCCTCCATACTGATAGGAAGGGCTGCCGGGCGGAAGGACGTCCCAACCGAGGCTGCGGTTGCCGATGGATGCCTTGAGCAACAGGACGGGTTCATCGTGAAGCCAACCCATGATGTAGCCGAAACCCAGCTCGGGGCCAAACGTCGAACCTAATGTGCCGGGGGAAAGTTGCACGTTGGCAATGTCCGAAATCACTCCCCGATAGCGGACATCCTGCCGGGTCGTCCATGCTCCCGTTTCAGTGATCAGATTCGGGAACTTGTTCTGACGGGCCGTCATGGTTTCGAGCGTGCCATCCCCCGCGCCGCTGGTGGTCCCAAAGCCCAACATGTTCGATTGGCCGGACATGACATAGACCTTGACCGGCTTGTCGGTGACGCCGGTGGAGGCATCGGGGTCGGGGAGAGGATAGGGAATGTTTGGCTTGCTGGTCGCGAGGAACGGATCGGTGAACGAGGCGGTGACTTCATACCAATCGCCCGCGCCGTCGTTGTCGGTGTCGGGGCTGTGCGGGTTGGTGCCGGTGTTGGTTGTGCTAACGAATACGCCGGTCTTGGTTTCCACGCCATCCTTGAGGGCATCGCCGTCGGTATCGGGATTGGTGGGACTGGTGCCGGTGTTGGAGGCACTGACCCAAGTGCCGGTGTTGGTTTCCACGCCGTCGGGCAGGCCGTCGGCGTCGGTGTCCGCCTTGAGTGGATCGGCGCCCACCGCATTCTCACTGCGGAAGGTGCGCTGGCCACCGGCGTCGGTGAAAAGGGTGCCGGCGGTGGCCCACGCGGCGTAACGCGGATCTCCGCTGGTGACGGTGATGTTGTCGCCGTCGAGCAGGCCGTCGCCGTCGGTATCGGCGAGGCTGGGATTGGTGCCGCTCTGGAATTCGTTCCAGTTCGTGATGCCGTCCGTGTCGCGGTCATCCTCGCGATTCAAGGCGGTGGCGGAAGGTGGTGTGGTATGGGCCAGTTCGTATGCGTCCGGGAATCCGTCGCCGTCGCTGTCGAAGACAATGAAGTTGAACAGGCTGCCCTGAACCGGTGTGCCGGGCGGCGGCGAACCGTTCAGATAGGAATCGATGCGCCAGTAGTAGGTGTTGGCACCGGGAGCATTGACCGTGAAAGTGGTCAGGTTGAGTTGTCCGTTGGCGACCTTCGTCAGCGCCGCGGGATTGGTGCCGAACCATACGTCCACCCAGACGGCGGTGCCGGTGGTCGGGGTCATGTTGGTCCAGCTCAAGACGACATCGCCGGCGGGGACAGATGAACCGCTATCCGGCGAGGGAGCCATAGGGTGCTGCAGCTCGAGGTGGAAGATCCGGTCCTTGCCAGAATCGAGCGACATGGTGGTGGTGCCGACGCCGGAGGTGCCCGAGGTGTAGCGCACGCCGCCCGCGTAAACGTTGCCGGATTGGTTCAGGTAGGGAATGCCGGTCGCCCAGCCGGAGGTGCTGTTGGTCATGCCGACATCGATCGCGTAGGTCGTGTTAGCCGACAACAAGACTGGCGTGGCGAGCGTCCAAGTCATGTACTCACCAGGGTTCCAAGTGAAGGTTTGGGTGGCCGTCTCGGAGCCAATCTGGGTGAATGTCGTTCCCGAGAGCGTACCAATGCGAATGACGTAGGTTTTCGTCGCAATTGCAATGGACGATGTCTGATACGTAATCGACTTGAGCAGGACAGGCGTGCTGCCAGTCGTGAAGGTTTGTCCCTTGACGGCACCCGCACCGGAGTTTTCCGCAAACCACTTGTCGGTTCCGGTTGGTGTTACCAGGTTGGCGATGTCCAGCCCGTTGACCACGGGCGCGGTGGGACTGGCGGACATGGTGGCAGCGTCGGCTGGCGTGGAGATAAAGACAGGAGCCGCGATCAAGGCGGCGATGAGTGGGAATAAGATACGGTTCGGATTTTTCATGAAACGTAATGAGGTTTAGCGAGGTCGCGGGAGGGATTTAAGGTATGATGGCACGGACTTGGGCGAAGAGTTTTCCTCCCTCCGCAGTGGCTGATAGAATGACCGAGACGGTCTCCACACCATTGGCATCGGGATCGCCGGGCGTTTGTTGGGCACCCTCATCCTTGCTCCAGGCCTGGAGGTTGGTGGAGGTCCAGATCTCGAAGTTCATTGAGGGCAGCGCGTCACCGCGGCGGGTGTAGCTGAAGGTGCCGGCGGCGTTGAACGGGACGGAGATCGGGTTCGCCGATGAGCCGCTGGTCGGATTCAGGCCGAAGATGCGTTCGTCGTTGTTGCTCATTCCATCGTTGTCGAAATCGCCCTTCGGGTCGGTTAGATCGGCGGGGGAATACGTTCCGGCCCAGGTTTCGTAGTCGCTTCCCGGTCTGCCGTCCGGGTAGTAGAGATCGAGGAGCTCCTGCACGCGGTTCTGGATATCGTTGGCGGAGTTCTCGTTGTAGATCTCACCGGGATTGGTTGCCTCGCTGCGCTGCTGGTCACCGACTCCGTAGAGCGCGGTGGTGTCCCACTGGCGGGCGTGCTCCCGTTCCTCCCAAGCACCATTGATGCTCGGTAATTTGCCCCGCCAAGCCTGGGCGAAGGTGCGGAAGGTCGCGTTGTTGGACGGGACCAGCGATTTGTAAAGAAGAAGCTGATCGTAGATCTCGACCGGCGGTTGAAGGCCCTCCGCCGCCACGGCCGCCGCGAGGTTGCCAGGGTTCACCGGGTAGATGCCCCAGAAGTGGAACAGCGGACGGATATCCTTGCCGACGCCCTTGCAAAGGCGCAGCAACAAATCATCGGTGCCGGAGCCATAGAAAATGTTGTTGGCATCGTCTTCCATGAACGAGCGCCAGTAGGCGTCCAGTCCTTCCCAGCCAAAGAGGCGGGCGATGTCCATGAACTTGGCGTGGCCTTTGTGCTGATAGGATTTTTCGGCACTGGCCATCGGCACCTTGCGCGGCGCGAAGTTGAACACGCACATCCAGGCCACGGCGGTGTTGTCCATGGTGATGTTGGAATTGCCGTCGCCTAACGAGCCATTCTGGGCTTGATCGAAGGTGCGGCCAAACTTGCGCTGCAGCATGGCGGGCTGGAGCAGGTTGACACTGGATTCGCTTTCACCGCCGAATTTTGGGAAACCGTAGGCGTGTCCCTGCTCGTGGAACTCGATGTTGGCGGCGGTGAGCGAGGTGTTGGGACCGCGGACGAGGTAGTTGCCGGCGTAGCCAGCGGGGCTGACCCCGGAGTTGACATTGGAGGTGACGTTGACCGCCGGATAGCCCGGTGCGTGGACGGACGAGCGCAGGATGACATCCGTCTGGCAATACATCGTCTCCTTGCCGCGATTCAGGGGAAAGCCCATCAACGAGTTGATCGCATCCATGCCCTTGTCCCAGTCGGCCATCAGGGTGGTGGCATTGGCACCTGTCATGTTATAGATCCAATTGCGGGGTACCTGTGTCATGAATTTCTCGCTCTGGAAATCCGCCCACGGCGCGAGGTAGGCACGCTCGACGAGCCACTCGGCGGGAGTTGTCTGATGGAAACTTTTCGCCGAGAAATACGGTGAACGCACCGCGCCCGTGATGGTGACGTTGACGACTCCGGCATTCGCGCCGATGGGCACCTCGACGTAGATGCCGCCGCCGTAGGGGCTGGCGACCTCGATGGTTCCCGTGTCGAGCGGATAGAGCCGTGTCGCCCGTTCGAGCCGTTCGACCGGGGGTCGGCCTGATAGATCCCACGAGTGGGCACCGACGCGCACCTTGTAGCCCGCATTGACGAGGGCGGGAGGCACGGTGACGGTGGCGATGGTTCCCGGAGCGAGGTAGGTGCCGGTGGGTTTGCGCGCGGGCGTGGGCCATGCCTGGGTGTTGCGGCCGAAGGTCACCGGGAAGCTGCCGTTGATGGCCACGGTGTGGGTGTTCAACGGGTTGGCCGGTGGCAAGCAGGGGCCGGGGAAATCCGTGTGGCTGCCAAACTTGAAGCCTCCCGGGTTGTTGTAGTTTGCGATCAGGGCGCGTTTCACCGGATTGGCGAGAGAACCGGCATTGTAAATCTCGTCCATGATGGATTGCATCACGGAATAAACCACCCAGTGGATGTTCTCCGGACTGATCGACTTATTGTCCGTCGCGAGGGTGTTATTGCGGCTGAAGTCCGTGACCGTGCTGCCGCTCACGAACAGCGGTCCTTTGGCCGTGTCGTAGGTTTTCACGAGGTCAAACACCGCGCTGATGGTCGCGGAACTCTCGTCGAAACGGGACTTCGCGGCGTCGATGGTGGACTTGTGGGCGGAGATCTGGGGGCCGCTGAGGCCACCACCGGTGATGTGGGCTTTAAGCGCGGTGGTGGCATCCAAAAGCGGATCCCCTGCAACCGTGGTGAAATTCCAACTGGTGTCGTCGGTGATGGCGGCGACGGGTGCTCCGCCGTCGCCGAGGAAAACCCCGGCATCAAGGCGGATGGCATGGCTTTTACTCCAGCCAAGCAGGCCAGTGGGTTCGATGCGGACGACATTCTGATCGTAGGTGAGCCGCGGGTCGTTGGCGGCGACCAAGATTTCAACGGGATTCAATGGGTCCGTTAGATCGCGGAAGGTGAGATAGCCGGAGCCGGGAGTGACGTTCTGGCTGAACGTGAGGATCAGCTCGCGGGTGGCCAGCGCGTCGGTGGCATCGTCGGCCGGGCTTTTGGCGACGAGTTCGAAGACCGGTCCGAGCGGACGCTCGATGCCGAGGTGGAAAACGCGGTCGGAGCCGATGGCATAATCCACGGTGGCGGTGCCTACGCCCGAGGTCCCCGACGAGTAGCGCGTGCCATCGGGGTAGTCGTCGGCCGTCAGGTTGATGTAGGGGATGCCGGTCTGCCAGGTGCTGGTGCTGGAGAGCATGCCGACATCGATGCCATAAGTCGTGTAGGGATCCAGCATGACCGGCGTGGCAAAGGTCCAAGTCATGAATTCATCGGCGTTCCAGGTAAAGCTCTGGGTAGCCGTCTCCGAGTGGACCAGGGTGAAAGCCGTATTCGCCAGCTTGCCGACGCGGATGGCGTAGGTCTTGGTGGGCGTCGCCTTCTGGTTTCCGCCGACCTGATAGGTGATGGATTTGAGCCGCACGGCCGAACCGCCGGTGGTGAAACTCTGGCCTTTCGCCGCGCCGGAAGTGGAGTTTTCCGCAAACCATTTGTCGGTTCCGGACACCTCGCCGTAGTTGGCGATGTCCTCGCCGGTGACTGCGGGGGCGTTGGGGCTGGCCGACATCGTTGCCGCGCCTGCCGGATTGGAGGTGAGGGTGGCGCTGGCAAGAATCACGAAGGCAAGTGCGTGTGTCCTGAAGTTTGATACAAGCGAAGCGTTTTTTATCATCGAGGGTTTTTTGATGACCGATGGTAGGCTCCAAACAGCCAGTAAAGATCAATATTAGGGCGCCATCCTACTGGGGCTTGCGTTTGAGGCAATTCAATTGGTTCGTGCCAATGCGTCAAAATACCGTCTTTTCACGTCAACTTGAATGGGGGTCGGTCCCGAATGGCACTAACTTAGAGCCCGTCCCAAAAGCGGCATCAAAGGCGTGGCTTTAGATTCAGAGGGAAAGGAGAAGGGCATGAGAGGCAAATTTGCCCCTCATGCCCGAAATTCGTGGTCTATAAGTTAATTACCACACCAACCTTGTAGCCCTCGAACCGTGAAAATTATAGCCCACCAACCCGAACTTCGTCCAGCGCTTCCTTTCATCTCCGCCTGTCAGGATTATCACCAGCAGCGTGATCTGCTTGTCCGCATCGATGAAATCCTGACCGCATCCGGGTTGGAACGAACCCAACCTCCGAATCATCAACACCCGGCTCACGGCCCTGCTCGCGGGAACCGGCGACATCAGCCCCATTGACCTGGGACTGGAAAAGCATATCGACTTCTCCGACATCTTCTTCGACAGCACCTGCCTGAAAGCTCCCATTCACTTCCCCATCGACTGGGTGTTGCTACGCGACATCGTGCGCACCCTCACGAAAGCGACTGTCCTGATTCGAAATGCCGGCCTTTGTCATCGCATGCCTCAGGAACCGCTCGCCTTCCTCAGCGAGATGAACACCCTGTGCATGAAAATGACTCCCAAGTTCCGCACCAAAGAAGGGCGCAAACATCGCAAGGCCGTGCTGCGGGAAATGAAACAACTCACCCGGCGCATCGGGAGGCACGCACGCAGACATCTCGACATCCTCGAAAAGCGAGCCGGAGAAACCGGACTCGGCGAAGGCCATGTCCGCCAAATCAAAGAGCGCATCGAAGGCGTTCTCGAGCAACTGCCCGCCGCTATTAAACAGGCTCACGAGCGCATCATCGGAGGCCGCAAGCTTCCTAACAAAGATAAAATATTGAGCCTCTACGATCCCGACGTGGAAGTGATCGTGCGAGGCAACAGCAACGCCGAAGTGGAGTTCGGGAACAAACTTTGGCTGGGTGAAACCCGCGAAGGACTGATCGTCGATTATCAGTTGGAGAAAGAGCAGCGCAGCGACACCCGTCATGTCGGTCCGGCCATCGAGCGTCTCTGCATCGAGCAGCAACTTACGGTGAAAAGCGCATGGGGAGATCGCGGGCTGCACAGCAAAGCGAACGAGATCCTCCTGAAAGAACACGGGATTAAAAGCGGACTGTGCCCGCGCGATGTGGGAGAACTCGCCGAGCGCCTGAAGAACGAGCCTGGAATGAAAGAGGGCTTGAAAAGGCGAGCCGGCACCGAAGCTCGGGTGAGCATCCTCGTCCGTGAATTTATGGGCAAACCCGCGCGAGCGAAAGGGTTCACGCATCGAAGCATGCTGACAGGGTGGGCCGTCTTGAGTCACAACCTATGGGTCTTGGCGCGCCTTGAACGAGCCGCCGTCCCTGAAGATGTGGCTGAGCGAATACGGGAAGCCGCCTGAGCGGTTGGGAAAACCACGCGAAGTATCCCGGGGAGCAGGGCCGCAATCACGACTGGGGCCATCTTTTCGCCCGGGATATCCTCTCCATGCCGGACAAGTGGGAATACCCCTGGTTTGCCGCCTGGGACAGCGCCTTTCACATGATGCCGTTTGCGAAAATCGATCCCGATTTCGCGAAGAGCCAGCTTTTGCTCCTTCTCCGCGAATGGTACATGCATCCCAACGGGCAACTCCCCGCCTACGAATGGAATTTCTCTGATGTGAATCCACCTGTCCACGCCTGGGCTGTCTGGCGGGTCTACAAAATCGCCGATCCCAAAGGGCAGCGTGATCTGGAATTCCTCGAAAAGGCATTCCAGAAACTGCTCCTCAACTTCACCTGGTGGGTGAACCGGAAGGACGTGGAGGGGCGTCACGTTTTTGGAGGCGGTTTCCTAGGGCTGGATAATATCGGGGTCTTTGACCGCTCCCGCCCTCTCCCGGGCGGCGGACATCTCAATCAGGCTGATGGAACGGCGTGGATGGCGTCCTACTGTCTCCTGATGCTTTCCATGTCGATCGAGTTGGCGATGCACCGCCCTGCCTATGAAGACATTTCGTCGAAATTCTTCGAGCATTTTGTGGACATCACGGATGCCATCAATTCCCTCGGCGGAGACGGGTTGTGGGACAAAAAAGACGGATTCTACAATGATCAGCTGATTATTGATCACACAGATCCCATCCCGCTAAAAGTGCGCTCGCTCGTCGGGCTGCTCCCGATGATTGCCGTGGCCGTGCTCGATCAGGAAACGATCGATGCCCTGCCCGGATTTAAAAAAACGACTGACGTGGTTCCTCGAAAATCGTCCGGAGCTGGCAAAATACGTCAGCTACGTTCCCGGGGAGAGTGACAGCTGGATGTTCGGGGGAAATTCGAACTGGAGGGGGCCTGTCTGGTTCCCGGTCAATTACCTCATTGTCGAAGCCCTCGAACGCTATCACCACTTTTACGGAGACACCTTCAAAATCGAATCACCGGCGGGATCCGGGAACGAACTGTCCCTCGATCAGGTGGCCGATTTGATCAGCGAACGTCTCATTTCCATCTTTCAAAAAGACACTACCGGCTACCGGCCGTGCTTTGGAGGCGGCATCGCAAAACGCTACGATGATGACCCTACCTGGCAAAACCTGATGCTGTTTCACGAATACTTTCACGCTGAGACCGGCGAAGGGCTCGGTGCCAGCCATCAGACCGGATGGACGTCGCTCGTGGTTCGCCTGGTGCGCGAACGAGCCGAGAAATTGACCGACTTCCACAATATCTAGCAATGCTCGTGACCGGAGACGTCATTCCCTGGCGTTTTCGCCAGTGGCGTTACGACGACCGCCGACCAGAACCATGAAGCGGCAGCCTTCCATGTGGAGGGCGTCTGAGGCGGTGATGACTTGGCCGGTCATCAGGTCCGTCAAGGTGCGGCGCAGGCCGAGCTGACGCAGCCGGGTGCCGGAGAGTTCGGTGGGGGAGTCACAGAAATTTGCAAGGATGAGGGCAGTCTGATCCGGGTGATGCCGGAAGTAGCCAAAGACATGGTCATTCTGAGTGTCGATGATCTCGGTCTCCGTGCGATCAAAGGCGGCATTGTTGCGGCGAACCTGGCCTAGTTTGAGGATGCCTTGATGGATTTGAGCTTGGTAGGTTCCTGATTCGAAGCGTTTTTTGGCTTCTTCCCAGTCAAACTTGGGCCGGTGTACCCAGCGGCTGTCGCCTTCATGTTCGGGATCATCCCGGAACGAGTAATCGTTGAGCGTGCCGACCGAATCCCCGGCGTAGATAAGGGGAATACCGCCGATGGTGAAGATGACGCCATGCATGAGCAGGATGCGACGGACGGCGACTTCCGCGGCCTCGGCATTGCCCTGCTCCAAGGCGAGTTCCAGTCCCGCGAGAGATGCGGTGGAGCCGGAAATGCGGGCATCTCCTGTGCGCTGATTTTCCTGAAAGGGGAGGCCGCGGGCGAAGGAGGCTTCGTGCTTGCCGGTGTAAAACTGGACTAGGAAGTGGCGGTGATTATGGGAGTTCATGCCGATCTCTTCCGCGTCTTCATTGGAGAACGTCCAGCCGATGTCGTCATGACAGCGGATGTAATTCACCCAAGCGCAATCCGGATCAATGGAGAATCGCTTCATCATGCTGTGGCGCAGGAATTCGACCTTTCGGGTAGCCGCGGCATTCCAGAGCAGGGCCATCAATGTGGGATTGTAGGAGAGTTGGCACTCACCGGGATCGATGTATTTGGCGACCTCATTCGGATGCACAATGGCTTCCGACTTGAAGACGAGCGCCGGAGCCGTGATGCGGATGAGCAGGTTGAAGGCCTGGATGATTTTATGTGCCTCCGGCAGGTTCTCGCAATTGGTGCCGAGCCGTTTCCAGACGAAGGCGACCGCGTCGAGTCGCAGGATGTCGACGCCCTGATTGGCGAGGAAGAGCATCTCTTCGGCCATCTTGCTGAAGACGACCGGGTTTTCATAATTCAGGTCCCACTGATAGTTTTTGAAGGTGGTCCAGACCCACTTCCGAATGCGACTGCGGTAGGTGAAGCTGCCGGGATGCTCGTCCGGGAAAACGGCATTGACCGTCTCCTCGAATTGATCCGGAATGGTGCGGTCATCATACATCCGGTAGTAATCCTGAAACTCCGGGTCCCCCTGCAGGGCTTTCCTGGCCCACACATGCTCGTCCGCAGTGTGGTTGTAAATAAAGTCCAGACAGAGACTGATGCCGTGGTTGCGCAAGTCGGTGGCGAGTTGAGAAAGGTCCTCCATGGTGCCCAGGGCAGGATCGATCTCACGGTAGCTGCTGATCGCGTAGCCACCGTCGTTGTCACCCTCCGGGCACTGGAACGGAGGCATGATGTGCAGGTAATTGACGCCAAGCTCCTTCAGGAAAGGAATCTTTTCCCGAATGCCATTCAAGTCCCCGGCAAACCGATCTGCGTAGGTGATGTAGCCGACCATTTGATTGGATCGATACCAGCCGGGATCACTCTCCCGCTGGGCATCGAGACCTTTCATTTCGATGGGGCGATCCACCCACATCTTGGTCGCGGAGACCATGATGTTTTCCAGATGGTAGAAGAAGTCGTAGTGTCCGCTGTAGAGCTCATGCAGCAGCTCAAACAACGGCCGGAAGTACTGACGCATGCGGGCCGTAAAGACTTCCCACTCCGGCTCAGGCACCTGCGGAAACCGATCTCTCAATCGGGGCAGGATGCGTTCGAATGAGGATCGGCTTTGACGGTCGATCCAGTCGGGCCGGTGGGTTGATGGACTCATGAGATCCTTATCTAGCAGAGCAGAAACGGGGCCGGAAAGGCTAAAGGTTTACGATTGGATAAAGGCGATCCGGCGCAAGCCATCCAGGATGCCCGCAGCACTGGGCTGCGGCGAGAAGTAGATGCGGGGTTTGCCGCGCAACGACTCCATTTCGGATGAGTAGTTGCCAACGACAACACCGCGGGTGGCTCCAGTGAACATGTCCAGGTCGTTCCCGGCATCGCCGAAGACGACGGTGTCCCGCAGGGGAATGTTCCATTTGTTGCCAATGAAGCGGACGGCGCGACCTTTCGAGGCGCGTTTTGGCAGGATGTCGAGGTAGCTGTCATGCGTGACAATGAGGCTCGTGTTCCGGGCGAGTCGGCCCAACTGCCTGCGGATGAGGGATTCGTTCAAGGGGTTGTCATTCCCGCCGTGCCAGTAGTAGGAGACCTTGTGCGGGGTCTGGACCCCGGCCTCCTGGAGTTCCAGCCCGGGCACTTCTTGAAGTGCCGCGACGACGGCGGCTCGATTCCATCGGAAGTCGATGTGTTCCATCCAGGCCTTGTCCAGATCCGCCTCCTTAAAGCCATGGCATATGTGAGTGCCGACGTCACAAATGGCCACGTCGGGCGTGGGGATGTCGTGCTCGCGGAAGAGAGCTTCCACACTCGCGAGCGATCGTCCCGTGGCGACGCCAAAAACGAAATCTTTGCCGCGCTCCCGGAGCAGGTTCTTGAGTTCATCGAGCCCCGAAAAGTCTCCCGTTTCACTGACGAGCGTGCCATCGACGTCGGCGATCATCATGCGACTGGCAGATTTCAGCCGGTCGTAGATGCGCGTATTCTGGGAGGCATTCTTTTTTCCCAAACCGCGGGAGGCATCGAGGTTCTCTTTGACCAGTTCGAGGTAGCGTCCCACGTGAGCTTCCCAGCTGTAGTTCTCGCGGATTTTCTCGATTCCCTGATTGGAGAGGGTCTTCCAATGATCGGGATCCATCAGAATATTGCGAAGGGCGGTCTGAATGGCGGCGGTGTCCCGAGGCGGCACCAGGGAACCGTTCTGACATTTTGGCAGGATCTCGGCTGGTCCGCCATCTTCCGTCGCGACGACCGGGCAGCCGGTTGCGGTGCTTTCCAAAATGGTAAGACCGAACGGTTCGGTCAGAGCAATGTTGATGAACACGCCTTTCCGCTCGGCGCAGAGGCGGTAGATCTCGGGCACTTCGAATTCGACATCGTGCTTCTTGGGAATCGCGAGCTTGCCGTAGAGGTTGTACTTGTCCATCAACAGCAACAGCTCCGTCAGCACTTCACGCTCGCCCTCGGCCATGGTCTCGATGTCACTGCGGATACCGGCGAAAATGACGAGATTCGCCAGAGCTTGCAGGCCTTTGTCGGTGCCGTAGGCATGCAACAAACCATCGATGTTCTTTTTCGCGTCCGGACGGCAGAGCGCCAGAATGAAGGGCTTCTCGGGCTGAGAGAGGAAGTTCGCCAGGCTTTCCCGGGCCGAGAGTTTCGCCTGCATGCGCTCGACGGGGATCTCCTGCGGTGCCACGAGATCCTGATAATAGGGGAAGTAGCGGTCAAAATTCAGACCCGGCGGGATGACGTGAAATTCTGCGCGATTAAAGCTTTCGTAGAGCTCGTATGTGCCGATCTCCTGCTGAGTGGATGTGACGATGAACTCGGCATTTACGAGGGTCGTGTCCTCGGCGACGAATCGTCGATCAAACTGATAGCGAGCCGTTGCGTCGGACTCGAGCATGCCGGAGTCGAGCAATTTTTGAAGCTTCGGCTTGCCGAGCGAGTGGCCCGTTTGGCAAAAGGGCACGTTGAGGATGGAGGACAGTTCCGCCGCGACGTAGCCGGCGTCCGCGTAGTGGCCATGGATCCAATCCGGGAAAACTTTTTCCTGTTTGACGTGCGTCACCACATTGGCCACGAACTCATCCAGGTAAGGCCACAGCTTCTCTTTGGGGAGATATTTTTTGCCACCGCACCAGACTCGGCGGATGGAGAGCTTGTCCGTAACGTTTTCGACGGGTTGGGCGTAATCCGGGCCCGTGAGAGGGTCATCAATCCGTCGGGTGACGAGATCCACGTGGTCGACGTCTTCCCGTTCGCTGAGGGCTCTCGCCAGTTCCATCACATAGACGATTTGGCCTCCGTTGTCCGCGTCGCGGCCGATTTCCAGGTCCTGCCCGCGAAAAAGACCGTGGAGGCTGTGAAGTTGAATCCTCATTTACAAAGAGTGGCTGAATGGAATACGAGTTTAAGGTTGATGGGAGGAAACATTTGGAGCTAAGCCCTCTCTACGGCACAGACTTGATGCCGGAGTCACAAGAATTATTGATGAAATCGCGCCACTCTGGGAAGAAATGTGCTGCACCTTCCAGGATACCCGCAGCATAGCACCCATTCATCCCGTTGTATCCGCCGATTGCACAATAGAGGTTCCCAGAATGCCCAAGTTGTTCGGTAAGTTGCAAGGCCTCAGCACGAACTTCCTCCGTCGCATTCGCCACTAAAACGGCAGGAATTTCGCTGACCAGAACGGGTAGGTCGTTGCCACTGTCTCCCGAGAAAAGCGTGCGCTGAACGGGGATGCCGGTGGATTCGATCAGCCAGCGCACTGCTTCCAATTTGGTTGCTCCCGCGGCCATGACGTCGAGCAGGCCCATGGGCACCGTTTCATCGACACTCCAGATCAGGTCCGCCCGAATGCCTTCCGCATCGAATCGCCGGCGCACCAGCTCAGTCAATCTCTCCCGATCCTTCAGGTTGGGAACGTTGAAGCTGAGCTTGTGGGCAGCCTGCGCGGATTCCTCCTGGAGTTCGAGGCCGGGGATATCGGACACTAAGGGAAACACGTCTCGCCATTCCCTGCCCTGCCAGGCGGCCGCCAGGCGGGCGTGCCATCCCGCGTTGGGCCTCCATTCGTCGGCGATCCGGTCGTAAATGGTCGCGCCCACATCCGCCACAATGTGATCTGGTGTCGGGAGATCGTATTCCGCGATGGCTTCCAGATGCAGCGCCAGCCGACGCCCACTGACGAAGGCGAGGCGCACTTCGGGTTCAGCCACGAGGGCTTTCAGGGCCGGCATCGCCTGCGGAGACCCCGACTGAGGTCCATTGGGGAGCAGCGTTCGGTCCAGATCCGTGCAGATGAAAGTGGCCATGTGCTTCTATCTGCCGGAACCGGGACCTTTGCAAATTTTCGGCGGATGGAGGGTGGGATCCGGGTT
>JBDNIL010000184.1:0-10477 GCA_041688355.1 Verrucomicrobiales bacterium | reverse complement strand
TAGCGGTTTCGGATGCTCCGACGGGTCTGCTCGCCGATGACTCGCCTGGCCTTCTCGAGCCTCCCCTGCAAACAAGCGAGCCGAAGGAAAGCGCAAAGGCCAGCTTGCCGATGACTTCTGGATCGGCTTTGGCCAGCTCAATGAGTTGCGCTTCGCCTGGATGATTTTGCCCCACAGCGAAGAGCTAAATCTATAATTACCATAGTACAAATGAAATTTTTAGGTTTCTTGTCGATTCAGGGTGCTGAATAGTTACCATCCTGATGCAGTTCACTCCTCCCTCCTGCGACATCGCAACCCATTCCCCATCCGCAGCCGCTCTCACGGAGATGGCTCGCGAGGCTTGGCGAAACGCGCCGCGCTGCCTCGGCCGGCTTTTCTGGCCCTCACTTGAACTCGCTGACGCACGCGACTGCTCCACCCCCGACGACGTGTTCGAAGCCTGTCTTGCCCATCTCCACCGCTCCACCAACGGAGGTAAGATACGTCCACTGATCACGGTTTTTCGGGAGTCCGCGAGCAATGAACGCGGCTTCCGCATTTGGAACCGTCAACTGATTCGTTACGCGGGATATCGGGCCGCCGACGGTTCCATCCTGGGAGATCCCGCCCAGCTTGATTTTACGCAGCGAGCCGTCACACTTGGTTGGTCCCCTCCTACGACACCGACCGCGTTCGACCGACTCCCGATCATCATCGAAGTGCCGGGATATTCCGCCCGGTGGTATGAGTTGCCCGATGAGGCAGTGCTCGAGGTGCCACTCACCCATCCTGACTTTTCGTGGTTTGCCGACCTAGGCCTGCGTTGGCATGCATTACCCGTTATTTCTGACATGGCACTCGTGGGAATGAACCACCACTTCTCTGCGGCTCCTTTCAGCGGATTCTATCTCGGAACCGAAGTCGCTTGCAGGAATCTCTGCGATACGGGCCGCTACAACATCCTTCCGAAGATCGCAGACCGCATGGGCCTAAATTGCACAGACCGCAGGCAACTCTGGAAAGACCGGGCTCTCATCGAGGTAAACACCGCCGTCCTCCACTCATACCGGGAAGCGGGAGTCACCATGGTAGACCACCACACCGCTTCCGAACAGTTCATGCAGTTTGTCCGGAAAGAGGAAGCCGTGGGACGATCCGTTTCCGGCGACTGGTCATGGCTGGTTCCGCCCCTTTCCGGATCGACTATGGAAGTGTTTCACCATTACTACGAATCGCCCAAAGAGGGCCCCGCGTTTGTCTCCCAGAGCGACGCGGGGGAGGATAGCGGGCGAGGTTCACCCGCAGGATGTCCTTTCCATGGATGAATCCGCGAGTTCACCCCGCAAGCCGCCCAACGCCGTCCCGGCTCCCGGCGCGGCTGGCGGCAAGAATGCGGAAGGGCTTGAAAAGGGAATTTCTAGCAATCCTCACCCCTCCCCGCCTATCGAAGTCCCGGTCCAGCCCATTTTCTGATGAAGGACGTCGTAGAAGTCCTGATCGGTCATTGAGACGAGGGTGAGGCTGAAGGCGGCGCGACGGAGATGGACGCGCGCGGCATCGGACAGGACGGCGACGAGCCGTCCGTCGACGAGCAGGGAGAGATCGTCGCGCTGCTTCGGGGATTCGAAGATGATGCGGTTCGTCGCCTCGACGACGAGGGGCCGGTTCGCGAGTGAGTGCGGGCAGATCGGGGTGATGACAAAGACGTTATTGCTAGGAATTTGCTTTTTCATCCCTTCCGCATCCTTGTCACCCTTGGGCCGGGGAAGGAGGGGGTTCAGGGTCGCGTCTTTGCTAGCGATCTCAAGGCCTTTGAGTTTCGTCAGTTTCGCGAGATGCGGAGCGCCGGTGTCGGTGAACCTGTCGTGGGCGAGGCTGATGCTCTCAAGATTGGGGAGGTGGTCGCAGAGTTGTTTCAGCCCCTCATCGTCGATGCTGCTGCCGCGATGGCTGACTTTGATGAGACGGGTGAAGCCATCAAACCCGGCATACGCGTGACCCTTCATCCCGGTGCCGACGAAGGAAAAGGACTCAAGGTTCTTCAGTACGGCGAGTTGTCCGAGTCCGGCGTCGCTCAGCTTGCCGTTGTTGGTGAAGCGCAGTGTTTTGAGGTTGGTGAGTTTGCCGATCGGCGCGATCCAGTCATCACTGCGTTTGGTCGCGATGATGTTGAGCGATTGCAGCGAGATGATGTGTCCAAGATGCGCAAAAAAGGCCGTGTCGTAGGGATCAACCTTGCGGTGGTCGTGCGGTCCGGCCTTCGGCATGGCGAGGTCAACGAGCTTGAGCGTATTGAAGAACTCGATCTCGCCACCGCTTGCTTTTTTCAGGGAATCAGGAGTCGTGTTGATCATTTCCACCTTGCCCGGAGAGAGTTTGATAGTACGGATCACGGCCTCGACATGCGGGTGCAGCGCGGCAGCAGCGAGGATGGCGGCGGCGTTTTCACTGAGAGCCTCCTTCAACGCGGTATCGGCAGTCGCGGCAATGACTGCGTCAAGATCAGCGCGGTTGGTGACTCCGGAGAGGTCGGGCGCGGGCGTGGAATAGCACGCGGATGCGGAGAGGAGGGAGAACGAAACGACGAGGAATCGGGAACGTTGGAGAAGAGATTTCCTGAGAGATAAAAAGAGAGGAAAGTGCGGAAAAAACGATGCGGCGATGAAGTCAATTCATTCCCGACCCTCAAACTTCTCCTCGCGCGGAAGGGATTCGACTTTCCACGTCGCGGGATAAAAACGGACGATGCGCCGGGGGCGGAAGCCTTCGAGCATCATGTCGCACTTCACTTTGATCCGCACGCCACCGCTGCCGGGCTCGACGGGGACTTTCTCGATGGCGAGGATGTTGCCGCCTTTGCGATCATTCACCGGATCGTAGGTCATGAGGTTTTCAAGGGCGACGGCGATGGTACCTTTCGGTGCGTTGGGATCGTCCGCTTCTTTGGAGAGCGGCCATCCCATGGGCTCTCCGTTTGTCAGGGAAAGTTCATCAAACAGCTTCGGGTTCACTCCGCCGAAGAAAGTGATTGTGACGGTTTCCGCTTCGTCATCGACGACACCAACCCAACCGGCGAGACCGCGCTCGCGTGTGTGGTTGCGGTGGCGCTCCATCTGATTGGCAGTAGCGAGCTGGCGGGCAGGTTCATCGACCCAGATGTCGGTGAGGCGTCCGGGACCATATTGGGTGACCCAGGTGAGGTTGAAGAGAACGGTCTGGTCCTTCTTCAGGGAATCGAGGGTTCCGAATCCATTTCCCTGGAAGACTCGGGTGTGGCTGAGGAGATCGAAGATCTTTGGTTCGCCGACGGCTTTGCCCTCGTGGTGCAGAGTGGCGGTGAGCTTCTTTAGGGCGAGGTCAACGGCGTCGATTTTCCAAAGCTGACCTTGCCTGGCGTAGTGCGAGAAATCATCCTCAATCCGGAAGCAACGGCGAAAATCCACATCCGGCGTTTTCCGGTTGAACGGACCCGGCGGAGGAGGCGTAGTGTCACTCGATGCTCTCCAGTAGAAGAGTCCATGGAGGTGGGTGCCGAGAGGGATGTCCTGAATCGCGGCAGGAGCGCCCTGGTTATAGATCGAGCCATAGGGTAGCATCGTGGCATCGACCGCGAGATCCCAGACGGCACGATCCTGGGTGTCGTCGCGATCAACACGGAGATGGAAGCGTCGCTCAAGGTGGTCCATCCAGATCAACTCGCCGGCGATCGCGTGCGCCGAGCCCTCAGGCGGGAACTCGCCGTCGATGAGCTGAAACCATTGCAGAACGGTGTCTTTTTCCTTCCCTACCAGCTTCTTGGCTTCCTCAGCCGAGTAACGTCCGTCCGCGTCGGTACGGAATTTCGGCGGGATCTCGGCGTGGAGGGTGGAGCCAGCCAGGAGAAGGGAAAGGGTGAAGAGCAGGCGCATGAGGCGAAGCCACGGAGTGGTGGAGTGGTGGAGTGGTGGAGTGGTGGAGTGGTGGAGTGGTGGAGTGGTGGAGTGGCGGAGTGGCGGAGTGGCGGAGTGGCGGAGTGGCGGAGTGGCGGAGTGCGGGGAATCACGCGATGACTTCCGAGACCGGTTTCACGCTGTCCTGAAACTTTTCCGTCTCGACATCGACTCGCTGCAGCATCGTGAGCAGCAGATTGCTCAAGCGCGCATCGCCATCGACGGGACGCGAGCAGATCTTGTAGTGGCTCATGGTATCGGCGACGGTGTACTGGCCGATCTTGGGCAGGTTGAAATCAACGTGCTGCCCATGCTGGTAACCGAGCGCACGGCCGCCGGCGAGGAGGGTCGGCAGGTTCGCGTTGCCGTGGCTGTGCCCGTAGGCCATGCCGCTACCCCAAAGCACCTGAGTGGTATCGAGCAGGCTGGAGCCGTCCTCCTGATGCGTCTTGAGTTGGTCGAGGAAGTAGCTGAACTGCTCGACGAGGAAGGTGTCAGTCTGGGTGAGCCGACGAAGTTGCTCGGGATCGCCATTGTGATGGGAAAGGCCGTGCCGGGTCTGCGAGATGCCGATGTCGGGGATGGCTCCACCATTGGACTCGCTGCAGATCATGCAGGTGATGACGCGGGTGGAGTCAGTACGCAGGGCCATGACCATAAGATCGTAGAAAAGGCGGTGATAATCTGTCACGGCGGTCATGTCGAGCTTGCGGCTGAGGTGGGTGATTTCGGCGCTGGCGAGTTCAGGTTTCGGGATGTTCAGCCATTCGTCGGCGCGCCGGGTGCGCTCCTCGACCTGCCGCACCGCCGTGAGGTATTCGTCGAGCTTGGTGCGGTCCTCGCTGCCGAGCTTCTGGGTGACACGTTTCGCGTCTTCGGCGACGAGATCGAGGATGCTGCCGCGGCGGCTGAGGCGACGGCGTATTGTTTCCTTGCTGTCTTTCTCAACCCCGAAGAGCATGTTGAAAATCGTCTGCGTGTTCCGCTCGGCGGGGATCTGGATGCCGTCGCGCGACCACGCCAGCGAATGGCCCTCGATCGCCATTTCGAGCGAGGCGTAACGCGTCGAGGCACCCTGCACCTCAGCCATGAGCTGGTCGGCGGAGACGCTATTGCGGAACGCACCCCCATCGCCGGGAACGTCCGCGCCGGTCAGCCAGACCTTGTCGCAGTTGTGGTGTTTGCCCAGCACCATGGGGTGGTGCAGGCCGCTGATGGGTGTGACCTCGGCGCGGTGCTTTTCGAGCGACTCGAGTGTCTTGGTGAACTGGAAATCCTTTCCGGCCTTTTCGATCTGCCAGGTCAGGGTGTTGACCCCGTTCGGGATGTAGAGGAAGACGCTTCGCTTCGGCTTTGTCGGAGCGGGCAGCGCGGCCATGCAGTCAAGCAGCGGCAGGGAGATGGAGGCTCCGAGACCGCGCAGCATCTGGCGGCGGCTGAGGCGCCAGCGTTGGGATTGGATGTTGCTCATGGTGGGTAGCGGTTAGCGGTTAGCGGTTAGCTTTTTATTGTTTTGATTTGGAGCGGAGGGTGGATAGGAAGGCATTCAGCATCCGCTTGATTTCGGAAAGTTCACTGGTGAGTTCGTTAACTAACAACTCATTCATCGTTTCCGAAACAACTCCGAAAGCACAAAAGCCTCCACGATCTCCCGTAGGCGGTAGTCTTTGGCTTTGCCAGCGGCGGCGATGGCGGCGAGTTCATCGCGGTCGTCGAAGGACATGCTGCGGCGAAGGCCGTAGGTGGCGAGTTTTTCGGTAAATGCGTAGTTGAAGGTGTCGATGTCTCCCAGAAGCAGCTTTTTGAATTCCCCCGGGGTTTCGTAGGAGCGCCCGTCGGGGAGTTTGCCGGCGGGATTGACGGTGGGGTTGGCCCCGGTTCCGTCGGCGACTTCTTCGGTGCGCCAGCGACCAATAGCGTCGTAGTTTTCAAACGCTAGACCAAGCGGGTCGATCTTGGCGTGGCATGAGGCGCAGTTCGGATCCTTGATGTGGGCCTCCAGTTTCATCCGAAGGGTGGCCTTGGGCGAGTCCACCGGATTCGGTGCGATGGGGTCAACATTCGCGGGCGGCGGCGGCGGCGACTTGCCGAAGATCGCTTCGGACAACCAGACCCCGCGATGCACGGGACGATGACGGGTGCCGTCCGAGGTCAAGGAAAGGATGGAGGCCTGAGTGAGAAGTCCTCCGCGCTGACTGTCGGCTGGCAGAGCGACTCGCTGGAAATCATCCCGGGTCACGCTCGCGTCGGAGATTCCGTAGAACGCGGCGAGCCGCGCATCCACCATGCTCCAGTCGGAGTGGAGGAATTCGCGCAGCGTCAGTCCGCTCGTGAGGACCTCGCGGAAGTAGGCCTTTGTCTCGCCTACCATGCTCTGCTCGAGTTGCGCGTCGTAGTCCGGGTAGAGCATTTTGTCAGGGGCGAATCTGCCCACCTTGCGCAGGTGCAGCCACTGGCTGGAAAAGGAGTCGGTGAAACGGGCGCTTCGGGGATCGGTGAGGAGTCGGACAAACTGCCTTCCCAGTTCGGCTTTGTCCCTCAGCCTGCCCTGCTCCGCGAGGGTGAAGAGTTCGTCGTCCGGCATCGTGCTCCAGAGCAGATACGAGAGACGCGTCGCGATTTCCCAGTCATTGAGTTCCTGCCGGTCTGCATTCTCGTCACCTTCGGTGATAAAAAGGAAACTCTTCGAGCAGAGGATGGCGAGCATGCCGGCCTTGACCGCGTCGTGAAAAGCTTCGCCTGCGGCGATCTCGGCTTCGACGATGCCAACATAGTCGTTCATCTCTCCATCAGTGACCGGACGGCGGAAAGCCCGGCGGGCGAGGCGGCTGAGGCCTTCGCGGACCTCGCTGAGCTTGCCCTCCTCTTTCGGCAGATACTCGTCCCGCTTCCGCTGTTCCTCCTCCGTGATGATGGGACCACGGAAGGAGACGGAATCGATGATGAGAAAGGGATAACGCGGGCGTCCCTGCTCATCGGTCAGCTTCATCTGCCAGGGGATACGGCCATCCTTCGTGCTGATGAAGGGCCGGTTCCCGTGACGACCGGACCGCGGATTGTTTGAAGGACCTGGCACTTCGTTGATCACGCTGATGTTCGGTCGACCCTTCGGCAAGTGGGCGCGGAAGGTGACCGTGATCGGCTTGTCTTCGGGAGCGATGATCTCCTGCTGATGCAGGACGCGGTCGAGCTTTGCCTCATAAACATACAAGCGCGGTGCCCTCCCTTTCTCCGGCTTCAGGCCGCTGAGGGTGTAGCTGATCTCGTAGATTCCCGCCTCGGGCAACGGCTCCGTGGGACCGGAGTAGCGGAAAATATCGCCCGGCCACATTTCGAATCGCACCTTGTCCAGCAATCCCAGAGCGCTGAGACGCGCGCGATGTTCCTCGTTGATCTGCCTTTCCTCGATCGCCGGTTTTGTGGACTCAAAAAAGGCCGGCTTCTCTTTCGGATAGGCCTCCGCCAGCACCACCTCGGCAGCGGTGAGGTATTTCTCCACATTCGAGGGAGACAGAGTCATGACTGATCCGATGCGCTCGAAGCCATGCCACTCCGCGTCCTCCAGAAACGCACCCGGATCGGCAGCGTCGTAATGCACCCCGATGAGATCGCGTACCGTGTTGACATATTCGTCCCGGGAGAGGCGATTGTAGGAGACGCGACCACGCGCTGCGAGACGGGCCGATTCACCCTCCTTCATGCGGGCGGCGAGCCATTCGACGACGCTCGCGCTCTCTTCGGCGGTGGGACGATCTTTCTCCTCTTCAGGCGGCATTTCGCCGGAACTGACTCGCTCCATCAGCTCGAGCCAGTGTGGTGTATCTTCGAACCCGATTTTCGGAGAAAGATTATCGATTCGAAATTCGCCCTTTTCAGAATCCGCATCGTGGCAGGTGATGCAATATCGATTCAGGTAGGAATCCACCTTCGGGTCCAGAGCGGTCAAGGGGGCCGCATCCGCTACGGCAATCAAAAACGAGATGGCCAGGCCCGCGAAAGTACGAGAAAACATAGGCCTAAAATGGAACATCAGGGACACATTCCGCAACCCACGTATTCATGTCGGGGAAAGGGCAGGGAATCATTTAGACCCTTTGCCAAAAACTTTTGCCGAAAAACTGATTGTTTCTTGGGGTTGGCAATTGGCTCGCTTCGCTCGGAGCGTGGATCAAGATCAGCCAAACTTCCCCGTAGCGTCGTTCCGCTCTCAGTCACGCAGCCCGCTGCGCTCCTTCGTTCGCGCCTAGCCACGGAAAATTTTGACTCGATCTTTTCGGCAAATCTTTTTGGCAAAGGGTCTATCCGGCCACTGTAGCGGCCTCCCGGAGTTGCCCCTACTTGCGCCTACTGGCTTGTTGAAGTGATCGACAATCAAGCTTCAGCAGGTGAAAATCGCCGCCAATGAAACTCCTCTACTGCGTCTTGATTCTTTCTATTGTATCAGGTGATCCTGCTCAGGCTGAGACGCTCGACTGGAAAGCCGGCGCGGCAAAGATCATCATCACCCCGACCGAGCCCATGTATCTGGCGGGATTTGTCAGCCGCGAAGTCCCGGCCGAGGGAACGGCGATGGATCTCTATGCGAAGTCTCTCGCGATTGAGGACCGGAACGGAACCCGCTTCGTCATGGTCACCCTCGACCTCGTCGAGGTGACCTATCAGCTCCGGGATGATGTCGTCGCTGCAGCCCGGGAACAATTCGGACTCGCTCCCGAATCCCTGCTTTTGCATTGCTCGCACACGCACTGCGGACCGGAGCTGCGCTACACCGAGCTGGAGTTCATGAAATTCACCGACCCACTGAGCAAGGAGCGCTGTCTTCGCTACAATGAATTTCTCAAAGAGAAAATCATCGCCGTCATCGGAGAGGCGATTGAAGGGTTGGCGCCCGCGACGATCAGCTACGGGAACGCCCGTTGCGGCTTTGCGATGAACCGGCGGCTCAAGAGCGACAAGCCTACCGGCAACCCCTACCTGAACAGCCCGAATCCCGAGGCGGTTGTCGATCATGATGTGCCCGTGCTGACGGTGCGAAAAGCGGACGAAACCCTTAGCGCGGTGGTCTTCGGTTACGCGTGTCATAACACCTCAATGAACATCAGCGAGTGGCACGGCGACTACGCCGGGCACGCTCAGGGGATGATAGAAGAGGCCCATCCCGGGACCGTTGCCCTCTTCATGATGGGCTGCGGCGGTGACCAGAATGCCTACCCGCGCTTCGGTCCGATTTTATTGCTAGGAATTTGCTTTTTCATCCCTTCCGCATCCTTGTCACCCTTGGGCCGGGGAAGGATGGGGTTCAATGAAGACCTTCCCGTCACTCGTCCGCTTGAAGGCAATATCATCGCCGCGTTTGCCGACGATCTCGCCGGGGATGGAGCGCCCGTCCGAGTTGGTGATGACGCGGGACATGGGAAACTGATTTTTCACGACCTCGCCGGCCTCGGGCTCAGTCACCGGGGCGATCTCTGCCGTTGCCATTGGCGATTTCTCTTCCGCCGGAGGAAACGGCGTGTTCGTCTCGCCCGGCTTTTTGTCCGACTTTAAGGCGGGCGGTTTGCACCCGCCAAGGAGGGCCAGTCCGGTCAGGATCGTTAGCGCGAAGGGATCGCTCCACTGCGGGGGCGGGAGCCCCTGACCACGGTGTTGGTGTTTTGTCCGTTCTCCATAAGAGGGAATCTTTATATCACGGAATCGGATCCCGATTCCAGTATTATTGTTCGGGCACTTTCGTCTTTGGCCTAAAAAAAGAAGGGCGGGGTGGCGATTTTTCGAAACACTTTCTTCCGGCGGACGTCTGAGCGAAGGTTCCCCCCTCACCGACTCGATTCTAACCATGCCTGAACTACCTCCCCCTGCTCTCTCTCAACGCGAATCCATCCTTGCCGTCACCCTCTTTGCCGCATTCTCGGACGGCGATCGGTGCGAAGGAGAGAGCTCCCGCATCGATCAGCTCGCCAGCGAACTCGGGTCCGAGGATCTTGCGTCGATCTCGAGCCGCATTCTTATGGGTAAGCTCTCTCTCGCCGCAGCGGTCGCCGGGCTCGCGACCTCCGGCGACCGGCGTGTTGCCTACGAAATGGCACGGGCGGTCTGCGACGTAAGCGGCACTCTGTCGCCTGATGAGACCGCCTTTCTGGAGGAATTACGGGGACTCATCGCGCTGGACGTGGAGACGATGCAGGCACTCGACGACGAGGTCGATTCCTTCGCTCTCGCGTCGCTCGCCTCTTCGCCACCCGCCGTGCTCGAAAAGCCTCCGCCCCTGCCGGCGACGGCTCCCGATCAGGGTGGCATGGTCCTCCGCTACGCGCTCCTCAATGGAGCCCTCGAGCTGTTGCCCGAGACTCTCGCGACCATGGCCATTGTGCCCATGCAAATGAAGATGGTCTACCGGATCGGTAAAGCACACGGAGCCGAACTCGATCGGTCCAGCATCAAGGAATTCCTCGCCACGGCGGGGCTCGGTCTCGGGTCGCAGATGCTCGAGGGATTCGCCCGGAAATGGATCGGTAGTCTCGGGAAAAAGGCCGGAGGGAAAAAGGCCGGTAAAATCGCGAGTCAAG
>JBDNIL010000183.1:0-16545 GCA_041688355.1 Verrucomicrobiales bacterium | reverse complement strand
CCGCCGAGCTGCACGAAGAAGATCTGGCGGTTGTTCCCAAGGGCGCTGCGACCCGAGATGAGCCGGGCGACGAGTTTCATCTGGTTGGTGAAGGTGTTGTTGAGGGGCACTTCGGCCCCGGCAAAGGCGTTGCTGAAATGCACGTCGAGGGTGCTCGCGTTCCCTGCCGCCGTCGCGGTGAGAGCAGTGCCAACCATGCCCTCGGTGAGCCGGGCGTTCGTGACGACGCCGTTGTAGGCATTTTCCAAAAGACTGTCGTTCGTGTAGCGCATGATGCGCTCGAAGGTTCTCAGGCGATAGCCGGCATCGGTGTTCTTGTAATTGCTATCGTCGAAGAGGGTCGCGGCATTGTTGACGGCACCGGTGTAGTTCGTCCCGTAGCCGCTGAGACTGACGACTCCATTGCTCGTCATCACGTAGGGAGTAACGGAACCGCTCGCACTGGTCTGGAAGCTGTTCACTCCGGAGATGGAGATGGACATGGAGGCATTGCCCTCGCCGGGATTGTGGAGGGGATTGAGGTAGTCGGCGACACGTCCACCCCATCCGCTTTTGAAAGGCTGGTCGGGCACACTGCTCTGCCATTGCGTGACCTGGTCGGAGTGGGAAAAAAGCTGCGGCGGTCTCGATGAGGTCGCGTAGTTCGCCCGGGTGATGCCGGGGCGGGTGAGGGTCCCGACATTGGCGACGAAGGCGAGCTCACCGTTGTTGAACATGTCGCTCATTCCCCCGAGCTGGGGATGGAGACCGAAGGTTCCGAGATAGTTGCTGATGGGGCTCGCGGCGGTGATATGGGCGGGCACAGTGGTGAGGGGGTGCAACTCCGCAGCCGGGATCGTGAGCCTGCCCCGCCCGGGCGTGTTTGCCGTCCCTGCTCCCTGGTAGTGATTGCGCGCCGTCCCGGTCAGCGGTATTAGCATGTTGTTAGAGTCATTGCCCCCGCCGAGGAAGACGCAGACGAGCGCCTTGTAGCCGCCGCCTCCGCCCTGGGCATTGAGCGCCCCCTGCATGAGCTTTAGATGAGCAAGGGTGTTGACCATGCCGGTCATGCCCATGGCCCCGCATCCGACCCGGGAAAGGAAGCGCCGCCGCGAGAGTGGGTTGACCGTTTTTTGGGAGGGGAGGAGATTCATCGCGAGGAGGAAAGGGGTGATGCCTTTATTTGAGAACGAGCGCCTGGGGCGAGGTCGCGACGAAGTAGGCGATGTTCTTGATGCGTTGCACGATCGTCACGCGATAACTGGCGTGGTCGCTGTGGAGGGAGCGGTTGCCCATGAAGTTGGAGGCGAGGGCCTCGAGGATGTCCTGGCGGGGATTCGCTCCGGGCGAGGCGCCGAACTTGGCCTTGAGGAAACCGGCCGTGAAGAGGCTGTCGTAGTAGTCGAGGACGACGATGGCGGCGGCATCGTGGGCGGCATATTTCTGAGCGGTGCCCGGGGCGGCGGGGACATTGCCGTTGCCATACTGGGCGGTCAGGCTCGCGTCGTAAGCGCCGTTGTAGAGCGTCTCCAGCGGGAGGTAGTCGGGATTGAGGTTGTCGAGCTGGTCGTTGATCGACTCGGGCACTTCCAGGGGAACCGTAGGATCGAATTTCGCCCGAAGGAAGTAGCCGCGTCCCTGCGGATTGTTCGTCGGATGAGCGGGCAGTCCGTAGGCGGGGACCTCCATCTGCGTGCCGCCGGCAGTGCGGTAGATAGAGAGGTTGAGGAAATTATCGACCCCCCGGCCGTGGCGCACACCGGCGTCGAGTTGGGTCTGGGTAAAGATGGTCGGCGGAGTGTTCGTGTAGAAGACATTCTGGTGGGCGTTCACCACATTGATGACATTCGACTCCGTCGCGACCTGATACTCCGGCGCGACGAGCCCGGCCGCGCCAAGCGGACCGGGGACGACGTAGTCGGGGAGGAACCAGTTGAAGACGCTGGGCGCGCGCTGTGGGGATTGTGTCAGGGTCGCATCGGTGTCGAAGAAACGGAAGCGGGTCGTTCCCGCGGGGAACTTGGCCAGCTCGGTCGCAGGGTAGGGCGCGGTGAAGGGGGACTGCGACGAGGTGAAGGGCACCGGCATCGTCGCGAGGTTCTCCAGCGGGATCTTCGAGGTGGTCCCGAGCCCGCGCAGGACCGCGAGGAAATGGAGGAGCGGCTCTTTTGCCTTGCCGTGGCTAATCGCGTCGGCCGGGCTCGAGCTGCCGCCAGCCGGGAGGGTGCGCGCCTCGTAGTCGAGGAGGATGGCCTTCACGACCTCGCCGAGATTGCCCTTGGTGCCCTGAAAGACGGTCGCGACACGGTAAAGATATCCGGCGCTGGGATTCGAGGTCGTGAAGCGCTGGATGAGGAGGCGCGAGAGGAAAACGGGAGTGTTCGGATGGCCGTCCCAGGCCCCGCCCCCCGGGGTGCCGGCGAGGGCATTGATCGCATCGGTGATATCGGCGGCGCCGTTCGCATCGCTCGTGCTGCGCACGGGGATGACCTTTTGCCCCGGTTTCCCGCGGAAGAGGATTTTCGAGGCCGAGCTGACGCCGCCGGGCAGGGGCTGCCCGGTGTAGGCGGTGTAGCCGTTGAAATCGTGATAGGCCGAGAATATTCTCATCCTGTTCGTCCACGAGGCCTGCCAGAAGCGGTGGCCGTTGCTTTGGAGGAAGATCGTGTTGTCCTGCACCGCCCCGATCAACTGGGTCGAGCTTGTCGGAAAGGTGGCTGCGCCGGCAACGCTGGCGTGGCGCTTGCCGAAGCTGAGCCCGGTCATGACGCGCGCCATCTCGGTGATGTCGCCCTGGTCGTAGGTGGGAATGGGGAGGGCGGTCGCAGGGTCGAGCTTGAGACTGCCGTCGAAGTGGCGCTGAACGAGGCCGATCGAGAAAAGCTGCATGATCTCTCTCGCAAAATTCTCATCGGGTGAGATCGCCCCGCTCTGCTTCACATTTTTGAGATGACTAAGGTAGATGCCCATGAGCGGGCTGTACGTCACATCCTCCAGCACGGTCCGGTAGGGGCCGAAGGCGTTGGCCGCGAGCATGTCCCAGTAGTTGGCTGTGCCATAGAGGTAGGCACCTACAGTGGTTTCATTTTCGGAGATCACGACAATCTCGGAGAGGGCGAAGGCCATGCGCTGGCGCAATTGATCGCGGCTGTTGAGGACGAGGGTGAACCATTCGCGGCGCCGGTTGTGGCTAAATGGGTGGTTGTTCTGATGGATCGCGCTGGGATCCCAGTTTCGGGTTCCCGTGTTGAACTGCGAGGAATTACCGCCAAACTGGGGATCGTTGCCGAGGGTGATCGGTTTGTTGCCGCGCAGGATGAATTCCTCGGTATCGGCCGCCTCGACGAGGGTCCGCAGGGAGGGCGAGGGAGCGTCTCCTGCCGCCGTGCTCATCTGTTTGTTGATCCAGGCCGTGTAACCGGCGAGAGCACTGTTGCCGTTGGCGGCAATAAGGTCGCGCACCTCCTGAATCGTAGCCGGGGTCGGGCCATAGGTGGCCTGCATCAGGAAGCGCACGATATCGCGGTCGAGAGCCGGATTGTTAGCGGTGCCCCCGACGGCGAGATTGGGGAACTCGATGCCCCCGTGGACCGGTGGTGCCTCGGGGGTGGGTGGGTCCACGATCGACCCTGCCGCTGCCTGGAAGTTTCCGCGAATCTCTCCGCCTATAAAATCAGCACTCGAGATGCTGACGTGGAGTGCCCCTGACTCCAGTGCATTGAGGCTCGCCTGATCGGTCAGCAGGATCTGGGCGGCGCGGATGTTCCACGGGTGATCCGAGGGCTGACCATTGGGAATCCGCGCGACTTCGAGATTGCCGCCGACGCGGACGTAGGCTGTGTTCTGTACTGAGGAGAGGTTGCTGAAGTTGATACTGACGAGGGCGCGATCATTGTTTCCCTCGACGAGGGCAGTGACCACGCCGGAAGCCGAGGTGGAGACATCGGGCTCGGGGGAAAGATAGGCGACAAAAAGGCGCCGATTTTCCGGGGCGATCGGTTTATCGTTCAGTTTTACCTCGGCGGTGCGTTGCGGGTCCGGTTCCGGCATCCCGGGGAGAGTAACGAAAAGCCGCAGCGTCTCGGGCACTTCTCTGAGGGAGTCGGTCACCGGGGTGACGACGAGATCCTGCGAGAGGCTGTTTTGCGGGATCGTCACGGCGGACTCCGTCGCTCCGCCGAGGCTGTAGTCAGCGGGCGACGCCGATCCTTTCTTCGCGTCGGTCGCGCCGGCAAAGGAGAGCGTCAGCGTCAGGGGCATCGTTCCGAGAGTACGACTGACACGAACCCGCGCGGGGGTCACCGGGCTCTCATAGCCGTCCGGATCAATCACGCTGGCGGTCACGGTCATGAGCGAGCGCAGGGTCTCTCCGTCGCTCGCAATGCCGCCCGAGGCATTGGCGGGACTGTTCTCGAGGTCGGGGTTCGTCCCGGTGACGGCCTCTTCCCAGTCGCTCGCCCCGTCGCCGTCGGTGTCCTGATCGGAGACATGGACTCGATAGAAGAGTCGATCTCCCGCCCCTACCGCGGCGAGGAGGGAGACGTAGGAGCCTGTCCCGGTAGCCGGCACCCCGGCAGTCGTCCAGGCCGGACCACCGGGGAGAGGACTGCTCTCGAGCTGGTAGCGTTTCCCCGCCTTCGAATCGACGGAGAGGGAAAGAGCCGTGTCTGAGAGAGTCGTCTCTGCGACGCGCAGGTAGTCCTCGGGATCGCGCGGATCGGTCCCGGCTTCGCTCTCGGTCGCATTGCTCGAGCCGTCGCCGTCGTAGTCATCGCTCAGGGCCATCCCAGCCACGGTAACTCCGTGGATACTCTGCCAAAGATCGTCGTAGCCATCGCCGTCGCCGTCCGTAATCGCGAAGACGGGAGAGAGCGCGAGACCGGTGATCGTGGCGATGACGAACACGATACGGTTTTGAGAACGAGCGAGGGAGCGGGGGGACATCCTTTTTTTGCCGAATGAAACAGATGTGGTTATAACTGAAATGGCAGGACAAATGCAATATTTATTTGAAAGCTTCGCAGGTCCGAAAGAAATCGTCTTCGGGGCAGGGCGGGGGGTGGCGAACCTTTTTGCCCTGATGGACCCGGTCAGCTCAAAAGATTTACCTCTTCCGCCGGCGCGATCCGCGAGAGGCGGTTTACTTTTGGAACGTGTTAGGCCACCTTGCCACCGTCGCCACTTCCTCCATGTCCACCCTTCCCCTCCCGCTCCCCGAACTGGCCTGCGAGATTGGCTTTCCCCCGATTGCAGGAAGATGAATGCCCCTCCTCGCGGGCGCAAAGCCTCCCCTGTCCCAGCCATGGCCCAGCTGTGGCGTATCGCCCTTTTCCTTGGAGCGTTCTTCCCTGTCAGCACCATAGGCCAAGTCAAAGCGACGTGGACTCCTGACGGAAAAGCCTTCTGGTATCGGTCGGATACCGCTCCCGAAGCGCAACGATTTGTACTCATCGACGCGACCACCGGGGAGGGGAAGACGTCGCCCGACCTCGCCTCCCTCGGTCTCCCTGCCGACCCTGCCCTCAAGTCCTCCGCGACCGGGGTCGTTCTCCGCCCCACCGCCCGCACCGGCGTCACCTCGAGTCTTCGTCTCGTCAACGAACTCGCTCACGAAGTGAAGCTTTTCTGGATCAGTCAGGAGGGAAAGCGACTCCCCTACGGCACCCTCGCGGCAAAGGGCGAGCGCGAGCAGCACAGCTACGAGGGCCATGTCTGGCTCATCACGGATCAGGGCGGCGATCCTCTCGCCGTAGTCGAGGTCGGCACGATGCCCCGCACTCTCGTGATCGATGGCAAAGGCACTACTCCGGTAAAAACGGAGCCGCCGAAGTCCGCGCTCGGCCAGCCTTCGCCCGATGGAAAATGGTCTGCCCGGGTCGAGCCGGGAGCGATCACTCTACGCGACCTCGCGAGCGGAGAGGACTCGGCGCTGACGGCCTCGCTTGCGGAGAAAGAGATCTTCCGCGGCGGCATCGCGTGGGCTCCGGACTCCTCCGCCTTTGTCGTCAGTGCCTCCGCCCCCGTCTCGCAACGGACCATCACCCTCGTGACATCGACCCCCGAAGACGGACTCCAGCCGACCCGCAAAGAGATCGACTACACCAAGCCGGGTGACGCGCTCCCGAGGCCCTCGCTCGTGCTCTTCCGACCGGGGAGCGGGACCCAAGACGGTCAGGTCATCGACCGCACCCTCTTTTCCGAGCCTTTTACCCAGTCTCACCAGCTCCGGGGCGAGTGGTCGCCTGATGGAAAAGAGTTCTACTTCCACTACAACGAACGCGGCCACCAGCTCTTCCGCGTCCTCGCCGTGAACGCCCGCAGCGGATCGGTTCGTGTCGTCGTCGAGGAAATCGCAAAGACCTTTATCGATTATTCGCAGAAGACCTCGCGGCATTGGCTCCACGAGGGCGGCGAGCTGCTCTGGATGAGCGAGCGCGACGGCTGGGCGCATCTCTATCTCTACGACCTCGCCACCGGCGAAGTGAAAAATCAAGTCACGCAGGGCACCTGGCCCGTGCGCGAAGTCCTCCACGTCGATGAGGCGGCCCGCGTCGTCTGGTTCATGGCGAGCGGGTTGCGGGCGGGGGAGGATCCCTACCATCTCCACCTCTGTCGGGTGAACTTCGACGGCAGCGGCTTCCGTCAACTCACCGGGGGAGACGGCACCCATCGGATCGAATTTTCCCCAACTCAGGAGTGGTTCCTCGACACCTGGTCGCGGGTCGATCATCCGCCGGTCTGCGAACTGCGCCGCAGCGGTGACGGGGCGCTGGTCTGCGAACTCGAGCGGGCCGATCTCTCTGCCCTCGCTGCGCTCGGGTGGGTGGCCCCGGAACGATTCGCGGCCAAAGGACGTGATGGGAAAACGGACATTCACGGCATCATTTTCAAGCCGGCGTCCTTTGATCCGGCGAAAAAATACCCCGTCCTCGAGAGCGTCTACGCGGGGCCGCACTCCGCCTTTGTTCCGAAAGACTTCGGCCCCCACGGCGGAATGCACAAGATGGCGGACGAGGGATTCATCGTCGTCAAGATCGACGGCATGGGGACCAATCATCGCGGCAAAGTCTTTCACGACGTAGCCTGGAAGAATCTCAAAGACGCCGGTTTCCCCGATCGCATCGCCTGGATCAATGCCGCAGCGGCGACGCGTCCGTGGATGGATCTCTCGCGGGTCGGGATCTACGGCGGCAGCGCCGGCGGGCAGAGCGCGATGCGGGCGCTCCTCGATCATCACGACTTTTATCACGTCGCCGTGGCCGACTGCGGCTGCCACGACAATCGCATGGACAAGATCTGGTGGAACGAGCAGTGGATGGGCTGGCCGGTCGATGAGAGTTATGCGGCAAGCTCGAACGCCGCAGACGCCGCGAAGCTCGAGGGAAAACTCCTCCTCATCGTCGGTGAGCTCGATACCAATGTCGATCCTGCCAGTACTACTCAAGTCGTCGCCGCCCTGCAGAAAGCGGGCAAGGACTTCGACTACATGCCCATCATCGGCGCTGGTCACGGCGCGGCGGAGACGCCGTATGGATCGAGAGTGAGGCTGGAGTTTTTGAAGCGGCATCTGCAGCCGTGAGCCGCCGCCGGGCCGGACGGGATCGCGCGGTGGAAGAGCCTTGCCGCTTCGCGTCTCGTCTGATCTTATTGGGGAAAATCCAATCCCATGAAAAGTCACTTCCTTTTTCTTTCGATCCTTTTTCTCTCCTCTTTCGCTGCCGCTCAGGACACGCCCGCCTTCCGCGCCGGGGCCTACGCGGCGGACGTCACGCCGCAGCAGTTCCCGCTCAACATGCCGGGCGGATTCAGCGGGAACCTCGCCGAGGGCGCGAACGATCCGCTCCACGCCCGGGCCGTCGTCCTCGATGACGGGAAAACGGCGCTGGCCATGGTCTTGGTCGACAATCTCGGGGTCTCGCCCGCGCTCATCGTCGAGGCAAAGCAGCTCGCTGCGGAAAAGACCGGCATCCCCGTGGAGAAGATGCTCATTTCTTCAACCCACACGCACAGTGCGCCCTCATCCGGCGGGGGGAAGGAGGGAAGCCCCGAGGCGGCCTACCGTCAGCGTCTCCTCGACGGCGTCGTCGAGGCGATCGTGAAGGCGCACGAGACCCGTCGCCCCGCCGCCGTCGGCGCCGCGAGCCATCCGCTGCCCGAGGAAGTGTTCAACCGCCGCTGGTATCTCAAGCCCGGGAAAATGACACCGAATCCCTTCGGGAAAATGGACGAGGTGCGCATGAATCCCGGCACGGGCGCGGACACTCTCGACCGTCCCGCCGCGCCGACCGATCCCGATTTTCTCGTCCTTTCGATCCAGGATGAGAAGCGTCGGCAGATCGCCCTCTACGCCAGCTACGCCCTGCACTATGTGGGCGCGACGCCGCCGAAGCAGGTCTCGGCCGATTATTTTGGGGAGTTCGCGAGGCTGATGCCGAGTCGGCTTCGCGGAGACGGGACGATGGTCGCGATGCTGGCGAACGGGGCTTCGGGCGACATCAACAACATTCCTTTCACCGCGATACGTCCGCCACGCGAGACCCACGAGCAGGTCCGCATCGTCGCGCAAAAGGCCGCCGACGCCGCCTGGTTCGCCCATCGCAAGATCGAAAGTCACGAGAAAAATCCCCGGCTCGGCATGGTGGAACGTCAGGTCGAGCTGCGCTACCGGCGCCCGGCCGAGGCGGACATCGTCGCCGCCCGGAAAGTGCTCGGCACGACGGTGAAGGAGGAGATCGACGCCCTTCCCCGCCTCGCCCAGCATTACGCCGCCAGTGTCATCGCCGCCGCCGAGCGCGCCGAAGAGACGATCACCGTGCCCGTCCAGGCGATCCGCGTCGGCGACCTCGCCATTTGCGGCCTGCCCTTCGAAGTGCTCGTAGAGATCGGCCTCGAGCTCAGGGAAAAGAGCCCGTTCGGTGAAACCATGGTCATCGGACTCGCCAACGGACGTCACGGCTATTTGCCGACTCCCAAGCAGCACGCCCTCGGCGGGTATGAGACGTGGCTCGGGACGAACACGGTCGAGGTCGACTCGTCCGAGATCCTGACAAAACATTTGTTGGAGATGCTGGGGGAGTTGAAGGCGGAGTGAGGGCAAGGTCATGAATGGGAGATAGAAAATGTGAATCGACTCCCTCGCTCAGTGACCTGGTTGTGGTGACGGCACGGACTGCCGGACGGCACAAGGAAGAAATCGTGTTGGCTTTAGTCCTGGCCCATGTTTTCGGTCACTCCACACCGATAAACATCGCCTTGGAAAAGAAGCGTTTGCGGAGTATCTTTCCAAATGCTTCCTACCGGCATCCCATCAGATAGCACTGAAGATGACACGCAAGTCAATCCTGAGGCGGTCGAAATGGCCCGTCAGGCCGTGCGCGACTTTGGGGTGCGTTGTTTCTGGTGGTGGAATGAAGATGCCAACCTCAATAGCAGGGCGGCGATCCGCGAGGTGGTTGAAGCCCTGCGCGTCAGCGGTGGGCGCGAAGGTTGGCAGGCTGCTCAGCAACTTATCAAATGCCTCTAACCTGATTTATTCATGAGAGTTTTGGCGATGCGCAGCCAAGCCTTGAAAAAACAAGGCGCGATCCGGTTTTCCCCGCAGGTGTATTCGGGAATACATCGAGGACGAAAAATCGGAGCGCAACGCAGTAGTTTCGGGGATTGGCAAGTAGCGACGGAACTTTTCATGAATAAGTCAGGCTAACCCGCTTTCAACAAGAAGTGCTGCAAGTGATCGCGGTAAACCGCAGTCCCGAAACGATCTGATGCGCCGCTTTGCCCGGCTCTCTCCAGGCACATTGCAGACGGTTCAGGCACGATCACTCGACCCCATCGCCCTCAAAATCGCCTGGACCGAGATGTCGATCTATGCGGAAGAACAAATCAACTGGCTGGCCGATACCCTACCGGACACCCCCATCGGCGTCGCCTTCATCGATGCCGATGGCAATCCCGGCTGGATCGGCGACAACCCCGATATGCGTACCCACTACCCCAGCGTCCGCGGTTGCCTGCCTTACCTGCATTTGGACGGGAGCATCTAGCAAAAGGCGATCGCGGTAGGGCCTACAGCGTGACCAATGCGGCTCCGGAAAAGTAGCATGGGCATCCTGCCCATGCCTTCGACGGCGGCGACGTGAAGGAGCGGGCGCACGGGTTCGCTCACCGACGTCAGGATGCGTCACATCGGCAGGATGCCGATGCTACTATTTCCGCTCCCCGGTGATCGGCAGGGGAACCACAAAAGCACCGAATCTCACGAAGCAGCTCTATCCAAGCTGCCAAAAAGAACTCAGCCCTTCGCCTCAAACAAACTCCCCTGCGTCCGAATCAGAATCCAGAGCACTGCGGCCACAACATAGAGCGAGGCAAAGCCGACGAGGACCGCGTTCCAGCCGCCCGCATTCGCGAGCAGCCAGGGCACGGCGATGGGGAAGGCGGCCGCCCCGAGGTTGCCGCTCATGTTCGCCGTCGCGCTGACCGTGGCGACGTGAGGGCCACCGATATTCATCACCGTGGCGGCGAGAATGGGATTCGCCGTCGCCGCGCAGAACATGCCCGCGCTGATGGCGAGCACAGCCAGCACGGGATGAGCGATGAACCACGCCGCAAAGATCAGCCCCGCACACAGCAGCAGCGCCACCACCGCGAGGCCCTGGCGGGCGAGGCGGCGATTTCCCGATCGGCGCAGGATCGCATCGGAAAGGAATCCGCCGAAGAGACAGCCCGTCACATCAGCGAGGAGCGGCAGGGTCGTGAGCCAGCCCGAGTTGAGGATGGTCACCCCGCGGGCTTCCTGCAGGTAGGTCGCAAACCAGCTCGCGAAAAAGATGTAGCCGGCGGCACGGCAGAATTGCTGGAGACAGAGAAACCACATCGCCGGACTCGTAAAAAGGATGCGCCAGGGAACAGGCGATTTTTCCGAATCCGCCACCGGCGTTTTTCCCTCCTCGATGAGCTCCCGCTCGGCCGCGTTGACCCCCGGATGCAGCGCCGGCCGGTCCCGATACCAGACCGCGAACCACGCCGCCCAAAGCAGGCCCGGAATGGCGTAGAGGAGAAACATCGAGCGCCATCCCAGACTGATGACGAGCCAGGCGGTGAGTGGTGCCGCAATAATACTGCCGACCGACATGAATCCGCTGAAGGCCCCCGAGGCCGAGGCCTGCGTCGTCCCGGGAAACCAGCGCGCCATCGCCGAGACTCCGACGGGGACGATCCCGGCCTGGGCCACGCCCATGAAGGCGCGGGCTCCGGTCATGAGAGCGACGGTGCCGAGCGCCAATCCCGCCGTCGCGAGGGACCAGAGCGCCGCAAAAAGCGAGAGCGCCCAGCGCGTTCCGAGCCGCTGCGCCAGCATCGCGGCCGGGATCTGGCAGAGGGCGTAGGGCCAGAAGAAGGCGCTGATGAGCAGGCCCGACTCCTCTTTGGTGAGCCCGAGGTCCGCCCGGATCGTGCTCTCGGCGGGACCGACTCCGTTGCGCACGAAATAGGCGAGTGAGGCCGCCGCGCAGAGGCCGCCGAGGACGAGGTAACGGGTCTTGCTTGGTTTCATCCTGACAAAATCACCAATCGGTCACCGCTCCGTCGGGAGTGAACTCGCGCAGCAGCACTTCCTGCTGGAAGGGGTGTTTCTTCACCTCGTCTTCATTGATCGTGATGCCGAGGCCGGGTCGGGTATTCGGGTAGACGATGCGGCCGGCTTTTTCAACGGTGAATCCCTCCTCGACGATGTCCTGCCGCCATGGCACGTCGTTGTGAACGGTCTCGCAGATGAGGTAGCCGGGCTGGGAAAATCCGAACTCGAGCGACGCGGCGGTGCTGACGGGGCCCTGCGGATTGTGCGGGGCGAGGGAGATGTGGTGCGCGTCGGCGAGAGCGGCGATGCGTCGAGCCGCGCTCAGTCCGCCGCAGTGGGTGATGTCGAGCTGGCAGATCTCGACGGCGCGTTTTTCAAAGAGATCCTTAAAGCCCTCGAGGTGCGTGACCCGCTCCCCGCTCGCGACGGGCGTGGTGAGCGCGGCATTGATGCGGGCGAGGCCGTCGACGCACTCGGGCCAGCAGGGTTCCTCGAAAAAGTAGAGCCCGAACTCGTCGAGTGCCTTGCCGAATTTCAAGCCCATCGCCGGCGAAGGTCGCGCGTGGCAATCGACCATGATGTCAATGTCAGGGCCGACCGCGTCCCGCATCGCGGCGACGGCGGCGGCGGCGGCGCGAACGGGCTTTTGTCCCTCCACCGGCATCGTGCTGGGCACCGCCATGCTCTTGAAGGCGGTGTAGCCGTCGGCGACAGCCTGCTGCGCGAGTTCGGCAAAGCGCTTTGCGTTGTCGGCGGGGGTCTGGTAAAAGTCCTCCATTTTTCCCCCGCCGAGGTGGCAGTAGGTGCGCACGTAGTCGCGAACAGGGCCGCCGAAGAGCTTGGCGATGGGCAGGTTCGCGACCTTGCCGACGATGTCCCAGAGGGCGAGGTCGATCCCGGCGATGGCGGTGGCACGAACGATGCCGTGACCGTGCCAGAAATGCTGGCGGTACATCATCTGCCAGAGGTGCTCGACCCGGGTCGGATCCTCACCGACGAGGAGAGAGGAAAGATCCTCGATCGCCCCGACGACGCTGCGGGTGTGCCACTCCAGCGTCGCCTCGCCCCAGCCGATCAATCCGGGCTGATCGGTGACGACTTTGACAAAGATCCAGTTCCGCATTCGCGCGTGGCAGACGAGGGTTTCGATTGCGGTAATTTTCATGAGGTGAGGCGGGATGCGATGGAGTCGATGAGTTGCTCGAGGCTGCCAGCGGCGGCGATGGCGATGCTTTCCTGATAAATGCCGGTGTCGTAAAGTTCGCGCGGCGGCAGATAAGAGGCGCCCCAGTCGGCGGCAATGGAGGCGACGATGAGGATTTTGTCAGGAAAGCGCCGTCGCAGCTCCGTCTGCAGCAGGCTGTAGCTTTCCCCCTGCACCCCGATCCAGACCGCGTCGCCGATTTGCCAGAGAGCGACCTGGAGCGGGTAATGATCGCCCTGCGGGAGTTCCCTGAGTCGGTGGAGGAGGCGCGACTTTCGTTCCGCGAGGGCGCGGCATTCGGCGGCTCGGGATTCGTTGTCGGCGGCGCGGGCGGTGGATTCTTCGGAGTGAAGCGCGGCGAGGGACTCCTCTGTTTCGGAGATGGTCGGCTGGCCCGCCCGGTAGGGGAGCGGCTCGTGCCAGCGCTCGCGGCACCACAGCGCCTTTGCCGCGAGTTCCTCGGAGGAAAGAGGAACATGTTTCCAAGCACCCAGCGTCGCCCCGGAGACGACCGGACCGGCGTAGACGAACTTTGTGCCCGCCATGGGCAGGGATGTCAGGGTGGAAAGGGCGGCGTATCCTAGCTCGCGTCCGTTGCGGTCCGCCACGGCGGGGTCGCCGACAAATCCCTCGCGGGGACCGAGTTCTGCGCTCGCGCCCTGGAGGAAGAGACAGGGCGCGCCCGTCTCGCGCTCGACGAGCTCGCGCATCGCCCCGATGTAGTCGGGGCTGATGAGGGTGTTTCCCCACGCTAGCGTCGTGGGATGGCAGGCGTAGTTCACGATCGTGGCGAGGGAGGCACCGCTCTCGTCGCTGACCTTCGCGACAATTAGCGTATCATCCGCAGCCACTCCCGGGTTGTGTCCACAGACATACTGCAATCCATCCCAGAAGTCGCGATGAGAGGCGAGAGCGCACTTTCCCGTCCCGTAAACGATGGTGGCCGGAACGAGGGCCTGCAGCGCTTCCGCCACGAGTGCTCCCGCCGTCTCGCCGAGGCGATCAAGGTAGGGCGCGATGTGCTCACCACCGGGGAGTCCGGCGCGGTCGAGACCCATGAGGCCCGCCCCGTGGGTGTGAGAAAAGACGACGAGGACCTCCTCTGCTGCGACGCCGCTGATCGCGGTAACCGCTGAGACGAGGTTGCCGTGCTCGGTTGAGCCCAAGACACAGTGATCGAGGGCGAGCAGGATCTGCCGCCCCTCGCCCGCGAGCGGCGCAAAAACCCCGACGGTGGCGCGGAGCGGACGGTGGATGCCGGTGGCCCGCTCGTGCTTCGCCGCGCCCCACATGCGGTGGTAGATGTCCGTCGGCGGAGTGATGTCCGCGTGCGCGAGCGCAAAGCGACAACGGCTCTGCGGTGAGGGATCTTCGGTGCGGGAAAGGGCGGGCATTCCGTTCGATTGAACTGGATTGGAAGGGCGGCGTCAAGGATTGCGCAGGCGGGTTTGTGCCTCGTGGGGAAGAAATTAGTGGATGCCTTTTCCGTTGCGTTTCCGGGTTGACCTGAAACTCCAAAATCCTACGATGTCCCCGATGAATGAATCGGCAAACAGACCAAACGGCGGATTTATGCAGGTTCGCGCGTGGGTTTGGTGTGTCGTATTTCTCTGTTTCGCCGTTCTTTGCGTCTTGATCTTGACCGGGAGCCTGGAGGACAGGGGGGAAGAAAAACTACCGGGCGGCCCGGGTGCTGTCGAAAGCATTGCCCCGAAACAGCCTTCACCAGAACCCGATTCGAAATCCGTTCCCTTTCCCGATCCGCCGGTATTCAAAGTAGATTCACCCGTCTCCCAGGAACCCAATTTCGAGGAGGCCGTGTTTCAGACGGATCTGACAGTTATTCTTCTATCGCGACCGAGACTCGGACAAATTTCCGTCGAGAAATACGATAGTGCGGGAAACCCCACGGGCGAACCTCTGAAATCGGGCACTCAGGTCCAGATTCCCGACCCGGACTGGCCCGGCGAGAAGATTTATTTCCGGATTCCGTGAAGCGACCTGCAACGCTTCGCGAAATCAAATCAACTCATCCCACACCAGCCGGTGCATATCCGTGAGCCGCACGTCGCGGGCTGTATATCGGAAGGAATCGACTCGCGACTCCGCAAGGTTCCCCTCAATGGCATCACTCGAAAAGCCGCGCTCTCCGTTCCGCGAGCAACGCCAGATACCGCCCGCGCAATGGCTCGCTGAGGAAGCTGCGCCGGATGACCCCGGGCCATGCCTGCACGGACTTTTCGAGATCCCCGAGTATTCCGTTGAGGATGCGATCGGGGAGCCGACACCGCTCACCGCAGAAATACCCGACGAGATCGTCCCGGGTGAGACGGCTCTTTTTCCCCCGGATGGGAAGTGCCATCTCGTCGAGGGCATCGCGAATGACGAGGGTCGTGGCGAGAAGGTCGTAAGCGGGACTAAGTTCGATGTTTCCGTCCCGTCGGAGAAGGGAAAAGTTCTTGAGATGCATGTCCTCGTTGCCGACGAGGAAAGAGAAGAGAACGCGTAGAGCGAGCTTTTGCCTCTCCACCGCCGGGAAGGTGCAGTGCCGGTCCACCGTCCCGACGACGCGCTCCATCGAGCTATCGTATTTGGTGTCGCGGGTGAGGTCCTGCAACTGCGCAAAGTCCTCCAGGGGAAGGCGGCGATTTCTCCCCTCGCGATCAAAGCGCCGGATCCAGTAGGTCCATGTTCCGTCGATGGCGGCGACGAGACCATGATCGGGCGTCTCGATCCCGCTGATGGCGGCGAGGGTCATCGTGAGGGACTCGTTTGCCGGCACTTCGCGCCATTCAGGTGGGCAGGGTTTCAGGATAAAGCGCCCGCCGCTATCAACGACTTCAAAGCGGTTCCCGGCTGGTTTGAGGACAGCGCTGAGCTTGGGTTGGACTCCCTGGATGGACATCTTTCCGGCGCGGGCGGCGGCCTCCTGAACCTGCTCGTCGACCGTGAAGGCGAGCGGGGTGAGAGTGATGAGACGGGGATGAAGTCGTCGCAGACCTTCCCGTGAGTAGAGGGCGGATTCCTCCTCCCGGGCTTCGAAGTGCTTCAGCGTGATGGGACAAACCGGCATGGACGGGGATCAGGTTTCGGCTTGCTCGCTGTGATCATGCTCAGGCAGGACCGCGACGGTGAGAGATCCGACGAGGTCGGTCCCGACCGCGAGCAGTTGGGAAAAGGTATCCCTGCGGTCGATCTTGCGATTGCGGAGAAGCGCCTCGAGTTGCATTCCCTCCGGGAGGAGACCGTCGAAGACCGGAGGAAAGTGGTCGAACTCGTAGGGATCGAGGCGGACCGGGAGATTCAGAGAAATGGGCAGACCCGTGTAGCCGACGCGGTAGGTAAAATGCCAGGTGCCCGGCCCGGGCTCCTCAAAAGTTCCGGCGAAGTCTCCCTGCTGGTAAACGGCGGCGCGGCGATGGGTGGGGGTTCCGCTCATCGGTTACCTCCTCATGCCTCCTCAGCCGGGGTGCCGGGTTCGCTTTGCGCCAACCATTCCCCGACTAGCGGCCCTTCGGGCCTGAGCCGCACATTCAAGACCTCGAGCACGTCGAGGACGTGCCTCCAACTCACAGCGTCACGCCCGGCCTCAAGGTCCTGAACGACTTTCCGGCTGACCCCGGCCATCGTTGCCAGTTCGACTTGCGAAAGCCGAGCCCGCTTTCGGTGAAAGCGGACAAGGCCGCCAAGCGGAGGGTCCAGCGTGAGTCTAGTCATTGAAATGCCCCTCATAGGGAGCGTAGAATGGAAATTGTGGAAAAATTCCGAGCAGATCTCTCGAAAT